>NZ_JAWNEU010000002.1:0-491105 GCF_034107645.1 Enterobacter sp. 118C5 | reverse complement strand
CCCCAACCCCTCTCCCCCTTTGGGGAGAGGGCTAGGGTGAGGGGTAAGGGCGAGTGTGTTCTTTAAACCGGCAAATCAATCAGCAGCGCGCGCAGCGGCGTATCCGCCACCAGGGTAATATTCGCTTCATCACGAATAAACGCCCCGTCGCCGCAGGTGAGCGCTTCTTTCTCTTCCGTATACGTTACCGCATGCACCGTACCGTGAATGGACTGCAAATAGGCGCGCGGACCGTGCAGCTGGAAGCTTGCCTGTTCACCTTTCTTCAGTTCGATATGGTGCAGCCACACCTGCTGACGCAGCTGTAGGCTGCCTTTGCTGCCGTCAGGCGAGGCAATCAGCTGCTGTTTATCACCTTTCAGATCTAATTTCTGCACCAGCGGATTTTCCCGCTCAGGGCAGGCGTCCAGCCACAGCTGCATGCGGGTCAGCGTTTTGTCTTTGCTGAGGTTATGCTCGCTGTAGCTGATGCCCGGCTGCGTGGAAATTAACAACGCTTCGCCAGCCTTTGCCTGGACATGATTGCCCTCGCTATCGCGGTATTCTGCCTCGCCTTCCAGGATCAGGTTCAGGATATCGACTTTCGGATACGTACGCGGCTGGAAGGAGGCGCCCGGGGCGAGCACTTCCTGATTTAACACGCGCAGTGAAGCGTAACCGAGGAGTTTAGGGTCAAAGTAGTGTCCAAAGGAAAAGGTGTAGCGGGCCTGCAGCCAACCGAAATCGGCTTGTCCGCACTGTTTAGCTGTTCTTGTCGTAATCATAAACTTGACCTCTCTTTACACTAAAACAATGGTAAAGGTATGGACGCTGCATTGTTAGCCAGATATTCTGCCCGGTATGTTCAAATTTCCTGAATGAGAACGAGATGGCTAAAGAGAGAGCATTGACGCTTGAGGCGCTTCGCGTCATGGACGCGATTGACCGGCGCGGCAGCTTTGCCGCGGCGGCAGATGAACTGGGGCGCGTTCCGTCTGCGCTAAGCTACACCATGCAAAAACTGGAGGAAGAGCTGGACGTCGTGCTCTTCGATCGCTCCGGTCATCGAACAAAATTCACCAACGTGGGGCGGATGCTGCTGGAGCGTGGTCGCGTGCTGCTGGAAGCGGCGGACAAGCTCACCACGGACGCCGAAGCGCTGGCCCGCGGCTGGGAAACCCACCTGACGTTAGTCACCGAAGCGCTGGTGCCAACTGAAGCGCTGTTCCCGCTGGTGGATCGCCTGGCGGCGAAGGCCAACACGCAGCTGTCGATCATCACCGAGGTGCTGGCCGGGGCGTGGGAGCGTCTGGAGACGGGCAGGGCGGATATCGTCATTGCGCCAGATATGCACTTCCGTTCATCCTCGGAAATCAACTCCCGCAAGCTTTACAGCGTCATGAACGTCTACGTTGCCGCGCCGGATCACCCGATTCACCAGGAGCCGGAACCGCTTTCGGAGGTCACGCGCGTGAAGTATCGCGGCGTGGCGGTGGCGGATACCGCGCGCGAGCGTCCGGTGCTGACGGTTCAGCTGCTGGATAAACAGCCTCGTCTGACGGTCACGTCACTGGAAGACAAGCGGCAGGCGCTGCTGGCCGGTTTGGGCGTAGCGACGATGCCCTACCCATTTGTGGAAAAAGATATTGCGGAAGGGCGACTGCGGGTGGTGAGCCCGGAGTACACCAGCGAAGTGGACATTATTATGGCGTGGCGCCGCGACAGCATGGGCGAAGCCAAATCGTGGTGCCTGCGCGAAATTCCAAAGCTCTTTGCGCATCACAACAAATAAGCGTGCAGGCCCGGTAAGCGTAAGCGCTACCGGGCAGGAATTTACGCGCCGATCTTAGGATCCGGACCAAAGCGGTTTTCGCCCGGCGTGCCGCTCTGACAGTTGAAAATCAAAATCACGATCCAGCCGACGAGCGGGATCAACAGCAACAGCAGCCACCACGCCGAACGATCGGTATCGTGGAGACGACGAAACAGCACGGCCCATGAAGGCAGCAATACCAGCAAGCCATAAATCGTAGTCAATATGCCTTCACCGCCGGCGCGCTCCCAGCCGAGGATTTTATCCACGATGCCCAGCACCATAATCAGGACGAAGTTCACCAGAACGAACATCCAGTACTCTTTGCGGCGGGCGCGGCCACCAAATCCAATGTAGTTGCGCAGTACTTTTAAATACCAGTCCATTTTTTCCTTGCCTCAATAATCGGTCAATCACTTGTTTTTTAAGCGATCGAGATAAGGATAGATGGAGATTGTGAATTAAAAAAGGGCATCTGCTGATGCCCTTCGTATTTATCCAAAACGAACGTCGCGCCCGTGCGGTTCATCCAGATCCTGCCACGGGCCGATGGAGATAATGCCCGTCGGGTTGATGGTTTTGTGGCTGCGGAAATAGTGGGTGCGAATATGGTCAAAATCGACCGTCTCCGCGATCCCTGGCATCTGGTAGATGTCGCGCAGGAAACCGTGCAGGTTCATGTAGTCGCTGATGCGGTGCTTATCGCACTTGAAGTGGGTGACGTAAACCGGGTCGAAGCGGATAAGCGTGGTCCACAGGCGAATGTCCGCTTCCGTCAGCCGATCGCCCGTTAAATAGCGGTGCTGGCCGAGGATTTGCTCCAGCCGTTCCAGGGATTCAAAGACTTTTCCGACCGCTTCGTCGTAGGCTTCCTGGCTGGTGGCAAAACCGGCCTTATAGACGCCGTTGTTCACGTTGTCGTAAATCCAGCCGTTCAGCTCGTCAATTTTATCACGCAGCTCGACCGGGTAATAATCTCCGGCGCGGGCGCCGTGCGCGTCAAACGCGGTGTTAAACATGCGGATGATTTCCGCGGATTCATTGCTGACGATCGTCTGGTTTTTCTTGTCCCAGAGCACCGGTACGGTAACGCGTCCGGTGTAGTGCGGATCGGCGCGCAGGTAGAGCTGGTAGAGGAAATCGTGGTGATACAGGTCGTCACCGGTCGCGGCGGGGAAATCACTATCGAACGTCCAGCCGTTTTCCAGCATCAATGGGTTCACCACCGAAACAGGAATCAAAGATTCGAGACCTTTAAGCTTGCGCACAATCAGCGTACGGTGCGCCCACGGGCAGGCGAGAGAAACGTACAGATGATAACGATCTTTCTCCGCCGCGAAGCCGCCTTCGCCGCTCGGGCCAGGCGCGCCGTCTGCCGTCAGCCAGTTACGAAAGGCCGAAACAGAGCGCTTGAAGCGTCCTCCGGTGGATTTAGTGTCATACCAGACATCCTGCCAGACGCCGTCTACGAGTTGTCCCATTTTTTGTCCTCCGTCAGATAGCAAAAGCGAGGAGATATCTCCTCGCTTTGGGTTCAATCAGTATAGCGTGCTTACCACTTCTTATTCAGAAGGCGGTCGATGCTGTATGCGCCTGGACCTGTGATAGCCAGCAGCAGGAAACCACCCGCGATGGTCAGGTTTTTCATGAACATCAGTGAGTTCACGCCTTCAGCAAAGTTGCTGTGGAACAGGAACGCGGTCAGCAGGGTAAAGCCTGCGGTAAACAGCGCGGTGGTGCGGGTCAGGAAGCCGAACAGAACCGCCAGTCCGCCGCCGAACTCGAGCAGAATAGTCAGCGGCAGCAGGAACCCCGGAACGCCCATGGCTTCCATATACTGCTGGGTACCCGCGTATCCGGTGATTTTGCCCCAGCCTGCCACGATAAACAGAATTGGCATCAGAATACGCGCAGCCAGTACACCAACATCTTCTAATTTTTTCATTTTACTCTCCAGGAAACCACATGCGTGGCTGAACATTATTTTTGTGCAATTCCGGGTAGATACCGCGGCTCTGCTGTCGATGGAGAGGATAATAAACGGGGCGGGTAGCAATTGTTAGCAAGGAAAACTGTCAATCTTCTTCAAAGATATTGAGCAAGGGAGTGTGCGCAAAAATAAAAAACGGTAACCAGAGTTACCGTTTTGTGTTTATCACCGCAGCTGCTGTTGTCGCAACGTTGCCTTCACCAGACGCCAGGCGCTCCAGGCACCAAAACCGCGTCGGGCCCAGCGGATGAGCATATTCGGATGACGAACCGTCCAGATAGCCATCACGCTGCTGCCGACCAGCGCCCACGAACGCAGGCTCAGGAAGGTATTCCAGCCACGGTCAAACCGTCGCGTCGCGTCGATCCAGTCACGGCGGCTGGCAGACAGATCCAGCCGCTGCTGCTGGATCTGACTTAACAGGTACGCTTTTCGCTTCTGACGTTCCGCTTTATCGCTCACGGCTTGTCATCCTCCAGCAGAGCGCGATCGTTAGCCAGTTCCTGGCGCGTGTGGCGCAGGAAAGTGGACTTGCGCGCTTTACGCATCGTCCATATGCCGCCAATCAACGCCGCGACCAGCAGAACGACGGTCGTGGCAATCATCGCGTTGAGTCGATACTGCGGATCAATGGCCCAGATGATTAACACCATCAGGCTCATCAGACCAAACGCGGCGAAGAGCATGGTCAGCCCGAGCATCAGCAGCATCTGGAAGAGGTTCGCTTTCTCCTCTTCCAGTTCGACCACTGCCAGCCGGACGCGCGTTTCGGCAATCCCAACCAGCGTCGTCAAAATACGCTGGCCGATGCCGAGGACGTTATTAGCAGGCCCTTGTGCGTGACGAGGATCTTCCATATCAACGACGCGTCAGCAGGACACCCAGCACCACACCCACTGCGGCACCAATACCAACACCCGTCCATGGATTGTCGCGCACATATTCATCTGCACGGGCAGCCGCTTCACGGGTCTGTTTCGCCAGAGCATCACCGGTTTCACCCAGGCGGTAGCGGCTCTCTTTCAGCGCCTGCTCCGCTTTGCTGCGCAGCTTGCTCACTTCTTCTTTCGACTTATCGGCAGAGGAGTTCAGCACCTCTTCAAGGGTATCGGCCAGGGATTTCAGTTCAGCGCGCAGATGTTCAGACGTCGTATCTTTTGACATGATTCTCTCCTGTTGAGATTTCCGTTAACTCAATAATCGCGAGCTTCCAGCGCTTTCAGGTCGTCCTGCGCCTCTTTCAACTTCTTCTCGCGCTTAGCAATTTTTTCCGCATCCCCTTTCTCTTTCGCTTCCTGCAGGTCTTGACGGCGCTCGGCTATCTCGTCCTTCTGTTCAGCGATTTTCTTCTGGTGATCGGCACGTAGCTTGCTGTCTGAACAGTTTGCTTTCACTTCGCTCAGCGCTTTTTTGAGACCATCAACACGGTGCTGATTGTTATGCTTTTCGGCATAACCGATCTCACGCTGAATATCCTGTTCTTTCTCCTGACAGAGAGAGTTTGCGAAGGTCGCCGTGCTTAAAGAAAAAAGGGCCAGAGCCAGGGTCATGCGGAATTTCATTATCGAAACCTTCCATTGTGTTGCGGGGTTAGCCGCTATCCAAAATTATGCGGAGTACATTCGAGGGGTGCTCCGCGTACTTAAGCATAGTAAGTAAACGGGGGATTCACCAAAGTGAGTGAAAAGATTCGGAATCCAGGAAGTTATCCAAACCGATGCGACGTATCGCGAATTAATGATAACCACGCGGCTGGCGGGTTGTCATCTTCCTGCTGGGCAATGATATATCCGTGCGGCAGCGTTCGGTCAAGAACCGCTTTCGCGGCAGCGCTCTGCGCACGGGAATCAAACTTAATCAGTAAAACATCGTCCTGCGGGGTGATGCTCTTAAAGCGGATGCCGTTTGCATCCAGATGATGCCAGACAGAAAAACCGTCAGGCACACCGCCCCCCTGGTTTACCGGGCGAATGGCCAGCGTAGCGTCCTGGTGTGAAAGCGTGTTCCACGCCAGCAGTACGGCACTGAGCATCACCAGTGCAATAAAGGCACAGGCAAAGCGGCGCATGGCGAGCGGTGAGATAACCATCGTTAACCTCGCGCTCCGTATTTTTTCTTCCACAGAACAACCAGCGAGCCAATCAGGCCGAAGATCAGCAGAACAACAGGCAGCAGCATCAGGCAGGACATCAGCTGATCTTCATATTTCATGAAGACCGGCGTTTTACCCAGCGCATAGCCCAGCGTCGTCAGGATCAACACCCATAACAGGCCGCTCATCCAGTTGAAGAACTGGAAGCGTGCGCTGCTCAACCCGGACAGCCCGGCAATGGTGGGCAGCAGGGTGCGTACAAAGGCGATAAAGCGGCCAATCAGCAGCGCGGAAAGCCCATGTTTATGGAACAGGTGGTGTGCCCGCTGGTGATAGTGCGCAGGCAGATGGGAAAGCCAGTTCTGTACTATTCGGGTATTGCCCAGCCATCTTCCCTGAATATAACTCACCCAGCAGCCAAGGCTGGCCGCGACGGTCAGTAATAAAATGGTCTGTGGGAACGCCATTGCGCCTTTGGCACAAAGCACGCCGACAAGAACCAGCAAACTGTCACCCGGTAAGAAGGCCGCAGGCAGCAAACCATTCTCGAGGAACAGAATCATAAACAAGACAAAATAGAGCATGCCAATCATGGAAGGGTTGGCCAGCGTTTCAAAATCCTGCGCCCAAAGGGCATGCAGCAGTTGGGTCAAAAGTTCCATTCAGTGTTCCTGGAAATCGGTTAACGTCTCGCCTGTTATCCGGGATAAACAGCACGGCGACATTGTTGTGATTTCATTATGGTCGCTCGCGGACACATTGCGGTGTGGCCAACACTGTTCCCTGTTAATTGGCTGGTTAGCAAGCACTAACTTTCAAAATAACGAAGTGAATCCAATTGTAACAAAGCCCGACGTTCTGCGTCACAGAATTTGCAGGGTGAGGTGATTTTGGCGTAAGCCCTGAAAGTGAGCGAGGGATTTTACAAAGGCTGACACTATATATGTTTTGCTTACCCACTCAGGCGGGAAGGCGCAGCGAAGCGCCTGCCGGAAGAAAGGTCGCCTATTTTGCGCCGCTCGGGGACGTATCGAGATGAACGACAGGATTATCGGCAAAAAGATAGCGGTCAGCGTTAAATTCAAAGTCGTCACTGGTTTCATTGAACAGCATCTGTTTGGTGTTTTCCAGATGTTGCCACATGGCCAGTTTTGCGGCGTGGGGATCTTTACGAATCAGCGCCTTAAGGATTTGGTCGTGATCGTCACACCAGTTGTCGACCGTGCGGGAATCGATGTGATCGTGCAGTTTTTTCCAGTAGGGGTTGTGAACGCGCTGAGTCCACATTTTCTCAACGATTGCCGCCAGCGCCGTATTCTGGGTGGCCAGGGCAACCTGAACGTGAAACTGGAGGTCCCACTCGGAGTCACGGAAACATTTTTCCTTGCGGGCGTTCTCCTGGATCTCCATCAGCTTCATGATGTCCTGCTTGGTCACCTGCGTGGCGGCAAATTCGGCAATATTGCTTTCGATCAGCTGGCGAGCCTGTAGCAGCTCAAACGGGCCGTAGCTGGCGAATTCCAGACTTTCATCCGCCACCGGAGAGTGTTTAGGCTGATTAGAAATAACGTGAATGCCGGAACCTTTGCGTACCTCAACGTAGCCTTCCACTTCCAGCATGATAATCGCTTCGCGCACCACGGTGCGGCTCACGCTTTTTTCATCCGCGATAAAGCGCTCGGCGGGAAGTTTATCACCGACAAGATAGACCCCTTGCTCGATGCGATCTTTCAGCTCGGCAGCAAGTTGTTGATATAAACGACGTGGTTCGGTGATTTCCATATGCGCTCCAGGCAGGGTACGGCAGATGATTTGTTATACCACTTTCACGGAATACTCTCCAGATTTTGCCATTAAAAAAGCCGCCCGGAGGCGGCTTCGGTGAAACGCATTTTCGCTAACTCTGCGTGGCCGGTTTCCCGAGGGACTCTTTCGCCAGCTCGTCTGCGGATTTGCTTTTCAGCACCGTCCAGATAACCACCGCACCCATCAGGTCGAAGATTGCCAGCACCGCGAACAGCGGGCTGAAGCCGATGGTATCCGCCAGCGCGCCGACGACCAGCGCGAACATCGTACTTGCGGTCCACGCGGCCATCCCGGTCAGGCCGTTGGCGGTTGCCACTTCGTTACGGCCGAAAACGTCAGACGAGAGCGTAATCAGCGCGCCGGAGAGCGACTGGTGCGCAAATCCACCGATGCACAGCAGCGCGATAGCGACGTAGGGGCTGGTGAACAGGCCGATCATGCCCGGGCCAATCATCAGCAGCGCGCCCATGGTCACCACCATCTTACGGGAAACGATCAGGTTCACCCCAAACCAGCGCTGGAACAGCGGCGGCAGGTAGCCGCCCACGATGCAGCCCAGGTCAGCGAACAGCATCGGCATCCAGGCGAACATCGCGATCTCTTTCAGGTTAAAGCCGTAGACTTTAAACATAAACAGTGGGATCCACGCGTTGAAGGTGCCCCAGGCCGGTTCAGCCAGGAAGCGCGGCAGGGCGATACCCCAGAACTGACGGGTGCCCAGGATCTGCCAGACGGACATCTTCTTGCCGTTGTTGGTCTGATGCTGCGCTTCCTGACCACCAATAATGTATTCGCGTTCTTCCTCGGAGAGTTTTTTCTGATCGCGCGGGTGTTTATAGAAAACCAGCCACGCCATTGCCCAGGCAAAGCTCAGCACGCCCGAGATAATGAACGCCATCTGCCAGCTGTGCATCACGATGGCCCACACCACCAGCGGCGGCGCAATCATCGCGCCGATGGACGAGCCCACGTTGAAGTAACCCACCGCAATGGAACGCTCTTTTGCCGGGAACCACTCGGAGCTGGCTTTCAGCCCCGCCGGGATCATCGCCGCTTCAGCCGCACCGACCGCACCACGGGCCAGCGCCAGACCGCCCCAGCTGCCTGCCAGCGCGGTTGCGCCGCAGAATACCGCCCAGGCGATGGCGAAGAAGGCATAGCCGATTTTGGTACCAAGAATATCGAGAACATACCCTGCAACAGGCTGCATTACGGTGTAAGCGGCAGAATACGCCGCGATGATATAAGAGTATTGCTGCGTGGAGATATGCAGCTCTTCCATCAACGTTGGCGCCGCGGCTGCCACGGTGTTACGTGTCAGGTAGCCCAGCACGGTGCCCAGCGTCACCAGCGCGATCATATACCAACGTAACCCTTTAATTTTACGCATCTAAAACCTCATCGTTATGTTATTTCCGCGCCAGAGCACGGCAACCTCTCAACCGTTGCCGGGAGCAGTTGTGTAACGGGAGGGGCGTAGCCGGGAGAATGTCCCGGAACGGCCCGAACCTTGCCATAAGTAAGCGTGCATAAGTCGGTATCCGTACCGTTAAATCCGATGTTTCTCACACCGGTAATGCATTCCGTCGGCTTAGTGTTTGCGACGGCGAAAAGATAACTTGTCATACAACTTTAAAAGGTGAGTGACATCACAAATGTATGATCCTTTGTAGGGGCATTATTCGTTGCGGCTGAAGCCAGTACCGACGCGGTCTGTAGAGTGGTTTACCCCAATTTGGGTAATTTATTTGTCGACGTTTATTGATCTGACTCACGAAAAAAACGTCGGCTGGTGGAAATTGGTGTGATAACTTTGCAGCATATGAACATACGCTTTCTGACGCTCCCGTAATGAGGAAGACGATAATGACGCCGTTTATGACCGACGATTTTCTGTTAGATACCGAATTTGCCCGCCGCCTGTACCACGACTACGCAAAAGACCAGCCGATTTTCGACTATCACTGCCATTTACCGCCGCAGCAGGTTGCCGAAAATTATCGTTTCAAAAACCTGTATGATATCTGGCTAAAGGGTGACCACTACAAATGGCGTGCGATGCGCACCAACGGCGTAGCCGAGCGTCTGTGTACCGGCGACGCGAGCGATCGCGAGAAGTTTGACGCCTGGGCGGCGACCGTTCCGCACACTATCGGCAACCCGCTTTACCACTGGACGCACCTCGAACTGCGCCGTCCGTTTGGCATTACCGGCAAGCTGCTTTCTCCCGCGACGGCGGATGAGATCTGGGACCAGTGCAATGCGCTGCTGGCGCAGGATAACTTCTCCGCGCGCGGCATCATGAAGCAGATGAACGTGAAGATGGTGGGCACCACCGACGATCCGATTGACTCCCTGGAGCATCATGCAATCGTCGCCAAAGACACCTCTTTTGACATCAAAGTGCTGCCAAGCTGGCGCCCGGACAAAGCCTTCAACATCGAACAGGCCACCTTCAACGACTATATGGCTAAGCTGGCGGAAGTGTCCGATACCGACATCCGTCGTTTCGCTGACCTGCAAACCGCGCTGACCAAACGCCTGGATCACTTCGCGGCGCACGGCTGTAAAGTCTCCGACCACGCGCTGGACGTAGTGATGTTTGCGGAATCAAACGAAGCGGAACTGGACAGCATCCTGGCGCGTCGCCTCTCCGGTGAATCGCTTAGCCAGCATGAAGTGGCGCAGTTCAAAACCGCGGTGCTGGTGTTCCTCGGTGCGGAATACGCCCGTCGCGGCTGGGTACAGCAGTACCACATCGGCGCGCTGCGCAATAACAACCAGCGCCAGTTCAAGCTGCTGGGCGCGGACGTGGGCTTTGACTCCATCAACGACCGCCCGCTGGCGGAAGAGCTGTCCAGACTGCTGAGCAAACAGAACGAACAAAACCTGCTGCCGAAAACCATTCTTTACTGCCTGAACCCGCGCGATAACGAAGTGCTGGGCACCATGGTTGGCAACTTCCAGGGCGAGGGGATGCCGGGCAAGATGCAGTTCGGATCCGGCTGGTGGTTCAACGATCAGAAAGACGGCATGGAGCGACAGATGACGCAGCTGGCGCAGCTTGGCCTGCTGAGCCGCTTTGTCGGCATGCTTACCGACAGCCGCAGCTTCCTCTCCTACACTCGCCACGAATATTTCCGCCGCATTCTGTGCCAGATGATTGGCCGCTGGGTGCATGCGGGCGAAGCGCCAGCGGATCTCCAACTGCTGGGCGAAATGGTGAGAAACATCTGCTTTAACAATGCGCGCGACTACTTCGCCATTGAACTGAACTAAGGCCGTCTGAGGTTGATATGCAATACATCAAAATCCATTCGCTGGATAACGTGGCCGTCGCGCTGGCAGATTTAACCGAAGGCACGGAAGTGACCTTCGACAACCAATCGGTCACGCTGCGCCAGGCCATTGGACGTGGACACAAGTTTGCCCTGATCCCCATTGCAAAAGGGGAGAACGTGGTGAAGTACGGTTTGCCCATCGGCCATGCGCTGGCGGATATTGCGCCGGGTGAATATATTCATTCCCACAACACCCGCACCAATCTCAGCGATCTGGACGAGTACAGCTATCAACCTGATTTACCCGCCGAAGAGCGTCAGGCGGGGGATCGCGAGGTGCAAATCTACCGTCGCGCGAACGGTGAGGTGGGGATCCGCAACGAGCTGTGGATCCTGCCGACCGTCGGCTGCGTGAACGGCATCGCGCGTCAAATTCAGACGCGTTTCCTGAAAGAGACCAACAATGCCGAAGGCACCGACGGCGTGCATCTGTTCAGCCACACCTACGGCTGCTCCCAGCTGGGTGACGACCACATCAACACCCGCACCATGCTGCAAAACATGGTGCGCCATCCTAATGCGGGCGCGGTGCTGGTGATCGGCCTCGGCTGCGAGAACAACCAGGTCGACGCCTTCCGCGAGACGCTGGGGGAATTCGACCCTGAGCGCGTTCACTTCATGGTGTGCCAGCATCAGGACGACGAGGTGGAAGCAGGCGTTGAGCAGCTGCACCAGCTGTACGAGGTGATGCGCCATGACAGGCGCGAGCCGGGCAGGCTGAGCGAGCTGAAGTTTGGGCTGGAGTGCGGCGGGTCTGACGGTCTTTCCGGCATTACCGCCAACCCGATGCTGGGCCGCTTCTCAGATTACGTGATTGCCAACGGCGGCACGACGGTGCTGACCGAAGTGCCGGAAATGTTCGGCGCGGAGCGCATTCTGATGAGCCACTGCCGCGACGAAGAGACGTTTGAGAAGACCGTCACCATGGTGAACGACTTCAAACAGTACTTCATTGCTCACAATCAGCCGATTTATGAAAACCCGTCGCCGGGTAACAAAGCGGGCGGGATCACCACGCTGGAGGAGAAATCCCTCGGCTGCACCCAGAAAGCGGGCGCAAGCCAGGTGGTGGACGTTCTGCGCTACGGCGAACGCCTGAAAACCCACGGTCTGAACCTGCTGAGCGCACCGGGCAACGATGCGGTCGCCACCAGCGCGCTGGCGGGGGCGGGCTGTCACATGGTGTTGTTCAGCACCGGTCGCGGTACGCCGTACGGCGGTTTTGTCCCGACGGTCAAAATCGCCACCAACAGCGAGCTGGCAGCGAAGAAAAAGCACTGGATTGATTTCGACGCGGGCCAGCTGATCCACGGCAAAGCGATGCCGCAGCTGCTGACGGAGTTCGTGGACACTATCGTGGAGTTTGCTAACGGCAGGCAGACCTGCAACGAGAAGAACGACTTCCGCGAGCTGGCGATCTTTAAGAGTGGTGTGACGCTGTAATCGGTGCGGCCTGATGCCCTCTCCCCACCAGGAGAGGGTACAAACACTAAAAACGGCAACCTCAGGGTTGCCGTTTTGCTGTTAACCTCGCAGGGCGTTCTTCGCTAAACGCGCGTCTTCCGCCTGACAGGCCGCTGCGGTGAACAGCACGTCGGTAGAGGAGTTCAGCGCGGTTTCGCAGGAGTCCTGCAACACGCCAATGATGAAGCCGACGGCCACAACCTGCATGGCGATCTCGTTCGGGATGCCGAACATATTGCACGCCAGCGGGATCAGCAGCAGCGAACCGCCCGCCACGCCGGATGCGCCACAGGCACACAGCGACGCCACCACGCTCAGCAGCAGCGCCGTTGGCAGATCCACAGGAATACCCAGCGTATGCACTGCCGCCAGGGTCAGCACGGTGATGGTAATAGCCGCACCCGCCATGTTCACGGTTGCACCCAGCGGGATCGACACGGAATAGGTATCGCGGTCCAGGTTCAGCTTCTCCGCCAGCGCCATGTTCACCGGAATGTTCGCCGCCGAGCTGCGGGTGAAGAAGGCGTAAACGCCGCTCTCGCGCAGGCAGGTCAGCACCAGCGGGTACGGGTTACGGCGGATCTGCCAGAACACCAGCAGCGGGTTGATCACCAGCGCCACCAGCAGCATACAGCCGACCAGAACTACCAGCAGCTGGGCGTAGCCCCACAGCGCGTCAAAACCGGTGGTTGCCAGCGTGGAGGAGACCAGCCCGAAGATCCCGATTGGCGCAAAGCGAATCACCAGTTTCACCATAAAGGTGACGGCGTTCGACATATCGTTCACCAGGTTTTTCGTGGTTTCGTTGCCGTGACGCAGCGCGAAGCCCAGACCAATCGCCCAGACCAGAATACCAATGTAGTTTGCGTTCATCAGCGCGGTGATGGGGTTAGAAACCATGCTCATCAGCAGACCGCGCAGCACTTCAACAATGCCGGACGGCGGCGTGACATCACCGGCGGCGCTGGTCAGGTGCAGCGTGGACGGGAACAGGAAGCTGAACACAACGGCCGTTAAGGCAGCAGAGAAGGTTCCCAGAAGATACAGGAACAGAATAGGGCGAATGTTGGTTTTTTGTCCGTGCTGGTGGTTGGCAATCGACGCCATCACCAGCATCAGCACCAGTACCGGTGCGACGGCCTTCAGCGCGCCAACGAAAAGGGTGCCGAGCAGCCCCGTGGCTTCCGCGGCAGGTTTTGACACCATCGCCAGCAGAATACCCAGTACCAACCCGACCAGAATTTGTTTTACAAGGCTGCCCTGCGCCAGGCGCGCGAACAGACCGCGTGATTGTGTGCTCATACGTTATTCCTGAGTGAAATTGCGTTCCATCCTGGATGTGCTCTAAGTCACATTTGTGTCCGGATGTAAGTTTTTGTTTGCCTGGTTGAGTATCAGGGAAAGCAGCGAAAGGCGGAAGAGTAAAATGCTGGATTTTACGTGTCACATCATATTTTTTAACTATTGCGTCACAAAAGTGTGTCCACCCTCTCCCGGAGGGAGAGGGCCGGGGTGAGGGGATTACTCCACCTGCTGCTTCTTATCGTGCTGGCGGTTAACCCAGGTATTGATAAGCAGCGTCACCAGCAGAATGCCGAACACCACGCCAAGCGAGATAGCGATCGGGATATGGTAGAAATCGACGATCAGCATCTTGATACCAATAAACACCAGAATCACCGACAGGCCGTACTTCAGCATCGAGAAGCGCTCAGCCGCGCCTGCCAGCAGGAAGTACATGGCACGCAGGCCGAGGATCGCAAACAGGTTAGAGGTCAGCACGATGAACGGGTCGGTCGTCACCGCGAAGATCGCCGGGATGCTGTCTACGGCGAAAATCACGTCGCTCAGCTCGACCAGAATCAGCACCAGCAGCAGCGGGGTGGCGAACAGCAGGCCGTTCTTACGCACGAAGAAGTGTTCGCTCTCGATCTTGTCCGTCATGCGCAGATGGCCGCGGATCCACTTCACCAGCGGCTTATCGCCGATACCGGTATCGTCTTCTTTCGCCAGCGCCATCTTGACCCCGGTGAACAGCAGGAACGCACCGAACACGTACAGCAGCCATTCGAACTGGGCAATCAGCCAGCTGCCGGCGAAGATCATGATGGTACGCAGGACAATGGCACCCAATACGCCGTATACCAGCACGCGGCGCTGCAGGGCAGCAGGCACGGCAAAGTAGCTGAACAACATCAGCCAGACGAAGACGTTATCAACCGCCAGGGCTTTTTCAATCAGATAGCCGGTGAGGAAGGCGAGCGCCTGAGGATCGGCCACCGCACGGCCTTCGGTCGAGGCCAGATACCACCAGAAGGCGGCGCAGAAAAGGAGTGAGAGGCTAACCCACACCAGTGACCAGACGGCGGCCTGCTTGACGCTCATGCCGTGCTCGCCGCGACGACCCTGCAAAAAGAGGTCGATCGCCAGCATGATGAGCACGACAACCGCGAATCCGCCCCACAGCATTGGAGTGCCGACAGAATGCATACTATTTTCCTTACACATAAAAAACAAAAACGGCCATGGTCAGAAGACGATAGCCGTTAGCTTTTTATGCATAGACCTCGCCTCCCGGCAAGGTCTCACTTACAACCATAAAGGTTGCCCGGCGACCGGATGCGGTTCTGCACGCATCGTAATGACGATCCACCGGCGAAGAAGTTACTCCCCTTTGCAGGTAACAAAATATGTCAGACCATCGGTTTCGTCAATGGTCTGCGCCGTTTCATTACACAGCTTTACGCGATAGCTTCTGCGCCGACGCCGTCTGCCGGGAATACCACGCCGGTCTGGCGGCGGATCTCGGTTTGCAGCTTCGCCGTGGTGCGGCTTACCGCAAGGCCAGGGTGATTCACTTCATTATCTTCCACCAGACGGGCGAAGACCTCTGCCTCATAGAGCATAGTGTTAATATGCTGAGGCTGCGTCAACTCCTGCGCTTTTCCGCCGCGCGGCACAAAGCTCACCTTCTGGCATTCGGAGATTTTTTCGATGACCAGCGACCCGGCTTCGCCCTGAATTTCGCTCGGCAACACGGAATCGCTCACCTTGGAGTGCTGTAGCGTGACGCTAAAATCACCGTAGTCCAGCACCACCAAACCGTGCGCATCCACGCCGCTCTCCAGCAGGCTGGCGGTGGCCGTGACGCCGTGCGGCTCGCCCCACAGCGCTACGGCAGAGGCCAGGCAGTAAAAACCGATATCCATAATCGAGCCGTTCGAGAAGGCCGGGTTAAAGGTATTCGGGTTTTCACCGTCCAGATAGCGCTGATAGCGCGACGAATACTGGCAGTAGTTGATAAAGGCTTTACGCACTTTGCCAATTTTCGGCAGGGACTGCTGCAGCAGCAGGAAGTTCGGCAGGCTGGCGGTTTTGAACGCTTCGAACAGCACCACCTGGTTTTCGCGGGCAAGCGCAATGGCCGCTTCCACTTCCTCAATATTCGAGGCCAGCGGCTTCTCGCAGATCACATGCTTTTTGTGGCCGAGAAACAGCGCCGTTTGCGGGAAGTGAAGGGAGTTCGGGCTGGCAATATAGACCGCGTCAATGGCGTCGCTTTGCGCCATTTCATCCAGGGAGGTGAAGAGATGCTCGACAAGGTAGTCGTTAGCAAAGCTCTGCGCCTGCTCAAGGCTGCGGGAATAGACTGCGGTGAGCTTAAGTTTGCCGGTTTCGTGGGCGGCGTCGACGAACTGGCGCGTGATCCAGTTCGTTCCAATGACTGCGAAACGTATCATAAACGTTTACGTACTCCGTAGCAGGGAACCTTTAGCCACTGTAGCACGGGATTATTGCAAAACCAGTGCGCTATTCCGCATTACCATTTAACGATAAATGCGTAAGCCACAGGCGGGTGTCAAACTCCAGCTGGTGGTACTGCGGCTCCATGTGGCAGCACAGGGAATAGAACGCTTTGTCGTGCTCTTTCTCTTTCAGGTGCGCCAGCTCATGGACGACGATCATCCGCAGAAAGGCTTCCGGCGCGTTACGGAAAACCGTCGCGACGCGGATTTCGGCCTTCGCCTTCAGCTTGCCGCCCTGCACGCGGGAGATGGCGGTGTGCAGGCCGAGCGCGTTTTTCAGCACGTGGATCTTGTTGTCGTACATCACCTTGTTTATCGGCGGCGCGCTCTTCAGATACCGGCTTTTTAGATCCTGCGTATACTGCCAGAGGGCCTTATCGGTCGCGAAATCGTGCGTGCCGGGGTAGCGTTTTTCCAGCACCGCGCCGAGCTTCTGCTCGGCAATCAGGCTGCGAACCTGGGAAAGTAAATGCTCCGGATAGCCCTGGAGATAAGTAAGTTGGTTCATCAACGCCCCAAATCGACAATAAAACGGGTATACTCACGCACCCTTTTCAGGGATACGCCAAATTTTACCATTCAGGAGGGCCGATGAGCCACTTAGACAACGGTTTCCGTTCACTCAACCTTAAACGTTTCCCGGAAACGGACGACGTTAACCCGCTTCAGGCGTGGGAAGCGGCGGATGAATATCTGCTGCAGCAGTTGGATGAGACTGAAATCCGCGGCCCGGTTTTGATCCTGAATGACGCGTTTGGCGCGCTGGGCTGCGCCCTGGCGGAGCACACGCCTTACAGCATCGGTGATTCCTACCTGAGCGAGCTGGCGACGCGTGAAAACCTGCGCCATAACGACATCGACGAGTCCAGCGTGAAGTTTCTCGACAGCACCGCGGACTACCCGCAGGCGCCGGGCGTGGTATTGATCAAGGTACCAAAAACCATGGCGCTGTTGGAACAGCAGCTGCGCGCGCTGCGTAAGGTCGTGACGCCGGAAACCCGCATCATCGCGGGTGCTAAAGCGCGCGATATCCATACCTCAACGCTGGAGCTGTTCGAGAAAGTGCTCGGCCCGACCACCACGACGCTGGCCTGGAAAAAAGCGCGCCTGATCAACTGCACCTTCAGCGCACCGGAGCTGGCCGACGCGCCGGAGACGCTGAGCTGGAAGCTGGAAGGCACTGACTGGACCATCCACAACCATGCGAACGTTTTCTCCCGCACCGGGCTGGACATCGGGGCGCGTTTCTTTATGGGGCACCTGCCGGAAAATCTGGAAGGGGAAATCGTCGACCTGGGCTGCGGCAACGGCGTGATTGGCCTGACGCTGCTGGCGAAAAACCCGGAAGCCAGCGTGGTGTTCAGCGACGAATCGCCGATGGCGGTGGCGTCGAGCCGTCTGAACGTGGAAACCAACATGCCGGAAGCGGTGGATCGCTGCGAGTTTATGATCAACAACGCGCTCTCCGGCGTAGAGCCGTTCCGCTTCAACGCCGTGTTCTGCAACCCGCCGTTCCACCAGAAGCACGCCCTGACGGATAACGTCGCGTGGGAGATGTTCCACCACGCGCGCCGCTGCCTGAAAATCAACGGCGAGCTGTACATCGTGGCGAACCGCCACCTGGACTACTTCCACAAGCTGAAGAAGATTTTCGGCAACTGCGTCACCATTGCCACCAATAACAAGTTTGTGGTGCTGAAATCGGTGAAGCTGGGACGCCGTCGCTAAATCGTTAGTGCAAGCTGGGTGCCCTGCGCAATTGCCCGCCGCGCATCCAGCTCCATCGCCACGTCACACCCGCCGATCAAATGCACCGTTTTACCTGCCTCGCGCAGCGGATCGGCCAGATCCCGCTTTGGCTCCTGTCCGGCACATAGAATCACATGATCCACGCGCAGCAGCTGCGGCTCGCCGCCGATCGTGACGTGCAGACCCTCGTCGTCGATCTTCTGATAGCTCACCGCCGGGATCATCTTCACCCCGCGTGAGAGCAGGGTGGCGCGGTGGATCCAGCCCGTGGTTTTGCCCAGCCCTTCGCCCGGCTTGCTGGCCTTACGCTGGAGCATCACGATCTGGCGCGGGCTTTTCGGCAGCTGCGGCCCTTCCGGGCGTAATCCGCCGGACTGGCTCAGGCTGGTATCAATGCCCCATTCTACGCAAAACTCGGCAATGTTCTGGCTTGTGGCCTCGCCCGGCTGGCTTAAGTACATCGCGGTATCAAAGCCGATCCCGCCGCAGCCGATAATCGCCACCTTCTCGCCAACGGGTGCTTTGTCACGCAGCACGTCGAGATAGCTTAAGACTTTAGGATGATCGATGCCCTCGATCGCAGGCGTGCGCGGTACGATCCCGCTCGCCAGGATCGTCTCATCGAAACCGATCAGATCCGCCGCGCTGACAAGCTGGTTAAGCCGTAGCTCGACGCCCGTCAGTTCGATCATCCGGCGGTAGTAGCGCAGCGTTTCATAAAACTCCTCTTTGCCGGGGATCTGTTTGGCGATATTAAACTGCCCGCCAATCTCCGCCAGCGCATCAAACAGCGTCACGGTGTGCCCGCGCGAGGCGGCGTTCACCGCAAACGCCAGCCCGGCGGGGCCAGCGCCCACCACGGCCAGGCGTTTTTTATTGACCGCCGGAACCACCGGCATTTTGGTTTCATGGCAGGCGCGCGGGTTAACGAGGCAAGAGGTGACCTTCCCGACGAAGATCCGATCCAGACAGGCCTGGTTACAGCCGATGCAGGTGTTGATCTCATCCGCGCGGCCGCTTTGCGCTTTGGAGAGCAGTTCGGCATCCGCGAGGAACGGCCGCGCCATCGACACCATATCGGCATCGCCGCGTGAAATCACATCGTCCGCCACCTGCGGATCGTTAATGCGGTTAGTGGTGACCAGCGGAACAGACACTTTGCCCTTCAGCTTGCGCGTCACCCAGCTGAACGCCGCGCGCGGCACCGGGGTGGCGATGGTCGGGATGCGCGCCTCGTGCCAGCCGATGCCGGTGTTGATAATCGTGGTGCCTGCGGCTTCAATCGCCTGCGCCAGCTGCACGGTTTCGTCGAACGTGCTGCCGCCCTCCACCAGGTCGAGCATCGACAGGCGGAAGATGATAATAAAGTCCGCGCCCGCACGTTCGCGCACCGCGCGCACCACCTCCACCGCAAAGCGCATCCGGCGGGCATAGTCGCCGCCCCATTCGTCGTCGCGCTGGTTGGTGCGGGCGGCGAGGAATTCGTTAATCAGGTAGCCTTCGGAGCCCATCACCTCGACGCCGTCGTAGCCCGCTTCGCGCGCCAGCGCCGCGCAGCGGGCGAAATCGTCTATCAGCGTCAGGATCTCGTCGTGGCTGAGGGCATGGGGCTTGAAGCGGTTAATCGGCGCCTGAAGGGCCGACGGCGCGACCAGGTTTGGCTGGTAGCTGTAGCGACCGGTATGCAGGATTTGCAGGGCGATTTTGCCGCCTTCGCGGTGTACCGCGTCGGTCACAATGCGGTGGTGCGGCAGCTGGGAGGCATCGTTCAGCACCGCGCCGCCCTCCATGCCCACGCCGGAAGGCGCAGGGGCCACGCCGCCGGTGACAATCAGCGCCACCCCGTGACGGGCGCGCTCGGCGTAGAAGGCCGCCAGACGCTCGGCCCCATCCGGATGCTCCTCCAGCCCGGTGTGCATCGAGCCCATCAGCACGCGGTTTTTAAGGGTGGTAAACCCCAGATCAAGGGGGGCGAATAACGACGGGTAGCGGCTCATAGTCTCTTCCAGTGTAAAATTATTGTTATGTGGTCGGATGAGTTACTAATTTAGCCAGCGGAGAGTAAAAGGGAAAAGGGGAATGCGGTGATTGTGATGGGATTCAAATATTGCCCCTCACCCTAACCCTCTCCCCGGAGGGGAGAGGGGACTGGCCGGTGCGGCCTTAAAGAATTGGCTCGATCAGGTTTTTTCCCTCTCCCCTTAGGGGAGAGGGGCAGGGTGAGGGGTGTGGGTTTTTACTAACCCCGGTGCCTGCCACATCGACGTCGTCAGCCCGCTGTCCACCAGCCCGAGCTGGTCGACGTACACCGCCTGCCATTTCTGCATCATGCCGTCGTACAGCTCGCGGTGCTGCGGGTTCGGCGTGAACTCATGGCTCCACTTCACCAGCCGCTCGCCCGTCGAGGCCATATCCGCAAACAGACCCGCGCCAGCACCTGCCGCAATGGCGCACCCCAGCGCCGTCGCCTCCTTCACTTCCGGCACGCGTACCGGCAGCCCGGTGACGTCGCTTAAAATTTGGCTCCACAGCGCCCCTTTCGAACCGCCTCCGGCAAACACCAGGCTTTCGAAGTTAACGCCGGAGAAACGCGAGATCTGCGCCAGGTTGCAGGCCGAGACGATCGCCGCGTTCTCCTCCAGCGCGCGAAACAGCGTCGCTTTGTTGCACTTTTCCGGGTCGATGGAGAGGTTAATAAACGACGGCGCGGCGTGGTACCACTGCTTGAAATGCATCGCGTCGGAGAAGATCGGCATCACCCCGTGGGAGCCCGCCGGCACGCGGCTCGCCATCTCTTCCAGCAGGGAGTAGGTGTCCATCCCCATCCGCTCGGCAATCAGCTTCTCCTCCGCGCAGAAGGCGTCGCGGAACCAGCGCATGGTTAGCCCGGTAAAAAAGCTGATCGACTCCGCCTGCGCCATGCCGGGAATGACGTGCGGGTTCACGCGGATGTTCATCTCGGGGTCGGTGCGCACCTGCGGCAGGTTCACCACCTGCTGCCAGAAGGTGCCGCCCAGCACCGCCGTTTGTCCGGCGCGGACCACGCCCAGCCCCAGACAGCCCAGCTGCACGTCGCCGCCGCCCATCACCACCGGCGTGCCTTCGCGCAGGCCGCTCTGCTGCGCGGCCTCTCTGGTAATTGCCCCCAGCACGGTGCCGGTCTCTTTCACCGGGGAGAGGATATCGGCGCGCAGCCCGGCCATGTCGAGCAGCGCCGGACGCCAGTCGCGGGAGAAGAGATCGAGCATGCCGGTGGTGCCCGCGTTAGACGGGTCGACCGCCAGCTCGCCGGAGAGCTTCGCCGCCAGCCAGTCGCTGATCATGGTGATGGTCGCAGCCTTGCGGTAGATGTCCGGACGGTGGTGCGCCAGCCACAGCAGGCGCGGCATAGCGCTCAGCGCCAGCGTCTGGCCGGAAACGTCATACACCTCGGATTCAAAACGATAGTCGTGGATCTCTTTGAGTTCGGCCACCTCGCGGCTGGCGCGGGCGTCGACGTTGGCGCAGGCCCAGATGGCCTCGCCGTTGCGGTCATACAGCACGATCCCTTCGCGCATCGAGCAGCAGGCAACGGACTGAATATCCGCCGCGCTCAGGCTCGCGCGTTCCAGCGCCTGATGAATGCACCGGCAGGCCAGCTGCCAGTTGGTGTCGAGGTCGAACTCCATCGACCCCGGCACGTTCTCTACGCTCAGGTGCTTCCACTCGGCCTGGCCGACGGCAACCTGGTTGCCCTGTAAATCGAAAATAACGGCGCGAACGCTGCCTGTTCCTGCATCTAACGCTAAAAGGTAACTCATGAGCTTGCCTCGTTGTTAGCGCAGGGCGACTCTTATTCGGCCAGAGCCAGCACCGCGCGGGCTGTCGTCTCTTCCGTCACCAGGCCATTAATACGGCGACCCTTCAGTGCGGCATAAATCGCATCGGCTTTCTCTTCCCCTCCGGCCACGCCAACGATGGTGGGCAGCTGCGCCAGTTCATCGAGCGTGACGCCCAGCAATTCTTTATGGATCTCCAGCTCCTCAACGCACTCGCCCTCCGCATTGAGGAAATAGCCGAGAATGTCGCCGACCGCCCCTTTGCGCGCGTACATCAGCTGCTCACCTTCGCTGATATAGCCGGAGCGCAGTATCGTGGCGTCACGGCGCTGGTTCACCGAACCAATGCCGACCACCGCCACGTCGGCGGCAGTGGCCGCGAGGATCACGTCCCGCACGCTGGTCTCGCGTTTTAAGATCCCGGCCACCTCGGCGGATGAGACGCGAAGCGGGGCGGGGATCATGCTGACGCTGCAGGCCGCGTCGAGCTGGCCGATACCGGTCATATACGGCCCGACGCCGCCGGAGAGCGTCACCAGGCGGATCTGCTGCGAGCTGATAAAGCCGCTCAGGTGCTGCAGGCTGCTCATGGTGGTTTCACCAAACCCCACCGCCAGCAGCTGGCCGGGTTCCAGCACGCCCATCAGCGACTGCGCCGCGCCAATGCCGAGCCGCACGTTCATCGGCGGCGTATTGAGGGCGGGCATCACGCGCACCAGCTTTAGCCCAAAGCGCTGCTGTAGCTCGGTTTCCAGCGACAGGCAGCCCTCGTAGCGGGAGTTGATCTGCACGCGGATCACCCCGGACTGGCGGCCCTTCTCCAGCAGGCGGGAGATCTTCAGGCGCGGCAGCCCGAGCCGCTCGCCGATGTCGTTCTGGGTCAGCCCGTCGTGGTAGTAGCACCAGGCCACGCGCGCCACCAGCTCCTCTTCCGCCAGCGCCAGCCCGGCAAATCGTCCTTCTTCCGCAGTGCGTTTATCGCTCATAGTTGAACTCTTATAAAAATTTAGATCATATGTTCGTGATGACGCGGAGGGAAAATGTGAGCCACGCGACAAAACGGATCATTTCGATCGTTTCTGGTTTATCTGAATCTCAATCGGTAAAACTGTGATCTCTGCACGGTTGTAAATATAGTTCACCGTCTACGCTTTTGAACATTATTAAATCTAGAAATCATTTGTTCAATAGCGGAGCGATGATGACACCACTTCTCGACGCGCGGAATATCAGCAAGCAGTTCTCGGGCGTGCCGGTTCTGAAAGGCATTGATTTCACGCTGCTTGCGGGCCAGGTGCACGCCCTGATGGGCGGGAACGGCGCGGGAAAATCGACGCTGATGAAGATTATCGCCGGGGTGGAGACGCCGGATGGCGGTGAACTTTCGGTCGCGGGGGAGTCTTTTGCACGGCTCACGCCCGCGCAGGCGCACAGGCTCGGCATTTACCTGGTGCCGCAGGAGCCGCTGCTGTTCCCCAACCTGACGGTGCGGGAAAACATCCTGTTCCGCCTGCCGCGCGAGCGCGATCTGGAAACGCGGCTGGCCGAGAAACTCCAGCAGCTCCAGTGCCAGCTTAACCTCGACGCCACCGCCAGCACCCTGGAAGTGGCGGATCAGCAGATGGTGGAGATCCTCCGCGGGCTGATGCGCAACGCCAGGATCCTGATCCTCGACGAGCCCACGGCATCCCTCACGCCCGGCGAAACCGAGCGGCTGTTTCGTCAGATCCGCGCCCTGCAGGATCTTGGCGTCGGGATCGTCTTTATCTCGCACAAGCTCCCTGAAATCCGAATGCTTTCCAGCCACGTCTCGGTCATGCGCGACGGCGCGGTAGTGTTGAGTGGCGAAACCGCACAGTTTGACGACAGCGCCCTGATCGCCGCCATGACGCCGGTGAGCCGGGAGAAGTCCCTGAGCGATACGCAAAAGCTGTGGCTGGCGCTGCCGGGCAACCGCCGCACCCAGGCGCAGGATTTTCCGGTGCTGCGCGTGGAGGATCTTACCGGGGAGGGGTTTATCGATCTCAGCCTTGAGATCTACGCCGGGGAGATCGTCGGCCTGGCCGGGCTGGTGGGTTCCGGGCGCACCGAATTTGCGGAAACCCTGTACGGCCTGCGTCCGGTGCGCGGTGGGCGGATCTGGCTGGAGAATCAGGAGATTGCCAACGAGCCGGTCAGTTCCCGTCTGGAGAAAGGGCTGGTCTACCTGCCGGAAGACAGGCAGGTGTCCGGCCTGTTCCTCGACGCGCCTGTCCGCTGGAACACCGTGGCGCTGAACGAGCCTTCAATCTGGCAGCAGCGCGGGCGGGAGTCTGCGGTAGTGGAGCGCTATCACCGGGCGCTGGGGATCAAGCTCAACCACGCGGATCAACCCGTGCGCACGCTCTCCGGCGGCAACCAGCAGAAGGTGCTGCTGGCGCGCTGCCTGGAGGCCAATCCTTTGTTGCTGATCGTCGATGAGCCGACGCGCGGGGTGGACGTCTCGGCGCGCGCCGATATCTACCAGCTCATTAAAAGCGTGGCGGCGCAGAACGTGGCGGTGCTGATGATCTCAAGCGATCTCGATGAATTTCCCGGCCTCGCGGATCGCGTGCTGGTGATGCATCAGGGCGTGCTTAGCGGCGAGCTGCCGCGCCACGCGGTCAGCCTCGATAAAATGATGGCGCTGGCGTTTGGAGGGCAATCATGAAGACCTTACTCAAAAACCGCGAGCTGAGCGCGTTTCTCGCCATTCTGGCGCTGTTCGCCGTGCTGGTGGCGCTGAACCCGTCCTACCTGAGTTTACAGACGCTGGGGATGATCTTCGCCAGCTCGCAGATCCTGATCCTGCTGGCCATCGGCGCGGCGCTGGTGATGCTGACCCGCAATATTGATGTGTCCGTGGGTTCCACCGTCGGGCTGTCCGCCATTGCCGTGGGCGTGGCGCTCAACGGCGGCTACAGCCTGCCCGTTTCCATTCTCTTCGCGCTGTCGATTGGCGCGCTGGCCGGGGCGTTCAACGGTTTTCTGGTGGTGGGGCTGCGCATTCCGGCGATTGTCGCCACCCTCGGCACGCTGGGGCTGTACCGCGGGGCAATGCTGCTCTGGACGGGGGGAAAGTGGATTGAGGGGCTGCCGCCGGGGCTGAAATCTCTGTCCGAGCCTGCCGCTATCGGCATTTCGCCGCTCGGCATGCTGGTGTTGATTATCGCGGCCACAGGGGCGTGGGCCCTGTCGCGCACCGCGTTTGGGCGGGATTTCTACGCGGTGGGGGATAACCTCGCCGCCGCGCGCCAGCTGGGCGTGGCGGTGAACCGCACCCGCATGATTGCCTTTACCCTGAACGGCATGCTGGCGGCCTGCGCCGGGATTGTCTTTGCCGCGCAGATTGGCTTCGTGCCCAACCAGACCGGCAGCGGGCTGGAGATGAAGGCCATCGCCGCCTGCGTGCTCGGGGGGATTTCGCTGCTGGGCGGCACGGGCACGCTGGTCGGCGCTTTCCTCGGCGCCTTCTTCCTGACCCAAATCGACACCGTGCTGGTGCTGTTCAGGCTCCCGGCGTGGTGGAACGACTTTATCGCCGGGCTGGTGCTGCTGGGCGTGCTGGTGCTCGACGGGCGCCTGCGCCAGGCGCTGGCGCGCCATCAGCGGGCGCTGAAGTACGGCCGATTCCAGCCGGGTAACAGAGGGGGGAAGCACGTTACCCCGTTTCCAGAACGCAAAAAAGAGGTGGCGTAAATGAGGTTTAACTGGGAAAGCGCGCTGCTGATTTTACTGGTGCTGGAGATCCTGCTCTTTGGCGCCATCAACCCGCGCATGCTCGACATCAACATGCTGTTGTTCAGCACCAGCGACTTCATCTGCATCGGCATCGTGGCGCTGCCGCTCACGCTGGTCATCATCAGCGGCGGGATCGACATCTCCCTCGGTTCGACCATCGGCCTCTGCGCCATCGCGCTGGGGGTGATGATGCAGGCGGGGTGGCCGATGGCGGCGGCTATTCCACTGACGCTGCTGCTCGGCCTGCTGTGCGGATTATTTAATGCCGCGCTTATTCACTACACCGGCATTAGCCCGCTGGTGATCACCCTCGGCACGCTCTACCTCTACGGCGGCGGCGCGCTGCTGCTCTCCGGCATGGCGGGCGCGACGGGCTATGAGGGCATCGGCGGCTTCCCGGACAGCTTCACGGCGTTCGCTAACCTCACGGTGCTGGGCCTGCCGATCCCGCTGGTGCTGTTCGCGGTGATTACCGTCTTCTTCTGGCTGATTACCCACCGCGGGCGCTTTGGACGTCATCTGTTCTTAATCGGCCAGAATCCGCGCGCGGCGCGCTATGCGGCGCTGTCGGTGAAGGGCATGCCCTACGCCCTGTACGGCCTGGTGGGCGTGGCCTCGGCGATTGCCGCGCTGGTGATGGTCTCCTATTTCGGCTCCGCGCGTTCGGATCTGGGGCGCGATTTACTCATGCCTGCGCTCACCGCCGCCGTGCTCGGCGGGGCCAATATCTACGGCGGGTCAGGTTCGGTTGTCGGTACGGCGCTGGCGGCGCTGCTGGTGGGCTACCTGCAACAGGGTTTACAGATGGTCGGCATCCCCAACCAGGTATCAAGCGCGCTTTCAGGTGCGCTGCTGGTTGTGGTGGTGATGGGACGTTCGCTGAGTCTGCACCGCGAATGGGTGCGATCTCTCTTCAGAAAACTATCCGGAGCGTAAGATGAAAACAAAACTGCTCGTCCTGGCAATGGCCCTCAGCTTCGCCTCGGCGCAGGCGGCTGACCGCATTGCCTTTATCCCGAAGCTGGTAGGCGTGGGCTTCTTCACCAGCGGCGGCAACGGCGCGAAAGAGGCGGGGAAAGCGCTCGGCGTGGACGTCACCTACGACGGCCCGACCGAGCCGAGCGTCTCCGGCCAGGTGCAGCTCATCAATAACTTCGTCAACCAGGGCTATAACGCCATCATCGTCTCCGCCGTGTCGCCGGACGGCCTCTGCCCGGCGCTCAAGCGCGCAATGCAGCGCGGCGTCAAGGTTCTGACCTGGGACTCCGACACCAAACCGGAGTGCCGCAGCATCTACATCAACCAGGGAACGCCGGAGCAGCTGGGCGGCCTGCTGGTGGAGATGGCGGGCAAGCAGGTCACCAAACCGAATGTGAAAGTGGCGTTCTTCTACTCCAGCCCCACCGTCACCGACCAAAACCAGTGGGTGAAAGAGGCGAAGGCCAAAATCGAGAAAGATCATCCCCAGTGGCAGATCGTCACGACCCAGTTTGGCTATAACGACGCCACTAAATCTCTGCAAACCGCCGAGGGGATCTTAAAAGCCTATCCGGATCTGGATGCCATTATCGCGCCGGATGCCAACGCTTTGCCGGCCGCGGCGCAGGCGGCGGAAAACCTGAAGCGCGAAGGGGTGGCAATCGTTGGGTTCAGCACGCCGAACGTCATGCGCCCGTACGTTGAGCGCGGTACGGTGAAAGCTTTCGGCCTGTGGGATGTCGTACAACAAGGCAAAATTGCGGTCAATGTCGCCGATCGACTGCTGAAAAAAGGCGATCTTAACGTTGGCGACAGCGTGGACGTCAAAGACATCGGTGCGCTGAAGGTCGAGCCGAACAGCGTTCAGGGCTACCAGTATGAGGCGAAGGGCAACGGCATCGTGCTGCTGCCGGAGCGCGTGGTGTTCACCAAAGAGAACATCAATAAATACGATTTCTGACGGGGGAGCAAATGGCTGATTTAGACGACATCAAAGACGGCAAGGATTTTGGCATCGGCACGCCGCAGCAGAATGTGCCTTACACCCTGAAGGGCTGCGGCTCGCTGGACTGGGGCATGCAGTCCCGGCTTTCGCGCATCTTCAACCCAAAAAGCAACCGCACGGTAATGCTGGCCTTTGACCACGGCTACTTTCAGGGGCCGACTACCGGTCTTGAGCGTATCGACCTCTCCATCGCGCCGCTGTTTGGCGAAACCGACGTGCTGATGTGTACTCGCGGCATTCTGCGAAGCCAGGTGCCCGCCGCGACGAACAAACCGGTGGTGCTGCGCGCCTCCGGCGGTAACTCGATTCTGGGCGAGCTGTCGAACGAGTGCGTGGCGGTGGCGATGGAGGACGCGCTGCGCCTGAACGTTTGCGCGGTGGCTGCACAGGTGTACATAGGCAGCGAGTTTGAGCATCAGTCGATCAACAACATCATCAAGCTGGTGGATGCGGGGACACGCTACGGGATGCCCGTGCTAGCGGTGACGGGCGTCGGCAAGGAGATGGCGCGCGACGCGCGCTACTTCTCGCTCGCCAGCCGCATCGCCGCCGAAATGGGGGCGCAGTTCGTCAAAACCTACTACGTGGACGAAGGTTTTGAAAAAGTGACCGCCAGCTGCCCGGTGCCGATTGTGATCGCCGGGGGCAAAAAGCTGCCGGAGCACGAAGCGCTGGAGATGTGCTGGCGCGCGATCGACCAGGGCGCGTCCGGCGTGGACATGGGGCGCAATATCTTCCAGTCCAGCGCGCCGCTCGCCATGCTGAAGGCGGTGAAGAAAGTGGTTCATGAGAACTGGAACGCCCGCGATGCGTTCCAGTTCTGGCAGGAAGAGAAACAGGGAGAAGCAAAATGAACGTGACGCTGGTAGAGATCAACATCAAGCCCGAGCGGGTGGACGAGTTTCTGGAGGTGTTTCGCGCCAACCACGAGGGGGCAATCAGGGAGCCGGGGAACCTGCGCTTTGACGTCTTGCAGGACCCGCGGGTGAAAACCCGGTTCTTTATTTATGAGGCCTACAAAGACGAAGAGGCGGTGCTGGCGCACAAGCAAACCCCGCACTATCTGGCGTGCGTGGATAAGCTTGAGGAGCTGATGTCAGAGCCGCGTAAGAAACGCAGTTTTGTGGGGCTGTTGCCGGAGTAACGGCCTTGCCCGGTGGCGCTAACGCTTACCGGGCGTTGTTCAGGCCAGCTCCATCAGCTGAACCTGAGCAGTGGCTCCCGGCATCAGCCGTTGCAGGTTGTTGACCAGCTCTTCCCCTGCCTCTTCCAGTGCCGCAAGCGGCATCGACGGCAGGCTTTCAAGAATAAACCACATGGATTGCGCCTGGCTGTCCAGACGAGTCCGTATCCCCTGGCGCCAGTTCCAGCGGCGGCAGGTCACGCCGAGGTCGTCGCGCCAGATAACCTCGCCCGGTTCCGGATGTTCCACCACTGGTTGTCCCTCTTTGAAAGTATCAAACGGCTCGCTGCCGTCGGCCAGGGTCAGACGGGGCGCACCCGAGTACGCCGAGAGATTTTCCCCACCCACCGGAATGGCATAGCGAATGCTCACCGCGTTATAGATATCCACGACAGGATCCAGCGACGGCAGCGAACCGTCTTTCAATACCCGCTTGCGCAGGGCAGAGGCCGAGCAGGGCGTGCGTTTCGGTTTCGCGCCGAAGGCTTTAAACACCTCATCCCAGTCTGAAAGGTGCGCATTAGCCCAGGGCACATCATCATTCAACATCTGCTGACAGGCCTGCGCCAGCGCGGCGGGCGCAACCTCCGGGTGGCTAATCGGCGTGGCTTCAACCAGAATGCTCAATGCCCGAAAGCCGGGCGCAATGTCGGCAAGTTGCGGATCTATTGACGGCGTTACGAGAGACATAAATAATCCTGTATTGACTGTTTTATACCATGGTAGTGACCAATGACTGATAAAGTCAATATAATGACTGATTCGGGTGCCGATGTTGCCCAAGTAAGCCTGGCCGTGGCAAACCGCATACGCAACTGGCGTAAAGAGAAAAAGCTGTCGCTGGACGAACTGTCCCGCCGCGCAAGCGTCAGCAAAGGCATGCTGGTAGAGATCGAAAAGGGCGCAGCCAATCCCAGCATCGCCATTTTGTGCAAGCTGGCCGCCGCGCTCGGCATCTCCGTGGCGGATATCGTCAACGTCTCCAGCGAGCCGCTGGTGCATGTTATAGAAGAAACGGCGATCCCGGTGCTGTGGCAGGGCACACAGGGCGGTTACGCCAGGCTGCTGGCGGGCACCGCGGGCCCGGATATGATTGAGTTGTGGCAGTGGGAGATGCATCCGGGGGAGTATTTCACCTCGACAGGGCATCCGGCGGGAACCTTTGAGCTGCTGCACGTGAACGAGGGCGTTTTAACGCTGACGGTGGATGAGACGGTGACCCATGTTAACGCTGGCGCATCGGCGGTGGCGAAAACCGAAGCGGCGCACGGCTATGCGAACGAAGGCGATACCGTGCTTCGCTTCACCATGACCGTGGCGGAGTTTCACCGTTAAAAAGCAGCCCGGTAGGGCTTCTACCGGGCGAACGCCTTTCAGGAATAATGCTTTTGCAACGTAGCAAGCAGACTGTCTGCACAGTATTGTCTGAGGAGTTTCTCATCCCTCTCAGGCAGGTCGCTTTGAAGAAAGGCGTCCAGACCCTCGGTATCGACACCGTTATAAATAAAAATACGGGCGGGATCGTAAAGCGCCATCGTTTTAATCGACGCATTGGTGGTGATCAGCTTCTTATTAAGAATCAGAGCTTCCAGCGCGCGAAGCGTTAATCCATTTTGCTCAGGTTTGTTTATTTCCAGCATAACGGAGCAGCGTTTGGCTTTATCAATATTATCCAGATAGCTGAGTTTTTTATTCTGGCAATTATCGGGGTAGTTATCCTGATTATTGTACTTATCCAGCAGATAAAAATCCGTTTTATAACCGCTATTTTCGAGCACCGGTGTGAGTATGCGAAGAACATCTGCACGAATGGGTTCATAGCCACCGACAAAAAAGCAGCTTTTATTTTCAGTTGCGCTCTCTTTTTGAAATTGCTGAATTTCTTGCCAGCTAAAAGGCAAAAACTGCTCAATCGCATGCAGATCATAGCGCTCGCAATCAGCAGGATCAAAGCTATAAATAGCATCAAAGACGGGGCGAACGGTGTCGATGTAATCCGCATCCTGCGCCAGTTGTCCAAGAAGACGACGTTTGCGCGTCAGGGCATCCACGGAGTCGCGCAGAATTAAAACTTTTTTACACGGCATGCTGGCGACATAATCCAGAAACGGAAAAACGCTGTACCCATTACAAATCGCAATATCGTCGGGTTTCATTGCCGATAATTTAACGGCACAGTGTGCGCGCTTATGCCATTTTTTCAATGCCTGGCCTGGCAGTAGGGCATTGATCGATTTGAAGCGTCGCATAATGCGATTAATTTGCTTAACGGGGTGTTCCTTAGCAAGCGAATTAAGCATCATGATTTCGAAAGGATTGACCCATTCCAGGAAAAAATATCGCATGGTCCCTCAGGAGAAGATAGCCGATATGGAGGGGATGATAACTTATTCTGCCAGATGGGTCATTAAACTCCCCCTCCGGACGAGGGGGAGTAGATATTACGCCTCTTCCACGCTCACCCGCAGCGCGGCCAGCGCTTTGTTCGCCGCTTTCAGCACCTGCTCACACTGCTCAATGGTCAGCGTCAGCGGTGGCTCAATGCGGATGGTTTTCGAGTTGTTGAGCGTGCCGGCCACCAGCACCCGCTGGCGGAACATCTCGCTCGCGAAGCTGTAGCCGATTTCGTTGTCGACAAACTCGATTGCCATCAGCATCCCTTTGCCGCGCGCCTCCTGCACCAGATCCGGGTACTCACGCCCCAGCTGGCGGAAGCCGTCCAGCAGCATGTCGCCTTTCTGCTCCGCCTGCGCAGGCAGGTTTTGCTCCAGCAGCACGTTGATGGTGGCCAACGCAGCCGCACAGGCCAGCGGGTTGCCGCCAAAGGTGGTGGTGTGCAGGAACGGATTGTCGAACAGCACCGAGAACACCTCCTCGGTGGCCACCGTCGCGCCAATCGGCATCACGCCGCCGCCGAGCGCTTTCGCCAGGCACAGAATGTCCGGCTGAACGTTCTCGTGCTCGCAGGCAAACATCTTGCCGGTGCGCCCCATCCCGGTCTGCACTTCGTCGAGGATCAGCAGCGCGCCAAACTCATCGCACAGCTGACGCACGGCGGGCAGATAGCCCTGTGGAGGCAGGATCACGCCGCCTTCACCCTGAATCGGCTCCAGGATCACCGCCGCCACGTCATCGCCGGTTTTACGGCATTCGCTCAGCACGGTGCGCATGGCGTTGATGTCGCCAAACGGCACGTGGCGGAAGCCCGGCAGCAGCGGCATAAACGGTTTGCGGAAGGTGGATTTAGCGGTAGCAGACAGTGCGCCCAGGGATTTACCGTGGAACGCGCCGCTGGTGGCAACGAAGGTAAATTTCCCGCGCGGCGACTGGTACGCCTTGGCGAGCTTGATCGCCGCCTCGACCGACTCGGTTCCGCTGTTGCTGAAGAAGCTGTATTTCAGTTTGCCGGGGGTCAAGGCCGCCAGCGTTTTCGCGAGCATGGCGCGAAGCGGGTCGAGCAGTTCCTGGCTATGGAGAGGTTGTTTCGCAAGTTGATTCTGTACGGCGGAAACCACTACTGGATTACGGTGCCCCACGTTGAAGATACCAAAACCACCCAGGCAATCTATAAACTCCTGTCCCTGGGTGTCGACAAGCGTGTTCAGACTTCCCGCTTGCCACTCTACGGCTCCGTAATCCCCGCCGGCGGTAACAGATTTGCGATACTCCAGAAAACCAGGATTCACATGCTCTTTAAAGTAATCGATGACCTCTCGGTTAAGTTGTTTCATCTCCTCATGATCGAGCGTTCGCTTCTCAATGAGATTCAGTGCGTGCGCGGTACAGGCAAGAGCCGAGGCGCTGGAAGGTAACCTGTTCAAAATGTGCTCCCGGGGATCGCGTATCACATGATACTGAGTTAAGTATTGCAGGGATTACGCCACTTCAGATGACTTAACGAAAATCGGGATAAACGCCAGGTTAAAATTATGTTGCGCAATATTTAATCATGCCGGAGATACCGAAACGGGATTTAGCGGTACAGGGCAGCCCGCATTATCAGGTGCAGAAAAGGGCAATTGCACTAAAGGAGTGCATGGCTTGCGGCTTAAGTGGGCGTTAACAGGTCATGCTTTATAGGTAATTTCTTGGCGAAAGTATTTGGAATCAATGAATTATAAAATCTCACAAAAAGTGCGGTTTAAGTGAAATCTGCGATCTCCATCAAGTTTAACAACTAAAGATAAATTGTTTACCGCCGAAAAAACAATAAACCACAAAATTAACATTCGAATAACCTGCAAGGAATGCCCGTCATGTCTTCTCCTTCCTATGTCACCCAGAATAACTATCCTCTGGACGATGACACCACCTTAATGTCGACCACAGACGTCCACAGCTATATGACCCATGCAAACGACACCTTTGTGCAGGTGAGCGGCTATCAGCTTGATGAGCTGATGGGCCAGCCGCACAATCTGGTGCGCCATCCCGACATGCCAAAAGCGGCGTTTGCCGATATGTGGTACACCCTGCAGCAGGGGGAGCCCTGGAGCGGGATTGTCAAAAACCGACGTAAAAATGGCGATCATTACTGGGTGCGCGCGAATGCGGTGCCGATGGTGCGAAACGGGCAGGTGACGGGCTATATGTCGATCCGCACCAAAGCCACGGAGGAAGAGATTGCCGCCGTAGAGCCGCTCTACCGGGCGCTGAATAACGGGAGCTGTAAAAGACGCATTCAAAAAGGACTGGTGGTGCGTAAGGGCTGGTTGGGTAAACTTCCTGCCATGCCGCTGCGCTGGCGCGTGCGCGGCGTGATGGCGGCGCTCTTTGCCGCGCTTGCCGCTACCCTGGTGATCACATCCGCAGGCTGGGCACCGCTCGCAGCGGCCGCCGTGGTCATGCTGCTGGGAACGCTGCTGTTTGAGCAGCAGATTGTCCGCCCGATCGAAAACGTCGCGCATCAGGCACTAAAGGTGGCGACCGGCGAGCGCAACAGCGTGCAGCATCTGAACCGCAGCGACGAGCTGGGGCTGACCCTGCGCGCGGTAGGACAGCTGGGGCTGATGTGCCGCTGGCTCATCAATGACGTCTCAAGCCAGGTGATGAGCGTCCGCGACGGCAGCGACAGGCTGGCGCAGGGGAATGAAGCGCTGAACGATCGTACGCGTCAGACCGTGGCGAACGTGCAGCAGACCGTCGCAACGATGAACCAGATGGCCGCATCCGTTCAGAGCAACTCAGAAACCGCCGCCGAAGTGGACAAACTCTCCGTGGCCGCGAGCAGCGCGGCGACGAAAGGCGGCAACGCGATGCAGACCGTCGTCAAAACCATGGACGACATCGCCGACAGCACGCAGCGCATCGGCTCAATTACCTCCCTGATTAACGACATTGCTTTCCAGACCAATATTCTGGCGCTGAATGCGGCCGTTGAAGCGGCAAGGGCCGGCGAGCAGGGGAAAGGCTTTGCCGTGGTCGCGGGGGAAGTTCGCCACCTTGCCAGCCGCAGCGCGAATGCGGCGAACGATATCCGTAAGCTGATTGATGCCAGCGCCAGCAGGGTACAGTCCGGCTCCGAGCAGGTGCACGCCGCAGGCCGCACGATGGATGATATTGTCGAGCAGGTGAAAAATGTCACGCAGCTCATCGCGCAGATCAGCCACTCGACGTCCGAACAGGCCACCGGACTGTCAGAGTTAACCCGCGCGGTGGCGGAGCTGGACAGCATTACGCAAAAAAATGCCGACCTGGTCGAGGAGAGCGCGCACATCTCTGCCATGGTGAAACACCGCGCCGGGCGTCTTAAGGATGCGGTGACGGTGCTCCATTGAGCCAGTAATGTTCCGGAAAAGTCGTTTATACCGTAAGGAATAAACGGCTTTTTTTATTTCTGGCTGTGACTATTAATGGCTTTTATTGTTAATGAGATATTAAATAACTAAAGAAAGTGCCTCAGTTATTTATCCCTGCCTAGTCAGTTTTCCCCGATGCTATTTTGCAAAACCCTGTTCTGGTGGTCTGGTAACGATCGATGGGGCGTAATTAATAGCCTCTACCTATCCATTTTGATGGTTATGAAATAAAAAAACGATCAAAGTCATAAAGTTAGCGGATTCGTTACCGATAACAGCGATCGTCTGAGAAATAATCACATCGATGGAGAAAATATGTTCTTACATGACGTAAAGATCGGCACGAAATTATTTCTGGCGTTTGGATTCTTTATTGTCCTGATGGTGGTCAGCGCCAGTATGTCCTTACTGAGCCTGAACCGGGCTAACAACGGGATGCAGTCCATCATTACCCATGATTATCCCACCACGGTAAAAGCGAACCAGTTAATCGACAACTTCCAGGAATTTATTAGCACTCAGCAGCTCATGCTGCTGGATGAACAGGGAACGTACACGGCGCAGTCGCAGCAGCATCTTAAAGCGATCAGCGAGCATATCACGGTGATTTTGGGCGAGCTGAATACGGTGCTGCAGGACCCGAAATCGCAGCAGGTCCTTGCCGAGATCCGCGACGTTCGTCAGCAGTATCTGGACTCGCGCTATCGCATTTTGCAGGCGGTGCAGAATAACGACCGTGCGGGTGCTATCCAGGAGATGATGACCCACACCCTCACCGTGCAGCAGGCCTATAAAGCCAAAGTGCAGGAGCTGATTGCGATTCAGAACCAGGAGATGCAGAACGCCGGGGCGCTGGTGGAAGGCGACTTCAGGTCTAGCCGACTGCTGCTAATCCTGATCACCCTCTTTAGCGTCGCGGCTGGCAGCCTGATTGGCTGGTTTATCGTGCGCGCTATCACCCGTCCGCTCGGCGAGGCGGTGAATTTTGCCAATGCCATTTCAGAGGGCGACCTGACGGGCAGCATCACGCCGCACGGCAAAGACGAAACGGGCCTGTTGCTGCACGCGCTGATGGAGATGAAAAACCGCCTGCTGGACATTGTGCAGCAGGTGCAAACCGGCTCGGAGAACATCTCCAGCGCAGCCGCGCAGATTGTCGCCGGTAACCAGGATCTTGCCGCGCGCACCGAGGAGCAGGCAAGTTCCGTTGAACAGACCGCCGCCTCGATGGAGCAGATCACCGCGACGGTGAAAAACACCGCCTCGCACACCGGGGAAGCGACCAACCTCTCGGCAGATGCCGCTACGGTGGTCAAAAACAACGGGGAGATGATGAAGCAGGTGACCAGCAAAATGCGCCTGATTAACGAGACGTCGAACCGGATGTCCGACATTATCGACCTGATCGACGCCATTGCGTTCCAGACCAACATTCTGGCGCTCAACGCGGCGGTGGAAGCGGCCCGTGCCGGAGAGCACGGTCGCGGCTTCGCGGTGGTGGCCGGCGAGGTGCGCCAGCTTGCCCAGAAGAGCGCGTCGTCCGCCAGTGAAATCCGCGAGCTGATCGAGAGCTCCACCAGCCAGACCCAGGACGGGATGAACCTGGTGGAAAAAGCGAGTGCGTTGATCAACGGCATGGTCGGCAACGTGGAGGAGATGGACGCGATCCTGCGCGAGATCCGCCAGGCCAGCCACGAGCAGACGGAGGGGATCTCGCAGATCAACAGCGCGATTGGCCTGATTGATGCCACCACCCAGCAGAACTCTGCGCTGGTGGAGGAGTCCGTCGCGGCGGCGGCATCCCTTAACGAACAGGCGATGCACCTGAAAGAGCTGGTACGCGTCTTCCGCGTGAGCGAGCGCGCGCCGGCTTAATCCAGCTGGGAGATCTCCAGCGCCGCGCGGTCGATTACGCCGATAATCTGCCTGAGCTGCGCGTCGCTGAGCTCTCCCTGATTCACCTTCAGGTCCAGCACCGCTTTAAAGTTATCCAGCGCCCGCTTCATCTGCGGGTTTTTGCGCAGCTGAAACCCGACGCTGCGCGCCTTAATACGCACCTGGATCTGTTCCAGCTGCTCCCGGTTTTCGTCCAGCCAGCGTTGTCCTTCAGCGGTAATCGCAATCTTCTTACGACCGCTCTCTTCTTCCGTAATGGTGATAAACGTCTGATCCTGCAGATAATCCAGCGTCGGGTAGATCACGCCGGGGCTCGGGGTATAGTTCCCCTGGGTGAGGTTCTCGATCTCTTTGATCAGCTCATAGCCGTGGCTCACGCTGCGGGTCAGAATATCCAGAATCACCAGCCGCAGGTCGCCGTGGCCGAAAAAGCGCGGTCGGCGTCCGCCGCCGTCGTGTTCGTGTCGCATGTTATGCCTCTCAATTTGATATATCTAAACTATATCTAAGATATATTCAGATGCAATCTAAAAGAACTTGCATTTTTACTGATTAGTAATCATTATCATTTAAAAATCAATTTCGATATATCGTATTCACCAGAGAAGAGGCTAAAAATGGCATCTACCCGTTACCCACAGCGCGTGCGTAATGACCTGCGCTTTCGCGAGCTGACGGTGCGCCGCGTTGAGCGCGTTAGCGCAGGCTTTCAGCGTATTGTTTTAGGCGGCGAGGCGCTGGAGGGCTTTAGCTCCCGCGGCTTCGACGACCACACCAAAGTCTTTTTCCCGGCGCCTGGCGCCACGTTTGTCCCGCCGAAGGTTACCGATGAAGGCATCGACTGGGGCGACGGCGTACGTCCGCAGGCGCGCGACTATACGCCTCTGTACGATGAGGCAAATCATGAGCTGGCGCTCGATTTCTTCATTCACGACGGCGGCATTGCCAGCAGTTGGGCAGTCGGGGCGAAGGTGGGCGACAGGCTGACCATCGGCGGACCGCGCGGTTCGCTGGTGGTGCCGGAGGATTACGCCTGGCAGCTGTACGTGTGCGACGAGTCCGGCATGCCCGCGCTGCGTCGACGTTTAGAGGGCATTGCTAAACTGCCGGTTTCTCCGGAAATTCACGCGGTAGTGACCGTAGGTGACAAATCTTATAAGGACTATCTGGCGCACCTGAGTAAATTCAACATCACCTGGGTGGTGGGCCACAGCGAGCAGGCGGTGGCTGACCAACTGGCATCGTTGACCGTTCCGGCAGAGGATTACTTTATCTGGCTGACCGGAGAAGGGAAGGTGGTAAAAAGCCTGAGCCGCCAGTTTGAAACCGACGCGATTGACCAGCAGCTGGTGCGTGCCAGCGCATACTGGCACGCTAAATAATCAGGCTGCTGAATCCATCTGCGCTTCGTTCACCTGGTGTTCGAGCGAGGCGCGGACCTCGTGCAGCGCTTTCTCCTGCTGGGCAAAGTACGCTTCCATATTGCTCAGCGACGATACCAGCAGCCAGGACTCCTCTTTTTCCAGCTCCGCCAGCTCGTTCACTAATGTGTCGATTTGCTCGCGGACCTGCGCCATTTTTTTGCGGATACGCTCCAGATCGTTCAGCCTGTCGCTAGCCATCAATGGCTCGAACCCCTGCTGCAGGCGGGCCACCAGCGAGCGAATGGTTTTAACGTCGCCGCGCTGTTTGGCCTGGTTCAGCTGCACCATCATCGCGTTGGCTTCCTCTTTCAGATCGTCTGCGACTAAATCCGGGTGGCAGAGCTTGCTCGCCTGCCGCCAGAGACGCTTGAGTTCGTTCCGATCTTCTTCCGAGAGCTGCTTGCCCTTGCGCAGCCGCGCTTCGGCATCGTGATGCTGCTCGCGATACTTCTCGTACTCTTCGTTGGCCTCGTCGCGCGCCTGACGCGCGGGCTCTTCTTCGCGGGTTAAGCCGCTTTCCAGTTCGAGCGCCTCGGCCAGCAGGTTGGCAATCAGATAGCTTTGCTGCTCCAGATGCTTGCGCGCCTCAGCGGCCTGCACGGAGTCGGCCGGGAGATCGCGCCAGCGCTGGGTGAGCGTTGCCAGCACCTCCACCGCCTGTGCCATATAGCGCTGGCAGCGTCGGTAATCTTCTTCCCGACGACGTGCCTCCGCCAGCTGACGACGCAGGTTCAGCTCCGCCAGCGTTTTACGAAGGGCGAGGATCTGCTGCATCAGCGGCCCGAGGCGGGAGAAATAGAGATCGTTGAACTCATCAAGCTGCTGCACGCGCGCGTTGCGGCGGTCAATCAGATCGCGCAGGCGCTCTTCCAGCGCCTTCAGCTCCAGCTTGCTGGCGGCTACCTGCGGATCGCGCCACTGGGTCACGGCACGCTGGCCCTGCAGCCAGGCGGTTATGGCCGCCATGGCCGCGGTGTAGTTCTTTTCCTCAAGCGCCACGACGATTGCCTGTAGCTCATCGTCAAACGCTTCATTTTTCAGGCGTGTCAGCTGGCTCTGGATGATGTCGTCATCTTCCAGTTCAATGGCATTTTTAATGATTTCTAGCCGTTTGATCGGTGTGCTCATGATGCCTTTCGCTTTGGCGCTTAAGTATTTGAGTTAAGGGTAGTTGTTGTAAAAGCTACAGGAAATAATACACACGGATGATGATCGGCGCGATGGGGGATTTCTTTAGATTTGCAGTTTGTGAAGACGTGCGGGTGGTGATGGTCTTCGCGAGGTTCGCTGAAAGCGCTCGTTTTAGTCTATTGAAATAACGAGAAATTATTATCAAAACAAGACCAATCCCTACGTAAAATTACCTGGTGAAACCCGTAATCGCCCGAATAGTTTGCCTGGGCCGGGCTGCTTATTATCCCTCTCACTGACTGTTTTCCTGACATCGGCGGACGACTGTTCGACGTGCGGAATATTTTTTCAACGGAGTAGAGATGAATATGAAAGCTATTTTAGCCGCCCTGCCGATCGCGATGATTCCGGTCACTGTTCTGGCAGCAAATACTGAGGAAGGGTATTACGGTTCCGCAAAATATCTTCAGGTTGAACAGCGTGCAAAGGAGATGGATACCAGCGCACGTCCTGGGGTAGGGCAGTTTGTGGGCGGTAAAGAGAAAGAGCACTTCGGCGGCGCGGCGATTGCTGCGGGCTATCAGTTTGGTAACGGCTGGCGTACAGAGGGTGAATATACCTTTAAGCAGAAGGGCGAATATACCAGCGGCTCCAGTACCTTTGCCAACAGCTATAACCACCTGAAAACTGAGACCGAACGCCTGATGGTTAACGTTTATCGCGACTATGAGCTGGATTATGGCGTTTCCCTGTACGGTACGGCAGGTCTTGGCGTGAGCAAGATTAAAGCCAACGGCTGGCAGGGTAACGCGGGCCGCGAATATGCTTCTACCACGCAAAGTAACCTGACCTACGCTTTAGGGGCTGGCGTGAGCTATACGCCGGTTGAACGCCTGTACGTTGACCTGGGCTACCGCTATATCGATATGGGCAAGATCGAAAGTGGATATAACAACTTCACTAACGCGCGTGGCTTAAAAGACGAACAGATGAAAGCACACATCGTCTCTAATGAATTTACCCTTGGCATGCGTTATGTCTTTTAACCTGTTGTAAGTTTCACTGCTTTAAAAACAGGGCCAACGCCGCGGTAGTGCGGGGTTGGCTTTTTTGTGCTTGTTGAAATCACGTTGTTACAGGAAAAGTCTTTACGGTTGTGCCGATCGCTTCCTGAACGCTTTTATCAGCTCACTTCGCTGTAGATCCCCACCACGCGACCCACCGTTTTTATCTCGTTGATACCGCACTCAAAGGGAACTTTACCGCCCGCCACGTGGAGTTTTTTACCCGGCAGCAGCGTTAAGTCGCGGATGCTGGCGGTACCTTCAATCTCGACCAGCCAAAGGCCGTCGGTTAACGACGCCTCTTTTTCAATAAAGTGCAGCTTTCCCTCCGCCCGAACGGCGATGCCGCGAGCCAGCGGTTTGCTAAAGAAACCGGAGTCGATGCTCAAAGTGGTATTTTCTTCCAACTTACCATCACTAAGTGTGAATGCCGAAACTGAAACCGGATCGCCCGATGCGGGGTTCCCTTCAAACTGCGCGCCTTGCCCGGTCATCAGCCAGCGCAGGCTGGCACCGGTGTCCAGCGCGCACTGAACCGCGAAGTCGTAAGAGATAGTGCCGCGCGCGTAGCGGTTCTGAAGCGAGCTGGCGGCGATATTAAAGTGCCGGGCCAGCTGGATTTTCTGCGTGAAACCATATACCTGACAGATTCTATCGAGTAACTCTTCATTATTCACTTGAGAATCTAAGATCAAAATATATTCCTTTGGGTGTTTACTAATACTCAAATGGGTATTAATATCATTGCAAATTCGAGCAATCAGCGGCAGACGTTGGCAAACAGAGGCTAATGATTGCAGACATTATCAAAATGGGAATTTTGCAGCATGGCTTGTGAAATCGCAATCATCAAACGGCGGAAAATGCCGGGCTATTTCCGTGTTCAGCACGGTAGCGGCTGGCCCTTCGGGCTGTGCAAACTCACGCGAGGGGAGAGATGGCAATAGAAGCTGCCCGAGCAAGGGTTCCGCTTAGCGTGGGGGCACGCCTTAGCGGGCTTAACCACGTCGCGGAACTGCGCGCCCGATACTGGAGCGACAGCGGGAAAGAGCTGGCGCGGTTTATGGCTGAGATGCGCGATAAGCGCGATCCCTGTTTTGAAGAAAACAGCAGGGCGCTGGCCGCCATCTTTTTCCTGGCGAGATTGCCCGTCGCCCGTCATGAGTGCGATATCAGCGAGCTGACGACAGAGGAAAAGAGAGCGCTGATCAACGCCATGAATCATTTTCGTGCTGTCGTGAGCCTATTTCCTGAACGGCTAGCCCTTCCGATCTAACCCAACCCGAAACCTATTGGCGTAAACCCGCCGGGCAATCTATTGCCTGAATTTAAGGAGAATGCGTAATGCGAAACCGTGAAAACCGCCCTCATCCGGTCGGAAGTGAAGAACTGAAACGCCTGCTGATGGAGGCAAAAACAGAGGAACGATGCGCGCGAGCCCTCGCGGTCTCCCTGCGCCTGGAGGCGCTGGCGAGCCATATCTTCAAAACCGGCATGAGCGGAGAAGACGTTGCCGAACTGCTGTCCCACGAGGCGGCCCGCTACGAACGTGAATCTCAGGAGCTGCACTGATGGCCGATTTTATCGATCTTGCGCAGGCGCGCGAGCAGGAAGACAGAGAGCGCCACATTAACAGTGCCCGCAGGCGACCCGCATCGCCTTCGCGTTTCCTCTGCGAGGACTGCGATGCGCCGATACCTGAGGCGCGCCGAAAAGCGGTGCCTGGGGTGGCCTTGTGCATCACCTGCCAGGAGATCGCGGAGATGAAAAATAAGCACGTCCGTGGAGGATGACTTGGCGACGTCATTTGCTTATCCGTGGAATGCTTCACGGTCGGCCATTGCCAGCCCTTACCTCACGCACGCCCAACAGCAGCGTCGCGATCGCCTCTTCGCGGCGCTGCAGCAGGCAAGAATTGCCCTCTCACAGCAGCCTGACTGCGTGCGCTTCGAGGTCTGGCGCACGATTGACGCCCTCGAACAGAATCAGGGCAGCCTGAAGGCCAATGCTTTCTCGATCCGCTTCTGCAAAAGGATGCTGCCCCGCCTGCGTCTTGTCTCTGAACGCTATGCCTGCGCGGGCCTGCACAATACGGTCTCCAGGGCCGTGTTTAATGGCCATTTCGACACCCAGATCCTGCAATACCTCGCTTCAAGGATGGTTGAGCTGGTTGCGCGCTATAACCGTCTTCCGGATATGTCCCGTGCGGATATCGATCTGCTGGCTGCAGATATCGCCAGCTTTATTCGCGGCGAGCTGGCGAATATTAACGATGCTGAGATGGGCGAATACCGGACGCTTTACGTCTGGTATAAGCGCGCTGGACTGATCGCCCGACAGTTCAACGTGTCGCCTCCCCACTGGGAACGGGTGTCGAAGACCTTTTTCAACAAAGATGACGTTGCCGCGGCGGTGATCCGCATGTTTTCCGAGGCGTGGTGGCGCGGTCGCCTGCGCCGGATCGCGGCGGCCTGGCGCGAGCATTTGCAGATTGCCCTCAGCAACGTCAGCAAAAAGAGAACGGCGTATGCGAGCAGGCGCTGCGTGACCGAGTGGCGCGAGCAGAAGCGCCGCACCCGTGAATTCCTTAAGGGCATGGAGCTTGAAGATGAAGAGGGCAACCGCATCAGCCTGATTGAAAAACACGACAGGTCAGGTGCAAACCCGGCGATACGCCGCTGTGAACTGATGACCCGCATCCGCGGGTTTGAAAATATCTGCGAGGCGCTGGGCTATGTGGGCGAGTTCTATACCTTAACCGCGCCCGCCCGGTACCACGCGACCGTGAAATCGGGCTACCCCAACGCTAAGTGGAACGGGGCCAGCCCGGCGGATACTCAAGGCTACTTTACCCGTCTCTGGGCGCGTATCCGGGCAAAACTCCACCGGGACGGGCGCCGTGTATTTGGTATCCGCGTCGCGGAACCCCATCACGACGGTACGCCCCACTGGCACATGCTGATGTTTATGCTGCCGGAAGATGTCGAATGCGTTCGCCAGATTATCGGGGATTACGCGCGGCAGGAGGATGCCGTTGAGCTGCAGAGCGAAAGTGCCAGAAGGGCGCGCTTTCACGCGGAAGCGATCGATCCTAAGAAAGGCAGTGCTACCGGCTATATAGCCAAATACATCTCTAAGAATATCGATGGCTATGCGCTCGATGGCGAGACCGATAGCGAAAGCGGCGGGCTTCTGAAGGAGACGGCATCCGCCGTTTCGGCCTGGGCGGGGCGCTGGCACATTCGTCAGTTTCAGTTCATCGGCGGCGCGCCGGTAACGGTCTACCGCGAGCTGCGACGTCTGGCGGATGCTGAGGCCGCGCGCGGCTTGAGCGTTGAGTTTGCCGCCGTCCATGATGCCGCCGACGCCGGCGACTGGGCGGGTTACGTTACTGCGCAGGGCGGGCCGTTTGTCCGTCGCGATGATTTACAGGTGCGCACGCTGTACGGACCGCGCGCCGGGTTTAACCAGTACGGAGAGGAAACGGTCCGTATTCGTGGCGTGTACGATTCCGCCGTCGGCGCGGGCAGCCCGATTGTCACCCGGCTCACCCAGTGGAAAATTGTGCCGAAGCGGGCCGCGGAAATTAAGGATGCGCCTGAGCCCTCTCGGAGTTCTGTCAATAACTGTACGCAGGACGATCTCTCTCAGCCCCTTAGCCGGCGTGCGAGACGGGCATTAACCGAACGCATCAAATTCATCCGCCCCGGCGCTACGTCGCCCATAGTCTTCGCGAGCGACCCGCAGAACGGCGTACCAGAGAAGGTGATTGATGAGATACGGCTCGCCACCGGGATAGACATCAGCCGGGGAGAGGCCCTGCATCTTATGGCGGGAGGCGTCAGCCGCTTTAACGACAAATGGTGCAGGGGCGCAGCTGACGGATCGCTATTTCCTGCGGCGTGTTCTTATCAGGAAAAGGCGCGGAAAATCCTTGAACGTATTGGGTATTTAACGGATCTGTTAACCCGGCGAGCACGCTAATCTTCATCGATATCATGTACATACCGTGAAGTGTTCTGATTTTTCGCTTCACTCTTTTTATGAATACATGATACTGTATGTTTATACAGTATCTCGTGGTGGAGGTTGTGTGGACAGAGAGTTGAACGAGCAGGTCATGATTGAACGCGTCGAGATGATTGCCCGGCTGACGACAGAAGGAACGTGTCAGGAAAGAGATCGTGAGATTGCCCTGAATTTAATTGCCGAGATTGCGCGGGGAAATTTAATCAAGAACAACGCCTTTACCGTTGTTTTCTCGGCATCGCCTGTTCCGGAACGCATTAAAAAAGAGAGTAACGTTCGGGTGAACATTACTCTCGATAAAGATCGGCTGGCTGGCCAGTCCGTCGCCGAAGCCTTCCAGAGCGAACTGACCCGCAGGATTAGGTCCCTGTTTCCGTCAACGCGGGTGACCGTGAGAATAGGCTCGGTGACGGGGGTAGAGCTCCAGGGGCTTGAAAAAGAGGCCGATCGCGAGGCGCTGGACACTATTCTCCGGGAAGTCTGGGAAGACGAGAGCTGGCGCTAAATCCGGTTTTATTACCCGGACCGAACATCCTCATGAAATTTTTACGCTCCCATTTGAACCGCGCTTCGCTTCCCGCGGACGGTTTGTTGTGCCCGCGAGCGTCCATCCGTCAGCGATAGCGAAAAGCCGGCTGGCCCGGGAAACTCTTCAGTACCTGGAAACCGGAAGTTGGGAGCGACTGATGAAGATCTATGCAATGCAGGGTGACACGCTTGATGCCGTTTGCGCCCGCGTTTATGGGCGCACGGCTGGCGTCGTTGAAGCCGTTCTGAAGGCCAACTCTGGCCTCGCGGAGTTAGGGGTTATCTTGCCTCACGGCACGCCGGTAGAGATGCCGGAGGTGGATAGCGCCCCCACAAAAGAATCCGTAAACCTATGGGACTGAGCCTGGAGAAAATCACCACGTTTATCGCCTACTGGCTGGCGGTGGCGCTGGCCTGGTTCGGGGCGATGTCTCCTGACAAAGTCGCGCTGTACGTGGGAAGTCTTTGCGCCATTTTTACCGCGCTGACGAATTACTGGTTTAAGCGAAAAACCTGGCGCTATCTCAAATCTCTTGGCCTCGATAAGAAGAGCATTCGTGAACTCAATCATTAAGCGTTGCAGCGTCGCCGGCGTGCTGGCCCTGGCGGTGCTGATGCCTGATTTTCGGTTACTGAAAACCTCTCCGGAGGGGCTGGCGTTGATTGCCGATCTTGAAGGATGCCGCCTCTCGCCCTACCAATGTAGCGCCGGGGTATGGACGTCAGGCATTGGCCACACGGCAAACGTTGTGCCCACGCGGGACATTACCGAGCGCGAGGCCGCGGCAAACCTGGTCGCTGATGTGCTCAACGTGGAGCGGCGGCTGGCGGCGTGCGCGCCGGTAGAGATGCCGCCACGGGTCTACGACGCGCTGGTGAGCTTCTCCTTTAATGTCGGCGCAGGCGCCGCCTGTCGTTCGACGCTGGTGTCGTTTATCAAGCGTAAACAGTGGTCGCAGGCGTGCGAGCAGCTTACCCGCTGGGTGTACGTCAACGGCGTTAAAAATACCGGGCTCGAAAATCGTCGCGTCCGCGAGAAGGCCTGGTGCATGAAGGGGTTGCCATGAGAGCCCTCATGCTTGCGCTGGCCGGGCTGCTGGCCATCACGCTGTGGCTTCGTCATGAAAATCTGACCCTGTCCCGTTCCTTAGCCACGGCTAACCGGGTCGCCAGCGAGCAAAAAAATGCCCTCGCCACGCTTAACCATCAGCTGTTCCTGTCGCAACGGATTGCCCGATCAAACGAAAACGCCCAGGTCAGGCTCCGTGAGGCGCTTGTCACTGCGGGTGAGGAGAGCGCGAGACGGGAAGCGACTATCGGGAGATTACTTAATGAAAATGAAGCGTTACGCCGCTGGTATAGCGCTCGGCTGCCTGATGCTGTCCGCAGGCTGCACACCCGCACCGCCTGCGCCTCCGCAGCCCATTGTTTACCACGCCTGCCCGAAGGTGAGCCTCTGCCCGATGCCGGGCAGCGAACCCGTCACTAACGGCGATCTCAGCGCGGATATTCGCAGGCTTGAGTATGCCCTTATCGCCTGCGCGCTGCAGGTTGAAACCATTAAAAACTGTCAGGATAAATTCGATGCACAAACTCAAGAGCCTGCGCCAGGCATTAATTGACGCGATCCCCCAACTGAACGCCAGCCCGGAGCGCCTGCAGATGTCGGTCGGAAGCGGGCATATTGACGCCCGCCTTGCCTCCTCGCTCTCCTTTGAAAAACACTACCAACTGAATGCAAAGGTCAGCGGTTTCACCGGCGACAGCGAAGGATTTTTCGTTTCCGTGCTGGCCTGGCTTCGGGAGAACCAGCCGGACATTTTTACCCTTGATGAAGGCCGTAAAAACGGATGTTCCTTCACGATCGTCTTAAACAATGACGATACGATGGATATCAGCGTCAGTTTGCAATTAACCGAGCGCATGCTTGTTGCACAGGAGCAGGGGGCTCTGCACGCGACGTATTCCCCCGAGCCGCCGCTGCCGGAGCCCGTCACGCGTCCGACGTCGTTGTACATCAACGGTGAGCTGGTCAGCCAGTGGGAGGCGTAAGTTCCCCCGGGCCGAGAGCCCGCTGTCTGTACTGCGTGTTGTTTCATCCCGCATAAAACCCCGTCTCGTTGCTGCCGTTCTCTCTGAACGGCATTCTCTTCTCATGAATACATTAACTTCCATGAACGGTATCGCTCGCGCGATCCGCAATCTGATTCGTATCGGTGTTGTGACCGAGGTTGACCTCAACAGAGGGCTTTGTCGTGTCCAGACCGGCGGGATGAAAACTACCTGGCTGAACTGGCTAACCTGTCGTGCGGGACGTTCGCGCGTGTGGTGGGCGCCTTCCGAGGGCGAGCAGGTGCTGCTGCTGGCCATCGGCGGCGAGCTGGATACCGCCTTTGTGCTGCCCGGCATTTTCTCGGACGACCATCCGGCGCCGTCCGGGTCGCCCGATGCCTTCCACGCCTCGTTTCCTGACGGCGCAGTGATTGAGTACGAACCCGAACGCGGGGCGCTGACGGTTGCAGGCATTAAAACGGCCGACGTTACCGCCTCTGAATCGCTTACCGCCACCGTGCCGGAGGTGCGGGTGACGTCAACGTCCCGCATCACCCTGGATACGCCTGAAGTGGTGTGTACCAACAGGTTAATCACCGCCTCTCTTGAAGTGCAGCAGGGCGGTGTGATGACCGGAAATATTGAGCACTCCGGCGGTAAATTCACCTCCAACGGGGTGCAGGTGGACAACCACGCGCACGGCAGCGTGCAAAGCGGCGGAAGCTGGACTAAGGGGACACAATGACGGTGCGATACAGGGGAATGAACAGGCAGACCGGGCTGAGCATTTCAGAGGCTGAACACATCCGGCAAAGCGTGCGCGACATTCTGGTTACGCCGATTGGCTCGCGGGTTATGCGCCGGGATTACGGCTCGCTGCTGGCGGCGATGATCGACAGGCCGCAGAGTCCGGCGCTGCGTCTGCAAATCATGTCCGCATGCTATTCCGCCATCCAAAAATGGGAGCCGCGGATAAGCCTGACGGCCATCACTTTCGAGCGTTCGGAGAACGACGGGACGCTGTATGTCGATATCACCGGCACGCGCCCGACCTCCGGACAATCCTTTTCTATCACCATTTCACTGAGTTAAACGCTATGGCTATTGTTGATCTGAGCCAGCTCGCCGCGCCTGATGTCGTGGAGGAGGTGGATTATGAAACGCTGTTGGCAGAACGAAAGGCCACCTTTGTCTCGCTCTATCCTGAAGAGGAGCGAGAGGCGATTGCGCGGACGCTGACGCTGGAGTCAGAGCCTATTGTGAAGCTCCTGCAGGAGAATGCCTACCGGGAAGTCATGTGGCGTCAGCGGGTTAACGAGGCCGCGCGGGCGGTCATGTTGGCCTATGCAGCGGGCAGCGATCTGGACCAGATTGGGGCAAACGCTAACCTTGCGCGTCTGACGATCGCTCCTGCCGACGACACCACGTTCCCGCCCACGCCGGCTGTGATGGAGTCCGATACCGATTTTCGTCTGCGCATCCAGCAGGCCCCGGAAGGGCTGAGCGTGGCGGGATCGACGGGCGCGTACCAGTTCCATGGCCGCAGTGCAGATGGCCGGGTAGCGGACATCTCCGTCATCAGCCCGCAGCCGGCGAACGTCACGATTTCCGTACTCTCTCGCGAGAATAACGGCATAGCGTCTGAAGAGCTGATCGCTATTGTTCGTAACGCCCTCAACGATGAAGACGTCAGGCCCGTTGCCGACCGCGTTACCGTCCAGTCGGCCAAAATAGTTGATTACAGCATTGAAGCATCGCTTTTCCTTTTTCCCGGCCCCGAAAGCGAACCGGTACTCAACGCGGCAAGGGCCCGGCTACAGGCCTATATCACGGCTCAGCATCGTCTTGGACGCGACATTCGCAAGTCCGCCATTTACGCCGCTCTTCACGTAGAAGGGGTTCAGCGGGTGGAGCTGACCGCACCCGCGGCTGACATCGTGCTTGATGAAACCCAGGCCTCATGGTGCAGCCACTACAGCGTAACTGTCGGAGGGAACGATGAGTAACACCCGCCTTTTACCGGTTGGCTCATCGCCGCTTGAGGTCGCGGCAGCGCGCGCCTGTGCGGACATCGAAAATACGCCCGTTCCGCTGCGCCACCTCTGGAATGTGGACACCTGCCCGGCGAATCTGCTGCCGTGGCTGGCATGGGCATTTTCGGTTGACCGTTGGGACGAGAACTGGCCGGAGGCCACCAAGCGGGACGTTATCCGCGCGGCGTGGTTTATCCATGCCCACAAAGGAACGATTGGCGCCGTGCGTCGCGTGGTGGAGCCGCTTGGCTATCTGATCAACGTCACCGAGTGGTGGGAAACCAACGATCCGCCCGGCACCTTCCGCCTTGACATTGGCGTGCTGGACACCGGTATCACCGAGGAAATGTATTACGAAATGGAGAGGCTGATTGCTGATGCAAAGCCTGCCAGCCGCCACCTTATTGGCCTGAATATCATCCAGGACATTCCGGGTTATCTCTATACCGGCGCCCTGAGCTATGACGGCGACATCATTACGGTTTATCCCGGATAAGTGAGAGCACAATGACAGTGAAATATAAAACGGTTATCACCAAAGCCGGTGCCGAAAAACTGGCTGCAGCGACCGTCCCGAACGGCAAGAAAGTCAATTTTACGGCGATGGCGGTGGGTGACGGTGGGGGCACGTTGCCGGTACCTGATGCCGGACAGACGAAGCTGGTTAACGAAGTCTGGCGCCATGCGCTGAATAAAATCAGCCAGGATAACAAGCATCAAAATTATGTGATCGCGGAGCTGCTCATCCTGCCTGAAACCGGCGGTTTCTGGATGCGAGAAATGGGGCTCTATGATGACACGGGGACACTGATTGCCGTTGGGAACATGGCTGAAAGCTATAAGCCGTTGTTGGAGGAAGGATCCGGACGTGCGCAGACCGTGAGGATGGTGGTCATGGTCAGCGATATCGCCTCGGTGGAGCTCTCGATAGATACGTCTACAGTAATGGCAACCCAGGAGTACGTTGATGAGAAGCTTGAAGAGCATGAGCAGTCTCGTCGCCATCCTGATGCCACGCTGACGGCTAAAGGGTTTACTCAGCTTAGTAGTGCGACTGACAGTTCCTCTGAAGCACAGGCGGCAACGCCGAAAGCGGTTAAGACTGCGTATGATCTTGCAAACGGTAAATATACGGCTCAGGACGCAACTACGGCGCAAAAGGGGATCGTTCAGCTCAGTAGTGCCACCGACAGCGCGTCTGAGTCGCTTGCGGCCACATCTAAGGCTGTGAAGACCGTCAATGATGACGTGACAAAGCTCAAAAATAGCTTGGGTACTGCCGCAGGTAAAAATGTTCAGGAAAGCCGCGACGACATCACACCGGGGCGCGTGCTGGTTAACGGTAGTGCGCTGGCGTTGAGAACGGTAGCCGCCAGAGCGGGTACGGCAATTGCCGATGCAAGCGCCCTCCCGGCTAACTCAGTGAGCTTCTGTTATGCCGATGCAGCATATTCACCGGGTTATGAGGCGACGATTCTTGATGTGGGCGGCCTTGGTGGCGATGGCTATCGTGTGCAGTATGCGGCGTCCTATAGCGACGGCGGGAAGCGGCTGAAATTCCGCACCTTAAATGCGGATAATGGCTATTGGGGGAGTTGGACGAACGTTATCACAAACTACGGCGGAAGCGTTGAGTATTTAAATAATGCATGTTATTACGCGATAAAGCCTGAATACTGGCAAGGCGGCGGGGCGTTTGCAAATCAATATATTGATGCCTCTGCTCCATTTTTTGTTCCTGGTTATACTACTCCTAAAGATATTTCGATGTACCTGCCAATTGTCAAAGGAACATCCGCGACGAGTGGATATGGATTTGGTGCGTCAGTTAGTTTTGGAATATTACGTTCAGGAAGTGGTGATTTTGGTTCCGCTATTATTCAAATTTTGGGTGATAGCGGAACCGGGGCAATATATTCATTTAATGCTAATGGAAATTTAAATGTCCCCGGCCAGATTGGGACAGGGGGGAATATTGTCGCTGGTCAGGGTCTGTATGAGTCAGGCGGTTTGGTCAGGGTTTATTCCAGTAATAACCCACCGCCCCAGCAGGATTTGAGCCCTTATGCAACTACTGCATGGGTCAACGGGAACTTTTCAACACAAGCCTGGACTGTCGCTAACTTTCTGCAAGGGGGAATGAGGCTGGCTTCATTAGGAACGGCAACCAACGGGAATAACGATAACACGTTTGCATATGCCCCAGATGGTGCTGTTGTCACCGCTGTGCAGCAAAAGACAAACTACACAGCGGTGCAATATCGTTATGTCCAATATAACATCGGCGGGAACTGGTATACGGCATGGGTGGCTTAATGAGAATGCAATCAGGTGTATTTAAAAAATATGACCCATTAGAAAAATGGGGGAAATATAATCCAGCGAAAGTGGCTAAACTTACGCCGGAGGAACTCGAATTATATTATGTTGCTAAATCACCGGAAATGAATGTTGTTTTTCTGAAAGATGAAAATGGCAATGACTGGTATCAGTGGCTTAAGACACTTTCAAAAGAAACGTTGAAAGTCTCTTTCAATCCTGACTCGAAAGAAATCATTCATTTTTCATATGATGCGAGCACGATTTTCCCGGTTAATCAAATTGTCGTTGAAATCGGGCCAGAGAGTGTATCGGATGAATTTACCGCTGCGGGTGAGAAAGCATTAGGCGGTGCATTTCTTTTCGACGATGGGAAAATTACTGCGGCACCAGTGAATTATGAAGCAGAAGCACAACGCAAAAAACTGGAACTGCTAACTCAGGCAAATAACGTCATCGCCACCTTGCAGGATGCGCTTGAGTTGGATATGGCGTCAGAGGAAGAAACAGCGAACTTGAAGGAGTGGAAGAAATACCGTGTGCTTCTGAGTCGGGTCGATGTTAATAAACCGGTCTGGCCGCCGCTGCCTGAGACAAAATTATAAATCGATACGCCGTGCTTTTTTGCCTGAATGGCCCAAGCCCTCCCTCCGGAGGGCTTTTCGTTTGTTGTGTAATCCTTTCCCCAACCCCAATACGTCGCATCAATCGCGCGCTCCACAGACAATAGCCTCACCACTAAACGAAGGAGTTAACCGGATGGGCGACTATCACCACGGCGTGGAAGTTATCGAAATCAACGATGGCACCCGCACCATTTCCACCGTCTCGACGGCAATCATCGGCATGGTCTGTACGGCCAGCGATGCTGACGACAAGACATTTCCTTTAAACGAGCCTGTGCTCATTACCAACGTACAAAGCGCAATTGCGAAAGCCGGCAAGGCAGGGACGCTGTCCGCTTCTCTGCAGGCGATCGCCGACCAGTGTAAACCGGTTGTCGTGGTTGTTCGCGTGGCTGAGGGCACTGCAGAGACCCCGGAAGAGGCACATAAACAGACCATTTCCAACATCATCGGTACCACCGATGAAAACGGTAAATACACCGGTCTGAAGGCGCTTCTCACGGCGAAAACGGTGACCGGCGTTAAGCCACGCATTCTCGGCGTACCGGGGCTGGACTCTCAGGAAGTGGCAACCGCGCTGGCCGCCACGTGCCAGAGCCTGCGCGCGTTTGGCTATGTCAGCGCATGGGGGTGCAAAACCATTTCTGAGGCGATCAACTACCGCAAAAACTTCAGCCAGCGCGAGCTGATGGTTATCCACCCTGATTTTCTGGCGTGGGATACCACCACGAACGCGACAACAACGGCCTGGGCGACCGCCCGTGCGCTTGGCCTGCGCGCCAAAATCGACCAGACAATGGGCTGGCATAAAACCCTGTCAAACGTTGGCGTTAACGGCGTCACTGGCGTAAGCGCTTCTGTCTCCTGGGATCTGCAGGAACAGGCCACCGACGCGAACCTGCTTAACCAGGCTGGCGTCACCACGCTGATTCGTAACGACGGCTTCAAATTCTGGGGTAACCGCACCTGCTCAGACGATCCGTTATTCGTCTTTGAAAACTACACCCGCACCGCACAGGTGCTGGCCGATACCATGGCGGAAGCGCATGCGTGGGCGATGGACAAACCTATCACCCCGACGCTTATCCGCGACATTGTGTCCGGTATTAATGCCAAGTTCCGCGAGCTGAAAACCAACGGCTATATTGTCGACGGCTCCTGCTGGTATGACCCTGAGTCGAACGACGCATCAACCCTGAAAGCGGGGAAACTGTATATCGATTACGACTACACCCCTGTCCCGCCGCTGGAAAATCTGACCCTGCGCCAGCGCATCACCGATACCTATCTGGCAGATCTGTCAGATTCGGTTAATAGCTAAGGAGCTGAAGCATGGCGTTACCACGCAAACTGAAATATCTGAATATGTTCAACGATGGCCTGAGCTATATGGGCGTTGTTGAGTCCGTCACCTTGCCGAAGCTTACCCGCAAGCTGGAGAAGTATCGCGGCGGCGGTATGCCCGGCTCGGTCTCTGTCGACCTCGGCCTTGACGATGATGCTCTGGCGCTGGAGTGGACCGTTGGCGGTCTGCCGGACGCCGCGCTGTGGGCGCAGTATGCCTCTCCGGGCGCGGACAGCGTGCCGCTGCGCTTTACCGGCTCCTATCAGCGCGATGATACCGGCGAAATCTCCGCCGTCGAAATCGTCATGCGCGGCCGTCATAAAGAGTTTGATGGCGGTGAAAACAAGCAGGGCGAGAGCGGCACCACCAAGATGTCCACCGAGTGCGCCTACTACCAGCTGACCATTGATGGCAAAGAGATCATCGAAATCGACATCATCAACATGGTGCTGAAAGTCGACGGCGTCGATCGTCTGGCTGAACACCGTAAGGCCATCGGCCTGTAACCCTTTAACCGGCCGGGATCGCCGGCCGGTAAGTTAACTTTCTGAAGAGTAACGAAATGGAAAATATCAACGAGACTGCCATGAACGAAAACCCACATATCGTCACGCTTGATAGCCCCGTTCAGCGCGGTGAGCAAAAAATTGAAAAGGTGACCGTTTCAAAACCGAATGCCGGGACCCTGCGAGGGGTATCGCTGGCGTCGCTGGCGCAATCTGACGTAGATGCGCTGATCAAGGTGCTGCCGCGAATGACCTCGCCAGCCCTGACCGAGCATGAGGTTGCGCGCCTGGATGCCTGCGATCTGCTCTCGTTTGCAGGCAAGGTGATAGGTTTTTTGTCACCGGCTTCGGCTCGCTGAAATTTCCTGAAAATCTGTCGGTCGACGATCTGATGGCGGATATCGCGGTGATCTTTCACTGGCCGCCGTCAGAGCTGTACACCCTGAGCGTGACCGAACTCCTCTTATGGCGCGAAAAAGCGCTGCAGCGAAGCGGAAACCACCATGAGTAATAATGTCAGACTTCAGGAGCTGCTTAAGGCCGTTGACCGGGCAACCCGACCGCTTAACGCTCTCCATAACGCCAGCCTCACTCTCGCGAACGATATCCGCGATGCGCAGGTGGCGCTCGGAGCGCTCGATGAGCAGGCGGGACGTATTAACGGCTTCAGGAAAGCAAACGGCCAGCTCGCCATGACGGAGCAGTCCCTTGCTCAGGCGAAACAGCAGGCCGCGGCGCTGGCGGTGCAGTTTAAAAACACGCAAAACCCCACCCAGGCACAGGCTGATGCGCTGTCCGCGGCCCGAAAATCGGCAGCCGATCTTAAGCTTGAGTACAACAGCTTACGCTACTCGGTGCAGCGTCAGCGCGCTGAGCTGGCACAGGCGGGAATAAACACGCGCACGCTCTCATCGGACGAGCGTCGTCTACGAACCAACATCAGCGAAAAAACGCAGCAGCTTAACCGGCAGCGGGATGCGCTGGCCCGCGTCAACCAGCAGCAGGAGCGGCTGAGTACCGTTCAGAACCGCTACGAGTCAGGCAAGCGCGCTGTCGCGCGAGTGCAGCAGCTGGCTAATGCGGGCGTGGGTATGGCAAAAGCGGGCTTTGACCAGACGTCCCGCTTTATGGCGCCGGGCATCAGTTTTGAAAAACAGATGTCTGCCATACAGGCAAACCTGGGTCTGGAGAAGGGCGACGCTCGGCTTGAGGCCATTCGCCAGCAGGCACGGGAAGTCAGTGTTAGCACCGGATCGCCTGCGGATGCGGTCGTCCGGGCACAGAGTGAACTGGCCCGTTCAGGCTATGACGCCGATGGGGTGCTTGCGGCCACGGCGCCAGCGATCAACCTCAGCCAGGCGGGGAATATCGACGCTGCAAAAGCAGCCGATATTATCAGCAGCACGCAGGCCGCGTATAACCTGGCCGATGCAGATGCCGGACGCATCGCAGACGTGCTTACGCGCGGTTTTACCTCTTCTAACACCAGCCTCGCTGAGATGGCGGCGGCCCTTAACGCCGCTGCGCCAGCCGCCGACGCCGCCGGTATAGGGCTTGAAGAGACAACGGCGCGGCTTGGCGTTCTGGCGGAAAAGGGGATGTACGGCGCCGCCGCCGGGAACGCGCTCAGCGCGATGTTGCGCCAGGTTCAGACTCCGGGTGCGCAGCGTTCCGCCGAGGATAATGGATCGCTTGATGAAAAACGCCGGCAGCTGCAGGGGGCAAAGGGCAGTGCCGCGCTCGTTGCTTCCGTTCAGACCGATAATCTTGACGGCGATATCAACCGATTCCAGGCCGCATGGAGCGGGTTGAAGATTGACGTGTTCGATAAAGCAGATGGCGCTCTGCGCAGCCTGATAACAACCGCAACCGGCTGGCTCAGTACGGCCTCCCTTTGGATTAATGCCAACCCTGAGCTGACGCAGACCTTCGCCAGCATCGCTGTCGGCGCGCAGGCGTTTGCTGGCGTACTGGGTGGCATAGGAACGGTTATTGCCCCGGTTCTGACGGGCGTCAATATGATCATCACCGCGGCCGGGATGTTGGGCACGGTGTTCAGCGTAGTGGGGGGTGCCATCATGACGGTGCTGGGTGCTCTTAGCTGGCCGGTGATTGCACTTGGCGCGGCGATTGCTGCCGGCGCCTTACTGATTTTTAAATACTGGGAGCCCATCAGCGCCTTCTTTGGCGGGGTGATGGAAGGGCTTTCGACGGCTTTCGCACCGCTGGGCGCACTGTTCTCACCGGTGATAACGGTATTTGACGCTATCTCGGAGAAGCTGGGCGGTATCTGGCAATGGTTCACCGACTTGATTACGCCGATCAAGGCGACGCAGGAAACGCTGGATGGCTGTAAAAACGCTGGCGTGATTTTTGGTCAGGCGCTAGGCGATGCGTTAACGGCGCCGCTTGATCTCTTTAACAGCCTGAGCGGCAAGGCCAGCTGGCTGCTGGAGAAGCTCGGTCTGATCAAAAACGAGTCGGGGAACCTCGACTCCGCTGCGACAAAAGCTGAAGCGGCATCCTCTCCTGCGGGCAGCGCTTATATTCCGGGTACGGGGACCTATGGCGGTTACCAGGGGTATCAGCCAACCATCGCCACAGGGGGACGCTCTTACGTCGATCAGAGTAAAAGCGAGTACAACATCACGCTGCAGGGGGGCACGGCCTCCGGAATGGATCTGACGCGTCAAATCCGGGAGGCGATAGAGAGTAGTGAACAGGATAAAGCGAGACGGCAGCAATCCAGCTTTATGTATGGTTGAGGAGAGAGAAAATGTTAATGGTGCTGGGTCTGTTTGTCTTTGAACGACGAACCTTACCGTATCAGACAATGCAGTTTACAAAGGACTACCGCTGGGCGTCCAACGAGCGCATCGGGAAATCCAAAGCCTGGCAATATCTTGGCGAAGGTGAGACATCCTTTAACCTCACCGGAGTACTTTACCCGGAGCTCACGGGAGGGCGGCTTTCTCTCAAGGCGGTTGAGCTGATGGCGAATGAAGGGCGGGCATGGCCGTTGATAGACGGTACCGGCATCATTCACGGCATGTTTATCATTGAGAAAGTCACGCACACCCATTCGGATTTTTACAGTGATGGTACCGCGCGAAAAATTGAATTTTCCCTGTCGCTAAAACGCGTGGACGAATCGCTGATGAAAATGTTTGGCGATCTAAGAACGCAGGCTGAAGAGCTGGTGACGAGCGCACGTAATAGCATTGGAGGGCTGGGGGGATGATCGCCGAGATGAATATCCGGGCGGGTGGCAAAATCGCCCCTGATTTTATGCTTAAGCTTGACGACCGTGATATCACGCAAAATTTTAGCCATCGTCTTATCAGTTTATCCATGACCGACAAACGTGGACTGGAAGCCGATCAGCTGGATATTCAACTGGATGATTCCGACGGGCTGTTAGACCTGCCAGCCAGGGGGGCAACGCTCTCCTTATGGCTGGGGTGGGAGGGAACCCCGCTCCAGCCGAAAGGGAACTTTACGATCGACACAATTGAATTTCGGGGCGCGCCGGACACCCTGACCATTCGAGGATGCAGCGCGGATTTTCGTGGGAAGCTAAACGTGCGGCGCGAACAGTCGTGGCATGACACGACGATCGGCGCGATAGTTACTACCATCGCTCAGCGGAACCAGTTGACCGCCAGCGTGGCGGCGGGGCTTTCCTCCGTTGCCATTTCTCATATTGACCAGTCTCAGGAGACTGACGCGGCGTTTCTCACCCGCCTGGCCGAACGCAATGGTGCATTTGTTTCCATCAAAGCCGGAAAGGTTATTTTCATGAAAGCGGGCCAGGCCGTGACGGCCAGCGGCACGGCGATTCCCTTAATGATGATTGAACGTGGGGATGGCGATCGGCACCTTTTTTCCGTCGCCGACCGTGAAAATTATTCCGGCGTGACGGCCAAATGGCTGCAAACGCGCGATCCAAAACAGCAGAATACTCAATTGAGTATTAATCGCCAACCTGGGAGGCAGCCCACAGAGGTACGACAGCATCCGGATGCCGCCGCGCCGGGAGCGGGGGGCACGGAGCAGAAGCCGCAAGAGAGACTGGTGGGATCTGCGGAGAACGTGTTTGAGCTCGCTACGGTGTATGCCTCTGAAGAGCAGGCGATCAGGGCTGCGGAGGCGAAGTGGCGCGCGCTTCAGCGGGGAACCGTGAAATTTTCTATCCAGCTGGCGCTGGGGCGAGCCGATCTGTTTCCCGAAACGCCGGTGCTGGTTAACGGCTTTAAACGGGTCATCGACGAGCAGGCGTGGATCATTAGCGAGGTGGTTCATACCCTGAGCGGGAGCGGATTTACCACGCAGCTAAGCCTTGAGCTGAACGTCACCGACGAAAAATTTTCTGTGGATAGTGAGTAATTCATTTGCCATTACGTTATTTTTGAGTATTATTAATTCACATAAAGTGAATTTAACGGAGGGGTATATGTTTCATTGTCCTAAGTGCAGGCATTCAGCGCATGCGCGTACCAGTCGCTATTTAAGTGAAAACACCAAAGAGCGCTATCACCAGTGCACCAATGTGGACTGCAGCTGTACGTTCGTGACGATGGAATCCGTGGAGCGTCTGATTGCAACTCCTGGCGCCTCTGAGCGGATCCGAACGGCCTCAATGAGTCACGGTTAACGGCGGTATTACCGGCTCATAAAAAGCCAATAAAAAAAGCCACTCAATCGAGTGGCTTAATTATATGATTCTACAGCTAAAATTTGGTGGCCCCTGCTGGACTTGAACCAGCGACCAAGCGATTATGAGTCGCCTGCTCTAACCACTGAGCTAAGGGGCCGTGGCGGTGAATTATAAAGTAACTCCCCGCAGCAATCCAGCCATTCACTCCTGCTTGCTGTTTTTATAAACAACGCATAATCAATCCTTTATACTTCTCTAACGATGTATCGATCGGGAGTAAAGATGATCAACGATATTCTGGCCCCAGGCCTGCGGGTGGTGTTTTGTGGTATCAACCCGGGCAAGTCCTCGGCGCACACCGGTTTTCACTTTGCCCATCCGGGAAATCGCTTCTGGAAGGTGATCTACCAGGCCGGGTTTACCGACAGGTTACTCAAGCCGGAAGAGGAGCAGCATCTGCTGGATACGCGCTGCGGGATCACCATGCTGGTCGAGCGTCCTACGGTGCAGGCGAGCGAGGTCAACCTGCATGAACTGCGCAGCGGCGGGCGGGAGCTGGTTAAGAAAATTGAAGACTATCAGCCCGCCGCGCTGGCAATCCTCGGTAAGCAGGCCTACGAGCAGGCGTTTAGCCAGCGCGGGGCTAAGTGGGGTAAGCAGAATATAAGCATTGGCGTGACGCAGGTGTGGGTGCTGCCGAATCCGAGCGGGCTCAACAGGGCGACGCTGGATAAGCTGGTGGAGGCGTATCGGGAACTGGATGAGGCGCTGATGGTGCGGGGGCTTTAGCTCCTCTGCGGCCTGATACCCTCACCCTGGCCCTCTCCCACAGGGAGAGGGAATAAACAAAAAAAAAGCTCCCGAATGGGAGCTTTTTGCTGTTTTTACCTGGATTAGTCGTCCAGGAAGCTACGCAGCACTTCAGAGCGGCTTGGATGACGCAGCTTACGCAGCGCCTTCGCTTCGATCTGACGGATACGTTCGCGGGTCACGTCAAACTGTTTACCCACTTCTTCCAGCGTGTGGTCGGTATTCATGTCGATACCGAAACGCATACGCAGTACTTTTGCTTCACGGGCGGTCAGGCCGGCCAGAACGTCGTGCGTGGCAGCACGCAGGCTCTCGGTGGTGGCAGAGTCCAGCGGCAGCTCGAGGGTGGTATCCTCGATGAAATCACCCAGATGCGAATCTTCATCATCACCGATTGGCGTTTCCATGGAGATTGGCTCTTTGGCGATCTTCAGCACTTTACGGATCTTGTCTTCCGGCATCAGCATGCGCTCGGCCAGCTCTTCCGGCGTCGGCTCGCGGCCCATCTCCTGCAGCATCTGGCGGGAGATACGGTTGAGCTTGTTGATGGTCTCAATCATATGCACCGGAATACGGATGGTGCGCGCCTGGTCTGCGATAGAGCGGGTAATCGCCTGACGGATCCACCATGTTGCGTAAGTGGAGAACTTGTAACCACGACGGTATTCAAACTTATCTACCGCTTTCATCAGACCGATGTTGCCTTCCTGAATCAGATCCAGGAACTGCAGACCGCGGTTGGTGTATTTCTTGGCGATAGAGATAACCAGACGCAAGTTCGCCTCAACCATCTCTTTCTTCGCACGGCGGGCTTTCGCTTCACCGATGGACATACGACGGTTGATGTCCTTGACCTGCTCGATGGTCAGGCCGGTCTCTTCTTCAATCTGCTGCAGCTTCTGCAGACCGCGATAGACATCGTCCTTCACGTCGTGCAGTTTTTCAGACCACGGCTTGTTCATCGCGATAGCCGCGTTGAACCAGGTTTCGCTGGTTTCGTTGCCGGTGAAGAGGGTGATGAAGTTCTTCTTCGGCATTTTGCACTGCTCAACGCACAGCTTCATGATGATGCGTTCCTGGGTGCGTACGCGATCCATCATCACGCGCATGCTGTTAACCAGGTAGTCGAACTGTTTTGGCACCAGGCGGAACTGTTTGAACACTTCAGACAGCTTCAGGATCTCTTCCTGAGCGGCGGCATGGCTGCGGCCTTTCGCTTTGATGGTGTCACGCGTGACTTCGTACTGGGTACGCAGCTCGGCAAACTTCTCACGCGCCAGTTCCGGGTCGATGCTGTTGTCATCGTCCGCGCTGTCGTCGTCTTCTTCCTCATCTTCGTCTTCGTCGTCATCCATCTCTTCCTGAGACAGCTCAGAACCGACGTGAGTGGCGGTAGGCGCCATATCTTCTTCAGCGTTCGGGTCGACAAAACCGGTGATCAGATCGGACAGGCGCGCTTCTTCCGCTTCAACGCGATCGTACTGCTCCAGCAGATAGGTGATCGCTTCCGGGTACTCAGCAACAGAGCACTGAACCTGGTTGATCCCGTCTTCGATGCGTTTTGCGATGTCAATTTCGCCTTCGCGGGTCAACAGTTCAACGGTACCCATTTCGCGCATGTACATGCGGACCGGGTCAGTGGTACGCCCGATTTCAGATTCCACGCTGGACAGTACCTGTGCAGCAGCTTCTTCCGCATCTTCGTCAGTGTTGTTGGAGGTTTCAGCCAGCAACAGATCATCGGCATCCGGTGCTTCTTCCATCACCTGAATGCCCATGTCATTGATCATTTGGATGATGTCTTCGATTTGATCTGAATCGACGATATCTTCCGGCAGATGGTCATTGACCTCGGCATAGGTCAGATAGCCTTGCTCCTTACCGCGTTGGACAAGAAGTTTCAGCTGTGACTGCGGGTTTTGCTCCATAAGACGGTATCCACACTTAATTCGTTTGATTGGTGTCGGCGATGGGGCTGCCAACCTTTAAAGCGAGGGCGTACTTATATTTTTGCCGCTGCCTCTCAGTGCGGCTGTCGGGGGCTTCCCGATCGATATTCGGCACTTAAGCCGTTAAATTCATTTGCGGGCGCGTGCTTCAGTAATCACACGCACCTCTTCGCGTTCTGCCGGCGTTAACCCATGGGTCCGCGAGCGCGCGATCAATTCAGAGAGTCGCAGCTCAAGCATCGAATCAAACATATGGTTGAGCGAGTCGGTGAACGTTTTTTCTGCAATATCCTTATCTGCTATATCGTCCCACATCGACAGTTTTTCAAGGGTAGCGGCCTCTTTTGTGCCGCGATAATGCTCTAAAAGTTGTCCGGTGGTCAGACCTGGCTGAGACAAACAAGTGTTGACCAGTTCTGAAAATAAGCCAAGTCCGGGCAACTTTTCGTGGTTCAAACCCGCCAGCGACGGCACTTGCGGAGCAAGCTCGGGGTTTTGTACCAGCAACCCTATCAGTATACGCATGGTTGTGCGTTTTAGCTGAGGCGCGGGGCGAACCGTGCCGTTTTCAGCCTGTTTAGGCATTAAACGTTCAAGCTGGCTGTCATCCAGAATGCCGAGCTTGTTGCCTAACTCCTGACGCAGGTAGATGCGCAGCGTTTCGCCGGGCACCTGGCTGATTAACGGCAGCGCCAGCGTACTGAGCTGCGCGCGCCCGTCAGGGGTACTTAAATCAACCTGCGGCATCAGGCTGTTAAACAGAAACGTGGAGAGCGGCTGTGCCTGCTCCATCCGCGCTTCAAATGCCGCTTTGCCCTCTTTACGCACCAGCGTATCCGGGTCTTCACCGTCGGGCAGGAACATAAAGCGTAGCTGACGCCCGTCGGTCATATACGGCAGCGCGGTTTCCAGCGCTCGCCAGGCGGCGTCGCGTCCGGCCCGATCACCGTCGTAACAGCAGATGACGTTGTTGGTCACCCTGAACAGCAGTTGAATATGATCGGCGGTGGTGGACGTACCTAGCGACGCAACGGCGTAGTTAATGTCGTACTGCGCCAGCGCAACGACGTCCATATAGCCTTCGACGACCAGCAGACGCGGAGGTTCCGCGTTGTCCTGCTGCGCCTCATAAAGACCGTAAAGCTGGCGGCCCTTATGGAAAATATCGGTTTCCGGAGAGTTGAGGTATTTCGGCAGGGCATCACCCAGCACGCGACCACCAAAACCAATTACCCGGCCACGCTTGTCGCGGATCGGGAACATCACCCGTTCACGGAAGCGGTCGTAGCTTCGTCCCTGGTCGTTGGTGACCAGCATGCCTGCATCGATGAGAGATTTACGATCTTCGCTATTGCCGCCAAAACGCTTTAACACGTTGTCCCAGCCGGGCGGGGCGTAACCAATAGCGAAACGCGCAATCACATCGTCGCTCAGTCCGCGCTTGTTCAGATACTGACGCGCAGGCTCAGCCGCAGAGTGCTTAAGAGACTGTTGGTAAAACGAATTCAGGCCATCCATCAGTTGATACAGCGTTTGCCGCTGATGGCGCTCGATCTGACTTGGCCCACTGCCTGCTTCATAAGGCACTTCAAGGTTATGCATCGCCGCCAGCTCTTCGACGGTTTCAACGAACTCGAGCTTGTCGTAGTTCATCAAAAAATCGACGGCATTACCGTGTGCGCCACAGCCGAAGCAATGGTAAAACTGCTTTTCACCGTTTACGGTGAAGGAGGGGGTTTTTTCGTTATGGAACGGACAGCACGCATGGTAGTTCTTGCCCTGCTTTTTCAGCTTTACCCGCGCGTCGATGAGATCGACGATGTCGGTTCTGGCGAGCAGGTCATTGATGAAAACGCGTGGGATTCTTCCGGCCATATGCCCCAAAAATTTAAGCGACTTATAAACGAAAACAAGCCGCGCATTCCTTCCGGAAGCACGGCCTTACGACTACTACTCTGTCTGTCAATTGAGGGCGTTGACCCTCAAGAGATTAGTACAGACGAGTACGGCGTGCGTTTTCGCGAGCCAGTTTCTTCGCGTGACGTTTCACAGCGGAAGCTTTAGCGCGCTTACGTTCGGTCGTTGGTTTTTCATAAAACTCACGACGACGAACTTCAGCCAGAACACCTGCTTTCTCGCATGAACGTTTGAAGCGACGCAGTGCTACGTCGAACGGCTCGTTTTCACGTACTTTAATTACCGGCATGTAACTCTCACCTTTAATAAATTCGGTTTGCCGCTGGCATCAACGCCAGCTTATTTCAAAATGGTGCGGAATTTTACTGCAAATGCTGCTGCTTTGTAAAGCACCGATGCGATTTTGAAAGGGACTTTAATAAGGGTGAGGAGTATACACGAGCCTTCTTCCTGGGGCGAACAAAGTTTTACATCAACCCGCCCAGGCTCTACACTGCGCGGTATTGAAACGAGGTAAAACAAGTCATGCGTGTACTGGGTATTGAAACATCCTGCGATGAAACCGGCATCGCCATTTACGACGACGAAAAAGGGCTTCTGGCCAACCAGCTGTATAGTCAGGTGAAATTGCACGCTGACTACGGCGGCGTCGTACCTGAACTGGCCTCTCGTGATCACGTGCGTAAAACGGTTCCCCTGATTCAGGCGGCGCTGATAGAGGCCGGATTAAGCTCAACCGATATTGACGCCGTGGCCTATACCGCGGGGCCTGGTTTGGTCGGCGCGCTGCTGGTTGGCGCGACGGTTGGCCGTTCGCTGGCGTTTGCGTGGGATGTGCCGGCAATCCCGGTTCACCATATGGAAGGGCATCTTCTGGCGCCGATGCTGGAAGAGAACCCGCCAGAATTTCCGTTTGTGGCGCTGCTGGTCTCGGGTGGGCATACGCAGCTGATTAGCGTAACGGGCATTGGCAAGTACGAACTGCTGGGCGAGTCGATCGACGACGCCGCCGGTGAAGCCTTCGACAAAACCGCCAAGCTGCTGGGTCTGGATTACCCCGGCGGCCCGATGCTGTCAAAAATGGCGTCGCAGGGAACGGAAGGGCGCTTTGTCTTCCCGCGTCCGATGACCGACCGTCCTGGGCTGGACTTCAGCTTCTCCGGGCTGAAAACCTTCGCGGCGAATACCATCCGCAATAACGACGACAGCGAGCAGACCCGCGCCGATATCGCCCGCGCGTTTGAAGACGCGGTGGTGGATACGCTGATGATCAAGTGCAAGCGCGCGCTGGATCAGACCGGCTTTAAGCGCCTGGTGATGGCAGGTGGCGTGAGTGCCAACCGCACGCTGCGCGCGAAGCTCGCCGAGATGATGCAAAAGCGTCGCGGGGAAGTGTTCTATGCCCGTCCGGAATTCTGTACCGATAACGGGGCGATGATCGCCTACGCCGGGATGGTGCGCCTCAATGCGGGCGCGACGTCCGACCTGAGCGTGTCCGTGCGTCCGCGCTGGCCGCTGGCGGAACTGCCGGAGGCGTAACCCCCTTATCCTGGCTCTCTCCCCACCGGGGAGAGGGACATTTACGACTATACCCGCAGCATCCCTTTCTCTTCCAGAAACGCAATAATCGTTGCCAGGCCGTCACCCGCTTTAAGATTGGTAAACGTCCACGGACGCTCGCCGCGCATGCGGTTGGTATCGCGCTCCATCACCTCCAGCGACGCCCCCACGTACGGCGCGAGATCGGTTTTGTTGATCACCAGAAAATCGGATTTAGTGATCCCCGGCCCGCCCTTGCGCGGGATTTTTTCCCCTTCGGCCACGTCGATCACGTAAATGGTCAGATCCGCCAGCTCCGGGCTGAACGTCGCGCTGAGGTTGTCCCCGCCGCTTTCCACGAAGATCAGATCCAGATTGCCGAACTTCTCGCTGAGTGCTTCCACCGCCGCCAGGTTCATCGAGGCATCTTCGCGGATGGCGGTATGCGGGCAGCCGCCCGTCTCTACGCCCACGATGCGCTCCGGCTCCAGCGCGCCCGCTTCGGTGAGGATGCGCTGATCCTCTTTGGTGTAGATATCGTTGGTCACCACCGCCAGATGGTAGGTGTCGCGCATTGCCTTGCAAAGCGCTTCCAGCAGCGCGGTTTTGCCCGACCCTACCGGGCCGCCCACGCCCACGCGCAGGGGATGTTTGTAATCAGCCATGTTGACTCCTCAGGAACGGAATAGTCGTGAATATTGGGTTTCGTGGCGCGCGGAGGCGATGGCGGACAGCGGCGTCGCCGCGCCTGTCTCGTCATCTCCGCGTAAAAATGCCTGCTCAAGCCCGGCGGCGAAATGGTCGCTCAGTTCGATAATCAGCTGCTGCGCCGCCTGCTGCCCGAAGGGGACCAGCTTGACGCCCGCCATCACCGCGCTCTCTATCCAGCTGTAGCCGAGGCTCAGCGCCAGCTCGCGCGCGCCAATGCCCCAGCGCACGCCGAGCCACGCCATGCCGCAGAGCTGGCTCTGCGCAAACAGCGGCAGCCACTCTGCCGGGCAGTCCGGCTCCCAGCTTTTAATCAGACGCGTAAAGGCCGCCCCACGGTTGCGCTCCTCTTCGCGCAGCTCGCGCGTTTCCCGGCAGGCGAGCAGGTATGCCGTCCAGCGTTTGGCCGTCGCCAGATCCTGCTGCTCGCAGGCCCGGAACAGCCGGATAAACAGCGGCACATCGACGCGGAAAAAGCTCTGCTTCATCTGCTGGATCTGCCAGCGTCTGAAGGCGTCGGCGTTCGTGACCCAGCCCGCCTCCACGGCCCACTCCAGTCCCTGCGACCAGGTAAACGACCCGACCGGCAGGCTGCTGCTCGAGAGCTGCATCAGGCGCAGCCACTGGCGCGTGCGATCCATCAGCTCATCAGCACCAGCAGAGCGGAGACGATCAGCCCGCCGCCGAAGGTTTTACGCAGGCCGTCGTGACGTCGCAGCAGCAATCCCGCCGCGAAGCTCGCGCACAGCACCGTGGCGCTGGCGAACATAAACCCGCTGGTGAAAAGCCAGAAGCTGTGGCCGGACATCTCCACGCCGTGCGCCCAGCCGTGGAACATCGCCAGGGCAGGTACCGCCAGCAGCAGGCGGTTTTCGGTTTTAAACATCATCACGCCGCAGACCGCCAGCGAGGCGATAATCAGCATCTCCATGCCGCTGAATCCGCCGAGCAGGCTTCCCGCAATGGCGCCAGCGAGCATCATGCCGAGGGTGGCAAACGGCAGCAGGAGCTTGCGGCCGCTCAGCGCCGAGAGCACGCCAGCCCCGGTCAGCATCAGCAGGTGATCGAGTCCGGTCAGCGGATGAAGAAAGCCGGCCTGGAAGCTGTCGGTACCGTGTCCCGGATGCGCGAGCGCGGGAACGGAAACGGCCAGCAGTAACAGCGGTAAATACTTGCGCATGATGAGTCCTTAATGTGAATGGGCGTGAGAATGGCTATGGCTGTGGGCATCGCTGGCGTAAGCGCCTGCTTCCGGTTCAAACGGCAGGCTGGCGTAGGTTACCTCCAGCCCGAACTGGCGCAGCATGTCGTCGAGAACGTGGTCGTGGTGATAACGCAGCTCGCCGGGCATCACCTGCAGCGGCACGTGGCGGTTGCCCAGGTGATAGCAGGCGCGGGCGAGCAGGAACGGATCGGCGCAGCGCACCACGGAAACCGACTCCGGAGCGGCGATCACTTCTATGACCTCGCTGCCGTCGTCGGTGGTCAGCAGGTCGCCCCCGCGCAGCAGCAGGCCGCGCGGCAGCATCAGCCCGGCTTCGCGACCGTCGTTCAGCGACACGCGGGCGCGGCATTTCACCCGCACGTCAATCGGCAGCGTGACGCTGGCGGTGATCGGGTGCGCATGGTCCAGGCGTTGGGTTAAGTAGATCATCTTCACTCCTCAAAACAGGAAATAGCGTTGCGCCATCGGCAGAACGTCGGCCGGTTCGCTGGTTATCAGTTCGCCGTCGACGCGCACCTCGTAGGTTTGCGAATCGACGGTGATATTCGGCTGCAGGGCGTTGTGGATCATGTCTGCCTTTTTCACCGTCCGGCAGTCTTTCACCACCGCCGTGGCGCTCTGCAGGTTGAGCTGCTGCGGGATGCCGTTCGCACTGGCGGCCTGTGAGATAAACGTCAGGCGCGTGGCGTGGCGGGCGGCACCCAGCGATCCAAACATCGGGCGGTAATGGACCGGCTGCGGCGTGGGGATCGAGGCGTTGATGTCGCCCATCGGCGCACAGGCGATCATCCCGCCCTTGACGATGGTGGCGGGCTTGACGCCGAAGAACGCCGGGGACCAGACCACCAGATCCGCCAGCTTGCCCGCCTCAACCGAACCGACCTCATGGGCGATGCCGTGGGTCAGCGCCGGGTTAATGGTGTATTTGGCGACATATCGCTTCACGCGGAAGTTGTCGTTTTCGCCCGTCTCTTCCGGCAGCGCGCCGCGCTGAACCTTCATGCGGTGCGCCACCTGCCAGGTGCGGATAATCACTTCCCCGACGCGGCCCATGGCCTGTGAATCTGACGAGGTAAGCGAGAACGCGCCGATATCGTGCAGCACGTCTTCAGCGGCGATGGTCTCCCGGCGAATGCGGGATTCGGCAAACGCCACGTCCTCGGCGATATCCGGGTCGAGGTGATGGCAAACCATCAGCATGTCGAGATGCTCGTCGATGGTGTTCACCGTGTAGGGCAGGGTCGGGTTGGTGGAGGAGGGCAGTATATTCGGGTGCGCGCAGGCGGTGATGATATCCGGCGCGTGGCCGCCGCCTGCGCCTTCGGTGTGGAAGGTGTGGATGGTGCGCCCGGCAATAGCCGCCAGCGTGTCTTCGACAAAACCGGACTCGTTCAGCGTGTCGCTGTGCAGCGCCACCTGAATATCCATCTCTTCGGCCACCTCCAGCGAGCAGTTAATCGCCGCGGGCGTCGCGCCCCAGTCTTCGTGGATCTTCAGCCCGATGGCGCCGGCGGCGATCTGCTCGCGCAGGGCGTCCGGGTTGGAGCCGTTACCTTTGCCGAGCAGGCCAATATTCACCGGCAACGTATCGGCGGCCTGCAGCATGCGGGCGATATACCACGGCCCCGGCGTGCAGGTGGTGGCGTTGGTGCCCGCCGCCGGACCGGTACCGCCGCCGATCATGGTGGTGACGCCGGAGACCAGCGCCTCTTCCGCCTGCTGGGGGCAGATCCAGTGGATGTGGGTGTCGATCCCGCCGGCGGTGACGATCTTCCCCTCGGCGGCAATCACTTCCGTCGCGGCGCCGATCGGGATCGTGACGCCGGGCTGAATGTCCGGGTTCCCGGCTTTGCCGACGGCGAAGATCCGTCCGTTCTTCACGCCGATATCGGCCTTCACGATCCCCCAGTGATCGACGATCAGCGCGTTGGTGAGAACCAGATCCACACAGTCTTTTGCGGTCATCTGCCCCTGACCCATGCCGTCGCGGATCACCTTCCCGCCGCCGAATTTCACCTCTTCGCCGTAGACCGTGAGATCGTCTTCCACTTCGATCCACAGCTCGCTGTCCGCCAGCCGCACCTTGTCCCCGGTGGTTGGGCCGAACATGTCGGCATACGCCTGACGTGAAATCTCAGCCATGTTTCACCTCGCCCATTACCTCGCCGCGAAAGCCGAAAATGCGCTGCGCGCCCGTGACCTGAACCAGCGTCACTTCCCGCTTCTGCCCCGGCTCGAAGCGCACGGCGGTGCCCGCCGGGATGTTCAGCCGGTAGCCTTTGGTGGCTTCCCGGTTAAACTTCAGCGCCGGGTTGACCTCGTAGAAGTGGTAGTGCGAGCCGACCTGGATCGGCCTGTCGCCGTGGTTTTCGACAACGACGCTTTGGGTTTCACGCCCGACGTTGATCGCAATAGTGCCGGGCTGGATCTGGTATTCACCTGGGATCATCACGCGCTCCTTACACGATGGGGTTGTGGACGGTGACGAGCTTGGAGCCGTCCGGGAAGGTGGCTTCCACCTGAATATCCGGGATCATCTCCGGCACGCCCTCCATCACCTGATCCCGCGTCAGGACGTGGCGGCCCGCCTCCATCAGCGAGGCGACGGTTTCGCCATCACGCGCGCCTTCCATAATGAAGGCGCTGATCAGCGCGACCGATTCCGGGTAGTTGAGCTTTACCCCGCGCGCAAGGCGGCGTTCGGCAACCAGCGCGGCGGTGAACAGCAACAGCTTGTCTTTTTCTCTGGGGGTCAGTTCCATAACGGTTCTCTTATGTCTGCCAGATACGCGGCGAACAGGCGGTTTTGGTAGTGAGAAGCGGGCGAAGCGACTGCCAGATGTCGCGCATCGCCCGCTGGCAAATCAGATTGTCGTGGGCGAGAAAACGCACCGACAGCAGATCGTCGGTGAGCGTTGCCCCCGCAAAATGGCTCAGAGGCGCGAGCAGCGCGCGCGCCGTGTCGAGATGATCTTCCCGGGCCGGATAGAACAGCAGGGTGCCGATCCACGGGTGTCCCGCGACGGGCGTGAGATCGCCGTCGCTGAGGTGCTGACGCTCAATCAGGCGCGGTTCGTCATCCACCCACACCTCAAGGCGGCTCTCCAGCGTGCCGTGGCTGAAGGTTTCGTTTATTACCGGGCGGCCCAGGCAGTACAGCTCCCACGCCAGCAGCGTGCTGGAGGCCTTCAGGTGGAAGACGGAACGCAGCGCGGCGTTCGCGCCGGGAAAGATAATGGTGTCCTGCGGCAGCCACTCCAGCGTGGCATTTTCATCAAGATAAAAGTGCTGGCTCAGACGCGCCTGCGGGCCGCTGCTGCGGTAGAACTTGCTGGCGCCGGGCATGGTGATAAGCGCGTGGCTTTTGGCGTCGAGCCGAACGGAAATGTCCAGCGTATCGCCCCCCACAACGCCGCCGGGCGGGTGCAGCAGGTAAAGGTGGCACGTTTCCCCTTCAGGGTAAAACGGCCGCTGAACGGTAAGCGGCCCGACGTGATGCGCTGAACGCAGGAGGGTTTTCTCAGGGGCGTGACAAAACTGCAGGGCAAGCGACGCCTGCCAGCCTTTATACGTATTATCAGTGACCTGAGCTGCTAACATGCTGCTTCCATCTGCGCATCATCGGGGTCGTTTCAGTATGCCCTGGCGGAAATGAAGGCTGTCATATGAGTCGCTTATGGATAGAGGAAATAAAAAAGCACGGCCCGGGGCCGTGCTCTGTGTGAAGCATGAGGATCCTATTTCAGGTGGTCATGCAATGCTGCACCTGCCTGCTCAAGGGCGACTTTAACCGTTGGCTCCTGGCTCAGCGGGTTAAGCAGGCCGTAATCGTGGATCATGCCGTTATAGCGCGTGACGGTCACCGGGACGCCAGCCGCATCCAGTTTACGCCCGAATGCTTCACCTTCATCCCGCAGAACGTCCAGCTCAGCTGTCTGAATCAGCGTCTCCGGGAAGCCTTTCAGCTTTGCAGTGCTGGCGCGAAGCGGAGAGGCAAGGATATTGTTGCGGTCGGCAGCGCTGGTGGTGTAGTTATCCCAGAACCATTTCATCATGTTTTTTGACAGGAAATAGCCGTTTTCGAACTGCTGATAGGAAGCCGTATCAAAGCTGGCGTCCGTCACTGGCCAGAGCATCACGTTGTAGCGAATTTTTGGCCCGTTGAACTGTTTTGCCTGCAGCGCCACGGAGGCCACCATGTTGCCGCCCACGCTGTTACCAACCAGGCCCAGACGGCTACCGTCCACGCCAATTTCCTGGCCGTGCTCGGAGACCCATTTTGTCGCTTCATAGGCCTGATTGATTGCCACCGGGAAATGGGCCTCAGGTGACGGTGTGTAGTCAACGTAAACCGCTGCGGCGCCAGACGCGCGAACCAGATCGCGGATTAAACGTTCGTGGGTTGGAAAATCACCCAGCACCCAACCGCCACCGTGGAAGAACATAAATACCGGGAGCGAACCGGCAGCATGTTCAGGCTTCACAATTTTAAGGGCGATCGTCTGGCCATTGACCTGGATCGTTTTTTCAGTCACCTGAGCGGGCGGCAGTTTTGCACCTTGCTGTGCGCCAATAAGTACCTGGCGGGCCTCCTGCGGGGTCATCTGTTCCATCGGTTTCCCTTTGCCCGCATTCAGGACATCAAGAAATGCCTGTACGCCTGCTGTCGGGGCTGGAGTATTGGTGGTTTGAGCGGATGCCGCGGCTGACGCGAAGACGGAAGAAACCAGGATGGCGGTTAATGTTTTCATGGTAGTACCCCTTTTAACGTATTTGAACGGATAACTAAGTAGTGCGCTACTTAGTTGTTGATGCAATACTTGCGTGCAAGATACTTTTAGTCAAACATTATTTATAATTTTTTTTAGACAACAGATTCAGGGTTGATAGAAAAATGAAAGAAAACAAAACGCTAGATGATTTATTGTGCTTCTCGCTGTACTCGGTCACCAATGCGTTCGTGCGCCAGTATCGCCCCCTGCTGCAGGAGATGGATCTGACCTATCCGCAATTTGTTGTTTTGATGGCGCTTTATGAAAAAGACAACATCCCGCTTCGCGATCTCAGCGATAAAACCTATTTTGATTCAGGCACATTGACCCCGCTGGTTCAGAAGCTTGAGGCAAAAGGGTTTCTCAACCGTATCGCGGTTGTGGGGGATGAAAGGATGAAAAATGTCGTATTGACGGATAAGGCGAAAGAACTGAAAAAGCAGGTGATGGCGCTGCCGGACCAGATTCGCTGCAGCATGCGGATGAATGATGATGAGCTGGAAATGCTAAAAAAACTCTCCCGAACGCTGCTGGAGGATTTATAAGCGCACTTCGGTGGGGGGGAACCCACCGAAGCGATGTGTCGTTACCGGTAGTCCTCCGCATCCACGTCATAGCCGGACGGCTCCCAGCGGATCGCCAGCAATGACGCCAGGCCGATAAACGGCGCCAGCGCAATCACCCAGAACACGGCGGTGTCGAGAGACGCCACCAGCAGCGGGAACAGGAACAGCGACAGCGTGGAGCTGCTGCGCATCAGCGTCTGGTTGAGACCCACGCCCACGCCGCGCAGGGAGGTCGGGTAGCTCAGCGAGGCAAACGTCATGGTATGCGCGCCCGGGCCAAATCCCTGACCGAACAGGAACAGCGCCAGCATCGCGACGGCGATCGCGCCTTCTGTTGCACCATCAGGACGACCAATCAGCGCCAGCCCCAGCAGCGCTACAAGCTGGCAGGCGTAACCCGCCAGCGACATCCGCCACGCGCCGAAGCGCGGCACGTAGCGCGCCGCCAGTAATCCGCCGACAAACGCAAACAGCAGATTAAGCGCCAGCGAGATCAGAATGGTGGTCAGCATCGACTGCACAAAGAAGCTTGAAATAATCACCGGCAGACCAAAGGCCACGGCGTTATAGGCGAACGAGGAGACGACGGACAGCAGCGTGGCGAGCGTGGTACGCCGCAGGTAGATGCCGCGGAACAGGTTCAGATAGTTCGACCATTTGGCTTTATTCACGACAGGCGCTGGCTGGGTAAGCGCATCCTGCGGGACGTGGGCGTTAATATTGTACGACTGCCGCAAAATGGACGCCGCCTCTTTCAGGTTGCCCTGATTCGCCGCCCAAACCGGGGATTCGCTCATGTAGCGGCTGCGGATGGCGATAATCACCAGCGCGGGCACCGCTCCAAAGCCGAGAATCAAACGCCACAGCCAGTCGCTGTGGCTTTCCGGCAGAACGGCATAGAAGAACAGCACCAGCAAGTAGGAAACGCTGATGGCCGCATACCAGGTGGGACACCACATCGCGACGCTGGAGGCCTTATTTCCGGGCCCTTTGAGCCTGGCGAACTCGCTCAGAAACGCCATCGCCACGGGAAGGTCGATCCCCACCCCCAGCCCCATCACAAAGCGCGCGCCCGCCAGCACATATTCATTCGGGGCCAGCGCGCAGGCGATAGCGGCTACCACGAAGAACACCATATCAGCCATAAACACGCGGTAGCGCCCGATTTTATCCGTGAGGTAACCACCGAGCAGCGCCCCGACAATGGCACCAAAGGTAATCGCCGAGGCCACCATGCCGGTACCGGCTGGCGTCAGGTTAAATTCGCGGGTGATGTCTTTAATGCCGAACGCCAGCGCGCCCAGATCGTAGGCATCGAGGAAAATCCCGCCCAGCGCGATACCCACCACGATCCGGGCGTTGGCCCGGCCCTGTGAGCCGTCGTTTACGAGACGGGATACGTCCGATGCGCTGCGCACCCACTTGATGTCGCCATCCGGGGTTCTTCCTGCCGTTGAAAGGGGAGTTGTATCTGTGATTTCTGCCATTTTCTTTTTGTGTGGTTGTGTTGTGTCTCTAACAGTTACCACAGGCAGAAGGTGACCAAAATCACATTTAGTTATAAGGCATAACGAACGCTTTATTTAGCGTCTTTCTTCTTACGCTTGAGCTTCGTCCAGATCTTGGTTTCCTGACGACGCCACAGGCGCTGAATATTGTCGTGATGACGCAGCAGGATCAGGCAGGAGAGCATCGACACTGGGAAGGTGAACTGGGGTTTGAACCACCAGACGTAGAACGGGGCGATCAGCGCGCTGACGATGGCCCCCAGCGACGAATAGCCGCTCAGCAGAATGGTCAGCAGCCAGGTCCCGGCCATGACGCCGGTTAAGTCCCAGCCGATGGGCGCAATGGCACCAAAGGCGGTCGCCACCCCTTTGCCGCCTTTAAAGCCAAAGAAAACGGGCCAGATATGGCCGACGCAGGCGGCGATGGCGATAAGACCGAGCCAGAACGGCGTGACGCCCAGCGCATAGGCGCCCCAGACGGGCAGCATCCCTTTCAGAACATCAAAAATCAAAACCGCTACGGCTGCTCCCTTGCCGCCAATTCGAAGCACGTTGGTCGCTCCCGGATTCCCGGAACCACTTTCACGCGGGTCAGGTAACCCGGCAATGCGGCAGACCAGAATGGCGCTGGAGATTGAGCCGCAAAGATAGGCGAGGAGGATCATTCCAGGCGCGATTGCACTCATAACGCTGTTCCGTTTTGAAAATGTATCTGTATTCTCAGCATCTGTGGATAATACGCATAATTCGCCGGAAGTGGTATCCGGTTTAGCCAAAAAGCAGGCAGGTCGTGATGGATATTGTATTTATAGAGCAACTTTCGGTAATCACCACAATTGGTGTTTACGACTGGGAACAGACCATCGAGCAGAAACTGGTGTTCGATATCGAAATGGGATGGGATAACCGCAAATCGGCAAAAAGCGATGACGTGAATGACTGTCTGAGCTATGCCGACATCAGCGAAGCGGTGATCGGCCACGTGGAAGGGCAGCGTTTTGCGCTGGTGGAACGCGTGGCGGAAGAGGTGGCGGACCTGCTGCTGACCAAATTCAACTCACCGTGGGTACGCATCAAGCTGAGCAAGCCGGGTGCGGTGGCGCGCGCGGCCAACGTGGGCGTGATTATCGAGCGTGGCACAAATCTGAAAGGGAAGATTTAACGTCATAATAGCTAAACCATTTTAGGTTATATCGGTCTTAAGGCTGTATCTTTCACGGTGGTCCGCGTGGACACCGTTTTTTATATCTTTTTTTTAGGGGTTTATAGATGAGCGATATGCACTCGCTGCTGGTGGCGGCAATTCTGGGTGTGGTCGAAGGATTGACGGAGTTTTTGCCGGTTTCCAGTACGGGCCATATGATTATCGTTGGCCATCTGCTGGGCTTTGAAGGCGATACCGCAAAGACGTTTGAGGTGGTGATTCAGCTGGGCTCTATCCTGGCGGTGGTGGTAATGTTCTGGCGTCGCCTGTTTGGCCTGATCGGCATCCATTTTGGCCGCCTGCCGCAGCGTGAAGGAGAGGGCAAGGGCCGCCTGACGCTGATCCACATCCTGCTCGGGATGATCCCGGCGGTGGTGCTGGGGCTGGTCTTCCACGACACGATTAAATCGCTGTTTAACCCGATTAACGTCATGTACGCGCTGGTGGTGGGGGGCTTCCTGCTGATTGCCGCCGAAGTGCTGAAGCCAAAAGTTCCGCGTGCGGAAGGCCTGGACGATATGACCTACCGTCAGGCATTTATCATTGGCTGCTTCCAGTGTCTGGCGCTGTGGCCGGGCTTCTCTCGTTCAGGTGCGACCATTTCAGGCGGGATGCTGATGGGCGTGAGCCGTTACGCGGCGTCTGAGTTCTCGTTCCTGCTGGCGGTGCCGATGATGATGGGCGCCACCGCGCTGGACCTTTACAAAAGCATTGGCTTCCTGACCACAGGCGATATTCCGATGTTCGCCGTGGGCTTTATCACCGCCTTTATCGTGGCGCTGATTGCCATCAAAACCTTCCTGCAGCTGATCAAGCGTATCTCGTTTATTCCGTTCGCAATTTACCGCTTTATCGTTGCCGCTGCGGTGTACGTGGTCTTCTTCTGATAACGGGTTGCCCTCACTCTTTCGGCTGAGGGCAACGCTTTTCCTTCCACGCGGTAACCGCGTCAATTCGCCGTTTGGTCAGCTCCTCGCGAATCTCCGGGCCTTTAAATCCTGCCTCAACCACGTCTTTCGTTGGCACCGCTTTTGCGACTTCCCACGCTTCGCGCAGCAAGCGCCCCTGCGGGTAATCGGACGCTTCAAACCCGGTGCGGCCGCGAACGTCGGCTTCGCTGGTGAGCGCAATCTGCTCCACGCGCTGCGGCTTGCGCCAGGCGTCGATATTATCGAACAGCTTCACGATGGTGGCAGGCTTCAGGATCGGGAAGGTATGGATCAGGTCGTGGAACTCGGCGACCAGCTTTGCCAGATCGCGGATGTCATTCGGTACGCGCAGGCGCTGGCAGAGCCCGTCAACCAGCTTTACGCCCGCCGGACCGTGCCCGTGATGGCGCGGCCAGAACTCTTTCGGCGTTAAGCCTTTGCCGAGATCGTGGCACAGGGTGGAAAAGCGTACGTCCACCTCAGGGCTGAGCATGGCGGCCATGCTTAGCGTCATGAGCGTGTGCACGCCGGTATCAATTTCCGGGTGCCATTTCGCCGGCGCGGGGACGCCAAACAGCGCGTCGATTTCCGGGAACAGCACCCTCAGCGCGCCGCAGTCGCGCAGGACCTGGAAAAAGACCTGCGGGTTGCGGGTGGTGAGGGCGTTTTCCGTCTCTTTCCAGACGCGCTCCGGCGTCAGGTGTTCCAGCTCGCCCGCCTCGGTCATGGCCGTCATCAACGCCATCGTCTCATCCGCAATACGGAAGCTCAGATGGGCGTAACGCGCGGCAAAGCGCGCCACGCGCAGCACGCGGAGCGGATCTTCAGAAAATGCCGGGGAGACGTGACGCAAAAGACGGTCGCGCAGGTCATCCTGCCCGCCGTAGGCGTCGATGATATGGCCGTTTTCGTCCTGAGCCAGGGCGTTAATGGTGAGATCGCGGCGCAGCAAATCCTGCTCCAGCGTCACATCCGGCGCGGCGTAGCAGGTGAATCCCGTATAGCCGGAACCGGATTTCCGCTCGGTACGCGCCAGGGCGTACTCTTCCCGGCTTTTCGGGTGCAGAAACACGGGAAAATCGCGGCCTACCTGCTGGTAGCCCGCGTCGAGCATCTCTTCCGGGGTGGCGCCCACCACCACCCAGTCTTTATCTTTGACCGGCAGACCTAACAACGCATCACGTACCGCACCACCGACCAGATAACTCTTCACGCCCAACTCTCCCGTTTTCTCTTTTCCAGAATGATACGTAAGTCTGGCAGAGAAGACGAATTAGTTCATCCAGCGATCTTTACGCTTACGGCTTGGGATCAGATGCGGCAGGACCAGGCCCAGCACCAGACCAACGCCCAGCACGCCGCCGCCATACATAAACCACTGCATGATAATGGTGCGTTGTTTGTCATCAAGCTGCAGGTTCGCGGCGTTCACTTTTTTCTGCGCGACGATCAGCTCGTTTTTGAGCTTTTGATTCTCTTCTTTCAGACCGTTGATCACGCCGTCGCTTTGCGCCACTTTCTGCTGCATTTCGGCGGTGCGCTGGTTCCAGGTCCCGTCGATGTTGTTCAGCTTGTCTGTCAGGGTCTTCACCTGGTTTTCCAGATCCGGCACGCGGGTGCGCAGGCTTGGCACGGTGCTCAGCTCTTTCATTGGGATCCAGGAGGTACGGCCGGAACTGTCGCGAACCTGACCGTAATTGGTCTCCGCGTTGGTCTGTAACAGGGTGACTTCCTCGCCGGCATTCACCGTGCCCACGAGGCGATAATTATCTCCGGGGCCACTGCGTACCCAGGTATTCAGTTCGTCAGAAACGTAACGCTTCTCTTCAGCGTGCACTGCGGTTGCGGCGCTAAAAGCGAGTAAAGTAAGTCCAATCAGGCGTAATTTAAGCATCATTAGTCGTTATTTTCATAAAAAGTGGAACGATAGTAGTGGCAACAGTGTCTCTACGCAAAGCATTCATCAGCAATCAGAATCATCTGTGTCACGACTCTACACATTTACGCCCGACAAATTGCTCATTGCATGGCAATTTGGCGCAAAATACTATGTACTGACAAACAAATGGCGAGGAAGTTCGCCCTCATTGACGCGTCTGTGACGCCCGCAAAAGTACAAGGCTATGGCTCAGGAAATCGAATTAAAATTTATCGTCGAAAAAGACAGCGTTGACGCGCTCCGTCAGCATCTGAATACCCTCTCCGGCGAGCACCATGAACCCGTACAGTTGCTCAACATCTACTACGAAACGCCGGACAACTGGCTGCGCAACCACGATATGGGGCTGCGCATCCGCGGCGCGAACGGACGCTACGAGATGACGATGAAAATCGCCGGCCGCGTGGTCGGCGGTTTGCATCAGCGCCCGGAATACAATATCGACATCAGTAAGCCAGAACTTGAGCTGGAACGTTTCCCGGCGGAAGTCTGGCCGGAAGGCGAACTGCCCGCCACGCTGGCAGGGCAGGTGCAGCCGCTGTTCAGCACCGATTTCGCTCGCGAGAAATGGCTGGTGATGGAAGGCAAGAGCCGCATTGAAATTGCGCTGGATTTAGGCGAGGTGAAGGCGGGTAAGTTCCAGGAACCGATCTGCGAGCTGGAGCTGGAACTGCTGGAAGGGGATGCGAGCGACGTGCTGAAGCTGGCGCGCAAGCTGGTAAGCCAGCCGGGTTTACGCCAGGGCAGCCTGAGCAAAGCGGCGCGCGGCTACCACCTGGCTGCCGGAAATGCGCCACGCGTGCTGAGAGAGACCCCGATTCTTCGCGTCGTCCCGAAATCCAGCATTGAGCAGGGCATGGAAGCGGCGCTGGAACTTGCGCTCTCTCAGTGGCAGTACCACGAGGAGCTGTGGGCGCGTAACGTGAAAAATGCCAGGAAACAGGTGCTGGCCGCTATTGGTCTGGTGCGTCATACCCTGACGCTGTTTGGCGGTATCGTTCCACGTAAAGCTAGCGCTCACTTACGCGATCTGCTGACCCAGACCGAGACGCTGCTGCTTTCCGACGTGTCGGCGCAAACCGCCCTTTACAGCCCGCAAAATGCCGCGGCAAAACTGGCCCTGACCGAGTTTCTGGTGACGCGCGGCTGGCGCGCCTTCCTCGATGCAAAAGCGCAGACCAAAATCGCGGACAACTTTAAACGCTTCGCGGATATCCATCTTTCCCGCCACGCCGCCGAGCTGAGAACCACCTTCGCGCATCCGCTGGGCGATCAGTATGGCGACCAGCTTCCCCGCCTGGCGCGTAACATCGACAGCATGTTGCTCCTGTCCGGTGCGTACGAGGGCGTGAAGGCGCAGGCCTGGCTGGAGAACTGGCAGGGACTTAAGCATGCCATTGAGACCCGTCAGCAGATTGAGATCGAGCATTTCCGCAACGAAGCCATTTCGCAGGATCCGTACTGGCTGCACAGCGGAAAACGTTAATTCTGGCAAGGAACCCCTGATATGCCGCTTTCTTCGCAGTTACAGCAGCACTGGCAGACCGTTTGCGAACGTCTACCCGAGTCGTTACCCGCATCATCGTTAAGCGAGCAGGCGAAAAGCGTGCTTACGTTCAGTGATTTTGTGCAGGAGAGCGTCAGCGCCAATCCGGACTGGCTGGCCGAGCTGGAAAGCGCGCCGCCGCAGGCTGACGAGTGGCGGCACTATGCCGGCTGGCTGCAAACCGCGCTGGCAGAGGTGGCGGATGAAGCCACGCTGATGCGCGTTCTGCGTCAGTTCCGCCGCCGGGTGATGGTGCGTATTGCCTGGGCGCAGGCGCTGGAGCTGGTGAGTGAAGAGAGCACCTTGCAGCAGCTGAGCGAGCTGGCGCAGACGCTGATTGTCGCCGCGCGGGACTGGCTCTACGCCGCCTGCTGTAAAGAGTGGGGCACGCCGTGCAGCGAAGAAGGGGTTCCGCAGCCGCTGTTGATTCTGGGGATGGGCAAGCTGGGCGGCTGCGAGCTGAACTTCTCCTCGGATATCGACCTGATCTTTGCCTGGCCGGAGAATGGCTCTACGCGAGGCGGTCGTCGCGAGCTGGATAACGCCCAGTTCTTTACCCGGCTCGGGCAGCGTCTGATTAAGGCGCTGGACCAGCCGACGCAGGACGGCTTTGTTTACCGCGTGGACATGCGCCTGCGCCCGTTTGGCGACAGCGGCCCGCTGGTGCTGAGCTTCGCCGCGCTGGAAGATTATTACCAGGAGCAGGGGCGCGACTGGGAACGCTACGCGATGGTCAAAGCGCGGATCATGGGCGACAGCGACGACGCTTACGCCAACGAGCTGCGCGCCATGCTGCGCCCGTTTGTGTTCCGCCGCTACATTGACTTCAGCGTGATCCAGTCCCTGCGCAATATGAAAGGGATGATCGCCCGCGAGGTGCGCCGTCGCGGCCTGAAGGACAACATCAAGCTTGGCGCGGGCGGCATCCGCGAAATCGAATTTATCGTTCAGGTCTTCCAGCTGATCCGCGGCGGGCGCGAGCCGTCGCTACAGTCCCGCTCGCTGCTGCCGACGCTGAGCGCCATTGAGCAGCTGCATCTGCTGCCGGACGGCGACGCGCAAACCCTGCGCGAGGCCTATCTGTTCCTGCGCCGCCTGGAAAACCTGCTGCAAAGCATCAACGACGAACAGACCCAGACCCTGCCGGGCGATGACCTTAACCGGGCGCGCCTGGCCTGGGGCATGCGCGTGGACGGCTGGTCAACGTTGACTGAACGGCTGGATGCCCATATGGCAGGCGTTCGCCGCATCTTTAACGATCTGATCGGCGACGATGAAAGCGAATCGCCGGACGATGCGATCTCGGAGCACTGGCGCGAGCTGTGGCAGGACGCGCTTCAGGAAGATGACACCACGCCGGTGCTGGCGCACCTAAGCGACGACGCCCGCCACCGCGTGGTAGCCTTGATTGCCGATTTCCGTCTCGAACTGAACAAGCGCGCCATTGGGCCGCGCGGTCGTCAGGTGCTGGATCACCTGATGCCGCACCTGCTGAGCGAGGTCTGCTCGCGCGAGGATGCGCCGGTGCCGCTTTCGCGCATGATGCCGCTGCTGAGCGGGATCATCACCCGTACTACCTATCTTGAGCTGCTGAGCGAGTTTCCGGGGGCGCTTAAGCACCTGATTTCCCTCTGCGCCGCGTCGCCGATGGTGGCCAACAAGCTGGCGCGCTACCCGCTGCTGCTGGACGAACTGCTCGACCCGAACACGCTCTATCAGCCGACGGCGACGGACGCCTATCGCGACGAGCTGCGCCAGTACCTCCTGCGCGTGCCGGAAGAGGACGAAGAGCAGCAGCTGGAGGCGCTGCGTCAGTTTAAGCAGGCTCAGATGCTGCGCGTGGCGGCAGCGGATATCGCCGGTACGCTGCCGGTGATGAAAGTGAGCGATCACTTAACCTGGCTGGCGGAAGCGATTATCGATGCGGTTGTCCATCAGGCGTGGGTGCAGATGGTGGCCCGCTACGGCCAGCCGAAGCACCTGGCTGACCGCGAGGGGCGAGGGTTTGCCGTGGTCGGTTACGGCAAGCTGGGCGGCTGGGAGCTGGGCTACAGCTCCGATCTGGATTTAATTTTCCTGCACGACTGCCCGGCGGACGTGATGACCGACGGCGAGCGCGAGATTGACGGGCGTCAGTTCTATCTGCGCCTGGCCCAGCGCATCATGCACCTGTTCAGCACCCGCACCTCGTCAGGCATTCTGTACGAAGTGGACGCGCGCCTGCGCCCGTCCGGCGCGGCGGGCATGCTGGTCACCTCGACGGACGCGTTTGCCGATTACCAGAAGAATGAAGCCTGGACGTGGGAGCATCAGGCGCTGGTGCGCGCTCGCGTGGTGTATGGCGATCCGCAGCTTCACGCCCGGTTCGATGCCATTCGCAAGGCCGTCATGACCACCCCGCGCGAAGGCAGCACGCTGCAAACCGAGGTGCGGGAGATGCGCGAGAAAATGCGCGCCCATCTCGGGAATAAACACCGCGATCGCTTTGATATCAAAGCCGATGAGGGCGGAATTACCGATATTGAATTTATCACTCAGTACCTGGTGCTGCTGCACGCCCACGACAAACCGAAGCTGACCCGCTGGTCCGATAACGTGCGCATTCTGGAGCTGCTGGCGCAAAACGACATTATGGACGAGCAGGAGGCGCAGGCCTTAACCCGCGCCTACACCACGCTGCGCGATGAGCTTCATCACCTGGCGTTGCAGGAGCAGCCGGGCCATGTGGCGCTGGCGTGTTTCGCTGAAGAACGCGCGCAGGTCACCACAAGCTGGCAGAAGTGGCTGGTGGAACCGTGCGTAACAAAACAAGTGTGATATTATCGCGCGCAAATTGTGAATCTTTCTGGAGTCAGGAATGAAAGTAACACTGCCAGAGTTTGAACGTGCTGGAGTAATGGTTGTCGGGGATGTGATGCTGGATCGCTACTGGTATGGGCCTACCAGCCGCATCTCTCCGGAAGCGCCGGTACCGGTGGTCAAGGTCGACACCATTGAAGAGCGTCCCGGCGGCGCGGCAAACGTGGCGATGAACATTGCCTCTCTGGGCGCGCACTCGCGTCTGGTGGGCCTGACCGGTATCGACGATGCGGCGCGCGCGCTGAGCAAGTCGCTGGCGGACGTGAACGTGAAGTGCGACTTCGTTTCTGTTCCGACCCACCCAACGATTACGAAACTGCGCGTGCTGTCGCGCAACCAGCAGCTGATCCGCCTCGATTTTGAAGAAGGCTTTGAAGGCGTTGATCCTGAGCCGCTGCACGAGCGCATCAATCAGGCGCTGGGTAATATCGGCGCGCTGGTGCTGTCTGACTACGCCAAAGGCGCGCTGGCGAGCGTGCAAACGATGATTCAGCTGGCGCGCAAAGCCAGCGTACCGGTGCTGATCGACCCAAAAGGCACCGATTTTGAGCGCTATCGCGGCGCGACGCTGCTGACGCCAAACCTCTCCGAGTTTGAAGCGGTGGCGGGCAAGTGCAAAACCGAAGATGAACTGGTTGAGCGCGGTATGAAAATCATCGCTGATTTCGAGCTGTCCGCGCTGCTGGTGACCCGCTCCGAGCAGGGGATGACGCTGCTGCAGCCGGGCAAAGCGCCGCTGCATATGCCAACCCAGGCGCAGGAAGTGTACGACGTGACCGGTGCCGGCGATACGGTGATCGGCGTGCTGGCGGCGACGCTGGCAGCGGGTAATTCCCTGGAAGAGGCGTGCTACTTCGCTAACGCCGCGGCGGGCGTGGTGGTGGGTAAACTGGGCACTTCAACCGTTTCGCCAATCGAGCTGGAAAACGCGGTGCGCGGCCGCGCCGACACCGGTTTTGGGGTGATGACCGAAGACGAGCTGAAGGTGGCCGTCGCCGCCGCGCGCAAGCGTGGTGAAAAAGTGGTGATGACCAACGGCGTGTTCGACATCCTGCACGCGGGCCACGTGTCGTATCTGGCGAACGCGCGCAAGCTGGGCGATCGCCTCATTGTGGCAGTGAACAGCGATGCGTCGACCAAACGCCTGAAGGGCGAAACGCGTCCGGTGAACCCGCTCGAGCAACGTATGATTGTGCTTGGCGCGCTGGAAGCGGTGGACTGGGTGGTGTCGTTTGAAGAAGATACCCCGCAGCGCCTGATTGCCGGCATTCTGCCAGACCTGCTGGTGAAGGGCGGGGATTACAAGCCGGAGCAGATCGCGGGCAGCGAAGAGGTCTGGGCCAACGGCGGTGAGGTGATGGTGCTCAATTTTGAGGACGGGTGCTCAACCACCAACATCATCAAGAAGATCCAGAAAGACAGTCAGTAAAAAACGGGCCAGTTGGCCCGTTCGTTTTTCTCCCTCTCCCTGTGGGAGAGGGCTGGGGTGAGGGCATCAGGCCGCAGTTATGCCTGGTCGTCCACCGGTGGAATAGCCGGTGCCGGCTTCACTTCTTCCGGCGCATTACGGTTTTCCAGCTCGCTCAGACGCTGTTCCAGCAGCGCCAGCTTCTCGCGGGTGCGCAGCAGAACCTGAGTCTGCACGTCAAACTCTTCGCGGCTGACTAAATCAAGGCGAACCAGCTGCGCCTGCAGCGTCTGGCGGATTTTCTTCTCAACGTCATCACCAAATTCACGAATGCCTTTCGGCATGGACTCATGAACCTGACGCGCGATCTGCTCAATTTTTTTCGGGTCAATCATAATGGCTTCCCTTGATAATTCGGTGTTGATGAACATTGTAGCGCGTCATGACCCAGGATAAAGCAGATTTGTTTGAAGCTTATGCATTGCCCAGGTTAATCAATAGCGTTATAGTTATCTCGCTTATTCTCAGGGCGGGGCGAAATTCCCCACCGGCGGTAAATCAGCTTAACGCTGAAAGCCCGCGAGCGCTTTGGGTGAATTCTCAAAGGTCAGCAGATCCGGTGTAATTCCGGGGCCGACGGTTAAAGTCCGGATGGGAGAGAGTAACGATCCAGTCGGGCATGGCCCGCTCACGTTATTTTTTTGCCGCTTGTACGGCGCTCCTAAGACTGCCCTGATTCTGGTAACCATAAAGTTAATGAGGTTTTTTTACCATGAATCAGACGCTACTTTCCTCTTTTGGCACTTCAATTCAACGTGTTGAACATGCACTGGATGCACTGCGCGAAGGCCGCGGTGTGATGGTGCTTGACGATGAAAATCGTGAAAACGAAGGCGACATGATTTTTGCCGCCGAAAATATGACCGTTGAGCAGATGGCGCTGACTATTCGTCACGGCAGCGGCATCGTATGCCTGTGTATTAACGAAGACCGCCGCCAGCAGCTCGATCTGCCGATGATGGTTGAAAACAACACCAGCGCCTTCGGAACCGGTTTTACCGTGACCATTGAAGCGGCGCACGGCGTGACTACCGGCGTGTCGGCGGCTGACCGTCTGACTACCGTACGTGCAGCGATTGCCGATAACGCAAAACCATCCGATCTCCACCGTCCAGGCCACGTTTTCCCGCTGCGCGCGCAGCCGGGCGGCGTGCTGACCCGTGGTGGCCACACCGAAGCGACCATCGACCTGGTGACGCTGGCTGGCTTCAAACCGGCTGGCGTGCTGTGCGAACTCACCAACGATGACGGCACCATGGCGCGCGCGCCGGAGTGCATCACCTTTGCCCGTCTGCACAACATGCCGGTGGTGACGATTGAAGATCTGGTGGAGTATCGCCAGGCGCACGAGCGCAAAGCCAGCTGACATTGCTGATGTGAAAAAGCCGGGGAAACCCGGCTTTTTTGTCTCTAGTGGTAGTTAATTTTAAACAGCACCACGGTTTCAAACGGGCCGGACTGGATCGCTTTTCCTTCTACGGGTGATAGCTCTGCGGTGTAATCCTGCTGATATTGCAGCGTGCTGCCCGTAAAATCGGCATATTCTTCATAGTGGTTGAAGGTATAAGGCTGAGCGCCATTGAGTATCCGCAACTTCAGGCCATTTCCAATGAGTAATGCCGTGTCCTCAGCGGTGAGCGATTCCGTAGTATAGAACGACGAATCCATTTTGAACCCATCTGAACATTGGACATCCTGCACCTTTGTCGTTTTCACCGAAAACGTTCGTTTACGCGTCTGCTGATTCACAATATCGCGGGCGCTGAAGGTGCCAAAGTCGATCTCCTGATTCTCCGGGAAAATACTGAAAGTCGCCCCACAGTCCAGCACGGTGATGTTTTGCAGACCGTTGATGTGGTACTTCAGGTTTTTCGCGTCCGACATCTGGTTCACGCCGCCTTTTCCGTCAAACTGAACGACGATGTAATCGGTCAGCGAGCTGACGTAGCCGTGGGGCGGCATCGCTTTGATTTTTACGTATAAGCGCAGACGCGCAACAAAAGTGCGCGAGGTATGGATATCGTCCGGGTTACCGGAGCAGATAAGGTTTTCCCAGCCCATTTGCCGGATCTGCGCCGGGGTATAAATTGTGATGTTTTGGTTGTCCAGACACTGTCGGGTATCGACGCCGTTAGGCTGGCCTGTTGCATCGTAATCCATTCCCTCATAGGTCACGCCAAGCTCATAATAGGGATCCGATGCGGCAGGGTAAGGATTCACCCAGGCGAAAACATCTTCCTGTTCAAAACCGCCGACAACGTTGTGGTCGCACGTTACCGGGATTTTAATGTCATCCGACTCCCAGATTTTTTCTCCCACCTGCGCATTGCTGGGGATAGCAAACGGCGAGATCGTTTTGGTCTCCTCAACGGGGCCACCGGAACCGCCCAGATAGCAGTCGAGGGCCAGCGCCTCTTTTAACGGCAACGTAGAAACCAGCAAAATAAACAGGACGTTAGCGAGCTTTCGCATCTTTTTCGATCTTCCGTTCGCTGAGCGTGCACTGCGCCGTTCCTGCGCACTGCACGTCGACTTTTTTCAGGGCACCGTAGTCGTCGATATAGCCGATGCTGTAATAATTCCCGTGGTAGCCGCCAGTGGAGGTCGTCGCCGTCGCGAAGGGGGCAAGCATCAGGCTGTCGAAGCCCGGCAGCATGGTTTTGGCATTCTTACTGAGCCATGCCAGGGTGATGTAGTACGGCGTCGGGTTATGTATAGTCAGCCCTTTCGCGGTGGCTGACATTTCCATCCGCATTTCCGCCTGCTCGCCGGGCTTTTTGGTAATCGCTTTAGGACGCCAGAACAGTTTGATCCTGCTCTGCATCGCCACCTGCATGACGCTGCGCTCTTCGCTGGCGCTGGCACTTTTTGGCGGCACTTCGCGCAGGTTGAAATAGAACAGGGATTCCCTGTCTTTCGGCAACTGGCCGGTGGCCGCTTGCTTAACGATCCTGACCTGGGACGCGGAACCCGCTTCGATGCGTTGAATCGGAGGCAGCGCCATAAAGTGCGTATCTTCCTTACGGCCTTCCTCATCTTCAATCCAGGAGAGCGCCAGATAGGGCAGCGCTTTGCTCTGGTTTTCAATCTTCAGGCTGCTGGCCTTGTCGCTTTCCGGAAAAACTATGCGCGTGCGGTCCAGGTTAACGGCTGCGTGGCTGGCAAAGGCGGTGCTAAGGAGCATCAGGCACAGGCTTTTAAGTGGGGTAAGTTTCATCATGGTTTCTTACTGACATGGCAGTATCAACTGCATACTGTTTTCAAGGTGTGAAGGTAACGCGAAGCGACACTGCTGATTGTCCCCCCACGTTACGCGGAACTGCTGTTCTGGCTCTACGGCGCCCAGCCAGACGTGGCCATCATCGGCGACCATTCCAATCTGTCGATCGTTTTCCAGCAGACGAACAACTGCGCCCAGCGGTGGCGTGCCGGACGGGGTGCGTAAGATGCCTGTGATATCGTTGCCCGCGCGGGTGGCAATCTGACGGAACCCGATAGCCCCCTCTGTCCAGGTTGAGGTCACGACGCGGGTGTCCACGTCTACGCCATCGGGCAGATTGTTCATATTGACCTGCACGCTGGAGGGCGAATAGCTGGAAATCGACGGTAAAACGCCGATGCCAAATCGGTTGGTTTCATCCCGCGACATGTTCAGCGGGATGTTGCCTACGCCGTCGGTACTGACCATCACGCGCGGCTCGTTACCGTAGCTGCGACGATGCAGCGCAGCGCCTTTGGCCGTTGAGGTAAAGGATCCATTCCAGCTGGCGCTCAGGGAGTTGTATTCATTAGCCTTATAACTCCCGGAAAGATTCAGATCGCCATAAGGGGAATAATGCTGATAATTGCCGCTTACCTGCGCGCCGGCATCTGACTTCTCGCTCTCGGTGCCTGCTGAAACGCCCCAGGTATTATTGCGATCGGATGTGTCATACCACGATACATTCTGGCTCAGGCTGTCGCCGTTGCGCAGGTCGTAATTCAGACGATGATCGGGATCGAGTGGGACGCTCAGTGAGAGGTAGAACTGCGTATCGTCGTCTTCGTCCTCATAGTGCGTTTTACTCCACGACACGGTGACGCCCAGGTTTTTCCAGCGACCGATGTCAAAGTTATAGCCCGCGGTCACGCTGCCCGTCGTGGAGGGCGAATCGTCCCACCAGGTCTGGCGCAGCATGTTGACATAGAGGTTGAGCGATAGCGCCGAAATGTACTGGCTGGCCGTCACGCTGAGCGTCTGCTTCTCAGACTGGCGGTCACCGTTGTCATCATCCAGAAAACGGGCGTAGCTCAGGAACTGCGGGTCGGAGTAGCGATAGCTGGCAAGCGTAAGCTGGCTGCCGGTGGTATCGAAACGCTTACTGTAGTTAAAGCGGTAGCTGTAACCTGTTTGGCTGGCCTGGTGAGGCAGCTGGCTGGTTGCCTGGGTCACGTCAAATGAGAGGGCACCCAGGTACTCCATGTTTTGCCCGATCCCGGCGGCGACGGAGCGGTAACGATCGCCATCGGCGAGCGTGCCGCCATAAAGGGAGGTTTGTGACAGCATGCCCCAGGAGAATTCACCGCTCATAAAGGCGTTATCCTCAACGTCATGAGAGGCATCTTTCCGCGCTTTTCCGGTCGCCAGCTTATAGCGAACCTGACCTTTGCGCGTTAAAAACGGCACCGATTCTGCAGAGACCTGGAAGGTGCTGACGCGCCCGTCTTCTTCCGTCACTTTGACGTCCAGCGTGCCCTGTACCGACTGGTTAAGATCCTGAATTACAAACGGTCCCGGCGGAACTTTACTTTGATAGATCACGCGATCGGCCAGGCTGACCGTAACTGTAGCGTTGGTTTGCGCTATCCCGGTAATTTGTGGCGCGTAGCCCCGCAGAGACCATGGCAGCATGCGTTCATCGCTGATCAGGGAGGCGCCGGTATAGGTAAACGCATCAAAAATGGCGGACTGAAAATCCGTTTCGCCAAGGGTCAATTTCGCCCCGAGTGAAGGCAAGGGGCGGAACATGTAAACGCGTGAAAAGCGCCCGTCATGCTCAGAACCGGCGTCGTTATGCGTTTGCGTGTACTGATAATCGCTGCGCAGCCGCCACGCACCCAAATTGGCGCCGGCGGTCCCGTAGGTGTTGGCGTTATCCGAGGATGAGCCATTATTGGGCTGATAATGGCTGGCGAACAGGTTGTAATCCAGCATTACGCCAGGGACGCCGTTATCCCATGTGGAGGGCGGCATCCAGTCTGCTGCGCGGTACTGTAGCCATGCCTGCGGAACGGTAACCTTCAGCGTTTGGGTTGCTTGCTCGAACTTAAAGGTAATATCGGGTCTGGAGGCGAAATCAAGGCATCCGTCTTTTTCGGATAAGGCGTTACGAATATCATCTTTGAGCGCAAAGGAATCAGCCAGTTCAGGCGGAATACACACCTGAACTGAATGATTGATCTCTTTCCAGTTAAGCTGCCAGCCGTTAGCAAGTGGGACGTCATTAATGGAAACAGTAACAAAGTAGCTGCCAGGGATGACGGCTATCTCATCTTTAAAAAGAGAAAGATCGACGCTGCCTCGCTGGTCTTTATCAATAGCATTGATATTAAACTCAGTGGCAAAAGTGAATTTCGTCATTAACAGGGACGCTATGATGATTATTGATTGTAATTTATATGTCATCATCCTGTTACTCAAAATAATATTGCTAACCGACTGGCTTATTTAGCCAGTCGGTTTATGTTGCAGCGTAATCTTATTTGTACATCAGAACATAGTTGGCTGTGGCTTCAACCTGGCCAGCAGTCGCGGTTTTACCGGCAGGGACTTCCATTAACGCTTTAAAGTGCAGCGTCTGGGTGGTGGAGCCAGCCAGAAGGTCAACTTCATTAGCCGCGCCCAGCGTAATGTTGGATTCGGCGTTATCCAGCAAACGAACGCCCACGTTCTGTGCGCCGCTGGCATAGGTGTTGGTCATGAGGCTGGTGTCAGTCGCGTCTGTTGCTGCGCTGGTGAAAGTGACATCAACTTTGGTAATTGGCGTGTCGGTCTCATCAGCAGGATCGTCAAGCTGGCAGTTTTCCAGGTTGATATCAACCGGAACAGGAGTAGACTTTTTATTGGCATTGATAACGGCAGTGGTCACTTCACCCAGGTCAATTTCTTTGTCAACGCTATCCGGTGCGATGCTGCATGGTGCATCAATAACCACGCCTTTAAATGTAATTTTGCCAGAACCTTGTTCTTCCGCAAAGGCAGAACCCGATACAATGGCAGCCATCGCAACCGCTAACAGTACTTTTTTACCCATATACATGAAAATATCCTTTTTCAAATGAATTCATACTCTGAATATTAATTTCAGGATGCGAATTGAGTATACGGGAGGAGAGAGGCGTAATGCGATTACTGTAACTTAAAGCTATTTTAAGATCGTTTTAATATATAGCGCTTGTTGATTGTAAGGGCCCGTTGGTTCTCATAATTCAGGCGTAAGCCTGCGATGAATCCATCAGTTTATATTATAGAATAATGGTCAATAAAAATATTGCAATGAAGGGTAAATTATGTGTTGGTATTAGGGTGGATTATTAATTTCAGCATATTATTGAGTTATCCTGCCTCCGTAGTAAACGGAGGCAGATAAATTTTAACCAATACCCGCTGATTGCAAAAGTACCAGACTTAACCCCATCACCGACATGCCGCACAGTACGCCATAGCTGGGATTGTTATTGGGATCGATCTCTTTTGCCAGCGGCATCAGCTCATCGACGGAGAGCGCCACCATAATCCCGGCCACGGCAGCCATAATCGCCGCCATCACGACAGGGGACACGAGGCTTCCAAGGATCAGCCACGCCAGCACGCCGCCGAGAATTTCGGCCATCCCGGAAATCCCCGCCCAGAAGACGGCAGTACGTTTTGAACCCGTTGCGGCATAAACCGGCCCGGCCACCGCAAGTCCTTCAGGAATATTGTGTAAGGCTACCGCCAGCGCGACACCAAACCCCATCTCCAGGTTGCTGCTGGCCGTGACGTACGTGGCGACACCTTCAGGGAAGTTGTGCAGGCTGATACCCAGCGTTAGCAGGATCGCCGTGCGCTTGATGTTGCCCGGGATCGGAGTAACGCTTTTTTGCATCAAATCCTGAGGGTGGGCGTGGGGCAGCATACGGTCGAGCGCAAAATAGCCCAGCAGCCCGACGATGAACATGCCGTAGCCCAGAACCGGCGACATTCCCTCGGTGTGAAGCGCTGCGGGCAGCATCTCCATCAGCGAGATAAGCAGCATGATCCCGGCGGCGAAGCCCAGCGAGAAGGCCAGCAGGCGATTAGACGGTTTTTGCCCGAGCACGCCGAGGAACGCGCCGATAAAGGTCGCGGCGCCCGCAAGCACGGTCAAAATTAAGGGTACTGACATGCACTCTCCTTAAGCGATATCGTACGTTCAAATTTCCTGATGATGATCTTCACGGTTATCTGCGTTCATCTTCATCTGAATGCGCGTAATGTAGAACCATCAAATTGACACCTTCTTTAAGGATACCACCATGTCTTCTTCTCGTATGCCAGCACTGTTTTTAGGCCACGGCAGCCCAATGAACGTTCTGGAAGACAACGTCTATACCCGCGCCTGGCGTCATCTGGGTGAGACGTTGCCGCGTCCGAAAGCGATTGTGGTGGTGTCCGCGCACTGGTTTACCCGTGGCACCGGCGTGACGGCCATGGAAGCGCCTAAGACCATTCATGATTTCGGCGGCTTCCCGCAGGCGCTGTATGATACGCATTATCCGGCTCCCGGCTCGCCTGAGCTGGCGCAAAAGCTGGTGGATTTGCTGGCACCAGTCCCGGTCGCTTTGGATAAAGAAGCCTGGGGCTTTGACCACGGCTCGTGGGGCGTGCTGATCAAGATGTACCCAGATGCGGATATTCCGATGGTGCAGTTGAGCATCGACAGCACTAAACCGGCTGCCTGGCATCTGGAGATGGGCCGCAAACTGGCGACCCTGCGCGATGAGGGCATCATGCTGGTGGCAAGCGGCAACGTGGTGCACAACCTGCGTACGGCGCGCTGGCACGGCGAGAACACGCCATACCCGTGGGCCACCGCTTTTAACGACTACGTCAAAGCGAACCTGACCTGGCAAGGCCCGGTTGAGCAGCATCCGCTGGTGAACTATCTGGATCACGAAGGCGGTTCGCTCTCTAACCCGACGCCGGAGCACTTCCTGCCGCTGCTGTATGTATTAGGCGCATGGGACGGTCAGGAGCCGGTTACGATCCCGGTCGACGGTATTGAGATGGGGAGTCTGAGTATGCTGTCGGTGCAGGTAGGGTAATAAAAGCAAAACGGCAACGTCAGTTTGCCGTTTTTAGTGTTTGCACCCTCTCCCACGGGAAGAGGGCATCAGGCCGCAGTCTTATTCAACAAAAATATGCGGATAGAACCGTGACAGATCCTGCGTGATCAGCGCGCGATCTTCGCGAATGCCAATCCCGGCTGGCCGATCGTTGATGAGCCAGCTGCCAATCAGCGTATAGCTGTCGCCAAACTTCGGCAGTTGATAAAACTCCTGGACGATCATCCCTTCTTCGCCGTACGGCCCTTCAACGGCCTCCAGCGTTTTACCGTTTTCAATGATTGAGACGTTCGCACCTTCGCGGGAAAAAATTGGCTTAACGACGTATTTCTCCATCGGCGGGAAATCATCTTCGGCAAAATACGCTGGCAGCAGGTTCGGGTGGTTTGGGAACATCTCCCACAGCATCGGCAGCAGGGCTTTGTTGGAGATAATGCTCTTCCACGCCGGTTCCAGCCAGCGCACGCCCGCGTCTTCCAGCTTGGTGGAGAACATTTCACGCAGCATGTATTCCCACGGATAGAGCTTGAACAGGTTGCTGATCACCTGATCCTGCATATCCGTAAACTGACCTTTTTCCCCCAGGCCAATATCTTCGATATAGAGGAACTCGGTCGCCACGTCTGCTTCGGCCGCACAGTCCTGCAGATACTGAACCGTACCACGGTCTTCCTCCGTGTCGCGGCAGCAGGCAAGATGCAGCAGATTGAAGCCAAACTGCTCCCGCAGTTCGGCGAAACGCTCAATCAGCTTTTCCTGCAGGCTGTTGAACTGGTCGCTGCCTTCCGGCAGGTTTCCGGCGTTCATCTGATCTTCCAGCCAAATCCACTGGAAGAATGCCGCTTCGTAAAGAGAGGTCGGCGTATCCGCGTTGTTTTCTAAAAGCTTCGGCTCACCCACGCCGTCCCACGCCAGATCGAGGCGAGAGTAAAGCGATGGCTGATTCGTCTTCCATGACTGACGGACGAAACTCCAGGTGTGCTTCGGAATACGGAATTTAGTCATCAGCTCGTCGCTGTCGATGACCTTTTCCACAACCTTCAGGCACATCTGGTGCAGCTCGGCCGTCACCTCTTCCAGTTTTTCCACCTGGTCGAGCGTCAGTTTGTAGTAAGCATCTTCACACCAGTACGGCTCGCCGTACATGGTGTGAAAGTTAAAACCGTATTCAGTGGCTTTTTCGCGCCAGTCCGGGCGCTCGGTAATACCGACTCGTTCCATGATCAGCCGCCCATTGAGCGAGTAGAAGTGCCTGTCGCACTACGCTGCATGCTGGTCTGTTTCGCCACAGACTCACCGAACCCACCGCGGGTGATGGTGCTGGTGGTCGCAGGCTTCGGCGCCATCGCGGTTTTCGGGACGGTCACGGTGCGGCCCGGGGTCGCTGCGCCGTAGCCTTTGCCGCTGGCATCAGTATATTGACCATAAGCCGGGCTGGCCGGGTTTTTCGAGCTAAACAGCGGTTGCTGCTGATAGCCTGCACCGCCACCCATCAGGCGACCCATCATGTAGCCTGCCATTAATGGCATCCAGAAGCTGCCGCTGGACTGCGCCTGCGCCTGATTTTCCGGCGCAGTACCTGCCTGAGCTGGCGTCTGCTGACACTGACCTTCACCAAATTCCGCCACGCAGTCTTCGCGTGAGGCGTATTTCGGCGCGGTGCGTTCTGCTTCTTTCAGCGCGTTGGTGTAGGCAGTTTTACACTCTGCTGCCTGGCCGGTTGCGGCGGAGCAGTCGTCCGCGTTTTGATACAGCGAAACCGTTTCGTCGTTTTTCTCACAGCCTGCCAGCATAAAGACCGCGGTAACGGCCAGCGCAACAGGGGTGAGGTGACGTGCGTTCCAGCTTTTGCGGAACGACGCGTGATTAATCGTTTTTGTCCGTTTCATGTTTGTCTTCCAGGACCCAGTGGTAATAACGCTCAGGATAGTGGATGAGTGGTTGAAAATGAAGCGAAGAGGGGCGGAATCAGGGGGATCTTTACGTTGGCTTACGTTCGGGGGGGATTCAGATGCGCCCTCTCCCGGTGGAAGAGGGCGTGATAACAATCTTAGTTACGGAACGGGTTAGAACCGCTGCTTGCAGGTGCCGTGCTACGCGCGGCCGCTGGCTGTGCAGCAGGGGCGCTGCCGTTAGCGTTGAAGTTATCAACGGCGGCAACCTGCTCCGGGTTCTCCGGCGCAACGCTGTCCGGCGAGGTGGAGACCGGTTTGCCCAGCGCGCTGTTCAGCATCTGCAGATCCTGCTCGTTCAGCGTACCCAGCGCCTGCTTGATGTTCAGCTGGTTAATCAGGTACTGGTAACGAGCGCTGGAGAGCTGCTGCTTCGCGTTGTACAGCGTGGTGGTCGCGTCCAGCACGTCGACGATGGTGCGGGTACCCACGGAGTAACCGGCTTCCATCGCGTCCAGTGAGCTCTGGGCAGACACTACGGCCTGTTTATAGGCGTTGATGCTGCTGATGGAGGCATTCACGTTGTTGAAGGAAGAACGAACGGTCTGCACCACGTTGCGGTGCGCGCTTTCCAGCTGCTCGCTCGCGCCAACAAAGTTGTACTGCGCCTGTTTCACCTGGGAGTTAACCATACCGCCCTGGTACAGCGGCAGAGAGAAGCTCAGGCCCACTTTGTTCTGACCCATATTGCTGTCGTCATACTGGGAAGTATTGGTCTTAGAGCCGCTATAGGTAGTATCAGAGACGCCGGTCGACGCGCTCAGGCTCAGGGTTGGCAGGTGGCCATCCTGCGCCTGACGAATTTGCTCGCGTGCCAGATCCTGGCTCAGACGCGCCTGCAGCAACGTCAGGTTGCGGTTTTCCGCCTCTTTCAGCAGGGCGTTAACGGCCTGCGGCTTATCCGTTTTGAAGCTGTCCACGTTCAGGGAGGCCAGCTCAGGGTAGTAGTTACCGGTGACCTGACGCAGGGATTCCAGCGCGTTGTCGAGGTTGTTACGCGCGGTCACTTCGTTAGCCAGCACGGTGTCGTACTGTGAACGGGCGTTCTGCACGTCGGTGATCGCCACCAGACCCACGTTGAAGCGCTGGGTGGTTTGATCTAACTGGCGGTAGATCGCCTGTTTCTGCGCTTCGGTGTAGGAGAGCGCGTCAATGGCGCTCAGCACGTTGAAGTACGCGGTGGCAGTGTTCAGGATCAGCGTTTGCTGGTCGGTCTGATAGGTCACATCCTGGATGCCCGCGCTTTTTTCCTGCAGGGTCAGGGCGCGCCATTTGGACATATCAAACAGCGTCTGTGTTAATTGCAGTGAGGCGCTGGTAGCATTGGAGTTAACGCCGTTAGCGTCGCGGAAACCGTTGCTGTAGGTATAATCTGCACCTAAACCTAACTGCGGCAGCAGTGGGCTACGCGCTTCGTTAATCTTTTCAAACGCAGCATCACGATCGGCCGCTGATTTACGTAAATCAGGGTTGCCCAGACGTGCCTGCTGGTAGACCTGTAACAGGTTTTCCGCCTGGCTCATTGCACTGAAGCCCGTCAGGCTCAGGCCGATAAGGATGGGGAGCAATTTCTTCATTTGCATTCCTTGTTGTGAAGCAGTATTAGCGCTGATCTAATTAAAAAATAATTGCCGATTCTAACAGAATCATCCACACCAAAAGGTTGGCGTTACGTGCCATCTGGCGGTAATTTGCACCAATCTACCATATAGCCTTACAAACGGCAGCCAAACAGCCTTGAAATTCACAATTTCATCACCATTGCTACCAGGACTCGACTCATGCAAAAACCAGAAAAGTTGCCCGTGACATTCGCCAAAAACGATGTAGAAATTATTGCACGAGAAACGCTTTATAGCGGTTTTTTTTCGATGGATCTTTACCGTTTCAGGCATCGCCTGTTCAACGGTGAAATGAGCGGCGAAATCAGACGTGAAATTTTTGAGCGCGGGCATGCGGCTGTCTTGCTACCCTTTGACCCAGTGCGTGACGAAGTCGTACTGGTGGAGCAGATCCGCATTGCCGCGTATGACACCAGTGAAAGCCCGTGGCTGCTGGAGATGGTGGCCGGGATGATCGAAGAGGGCGAGTCGGTTGAAGACGTCGCTCGACGCGAGGCGCTGGAAGAGGCCGGGCTGGTGGTAGGCCGCACAAAACCGGTGTTGAGTTATCTGGCAAGCCCCGGGGGCACCAGCGAGCGCTTGTCCATTATGGTGGGCGAAGTGGACGCCACGACGGCGGAAGGGATCCACGGTCTGGCTGATGAAAACGAAGATATTCGGGTTCATGTGGTAAGCCGGGAACAGGCTTATCAGTGGGTAGAAGAGGGGAAAATCGACAACGCAGCGTCTGTCATCGCCCTGCAATGGCTGCAGCTGCATTATCAGACATTACGAAACGAGTGGAAAAAATGAAGCGCTATACGCCTGACTTCCCAGAAATGATGCGCCTGTGCGAAACCAATTTTGCACAGCTGCGCCGCCTGCTGCCGAGAAACGACGCACCCGGCGAAACGGTAAGCTATCAGGTGAGCAACGCGCAGTATCGGTTAACGATAACAGAATCAACGCGCTACACTACGCTGGTGGACATTGAGCAAACGGCGCCCAGCATCAGCTATTGGAGCCTGCCGTCAATGACGGTGCGCCTCTATCATGACGCGATGGTCGCTGAAGTGTGTTCAAGTCAGCAGATCTTTCGCTTCAAGGCGCGGTATGATTATCCGAATAAAAAGTTGCATCAACGCGACGAAAAGCATCAAATTAACCAGTTTTTAGCCGACTGGCTAAGATATTGTTTAGCACATGGAGCAATGGCGATTCCGGTTTGTTAGCGTCATAAACCTACCTAAGGACACCATTTGGAAAGCCTGTTGAACCTGACTGTTGCTGGTGGGGCGCCAGTCAGGATATTACAAATCACCGATACCCACCTTTTTGCCGAAAAGCATGAGACTTTACTGGGGGTTAATACCTGGGAGAGTTATCAGGCGGTACTGAGCGCCATTCACGCTGAACATCGCGACTGCGACCTGATTGTCGCAACGGGCGATCTGGCGCAGGACCAGTCCTCCGCGGCCTACCAGCACTTTGCTGAAGGCATCGCGAGCTTTAGCGTGCCTTGCGTCTGGCTGCCTGGAAACCACGATTTCCAGCCCGCTATGTACAGCTCCCTTCAGGATGCGGGGATCTCTCCGGCGAAGTGCGTATTTGCGGGTGAACAGTGGCAGATCCTGCTGCTGGACAGCCAGGTATTTGGCGTCCCGCACGGTGAATTAAGCGAGTTTCAACTCGACTGGCTGGAGACCAAACTGGCTGCCGAACCTGAGCGTTATACGCTGCTGCTGCTCCACCATCATCCGCTGCCGGCGGGCTGCAGCTGGCTGGATCAACACAGCCTGCGTAACTCCGCGGCGCTGGATAGCGTGCTGTCCAAATACCCGCGGGTGAAACACCTGCTGTGCGGACACATCCATCAGGAACAGGATCTCGACTGGAACGGACGCCGCATGCTGGCGACGCCGTCAACCTGCGTGCAGTTTAAGCCGCACTGCGCCAACTTTACGCTGGATACTATCGCGCCAGGCTGGCGCTGGCTGGAACTGCATGCCGACGGCACGCTGACCACGGAAGTCTGCCGTCTGGCAGGCGCAGAGTTCCGCCCGGATACCGCTTCAGAAGGCTACTGATGTCTACGCTCCTTTATCTGCACGGATTCAACAGCTCGCCGCGCTCCGCAAAAGCGACGCAGTTTCGCCAGTGGCTGAGCGAGCATCACCCCCAGGTTGAGATGATCATCCCGCAGCTGCCGCCTTACCCGGCGGAGGCGGCGGAAATGCTCGAATCGATCGTGCTTGAACACGGCGGTGAATCCTTTGGCGTGGTCGGCTCATCGTTGGGCGGGTACTATGCCACCTGGCTCTCACAATGCTTTATGCTGCCCGCCGTTGTGGTTAATCCGGCGGTACGGCCATTTGAGCTGCTGAGGGACTTTCTTGGCGAAAACGAGAACCCCTACACCGGGCAGCAATATGTGCTAGAGTCACGCCATATTTACGATCTCAAAGTTATGCAGGTCGACCCGCTTGAAGCGCCGGATCTCATCTGGCTGCTGCAGCAGACGGGTGATGAAGTGCTGGATTACCGCCAGGCAGTGGCGTATTACGCCTCCTGCCGCCAGACTATAGAAGAGGGCGGAAACCATGCTTTCACGGGCTTTGAGGATCATTTCACCCAGATTGTCGATTTTCTTGGACTGCACAGCCACTGACAATCAATGCGAATTGCTAGTTTAAATCATGACGCAAACCTATAACGCTGATGCCATTGAGGTACTCACCGGGCTTGAGCCGGTTCGCCGCCGCCCGGGGATGTATACCGATACGACGCGCCCAAACCATCTGGGCCAGGAAGTTATTGATAACAGTGTGGACGAAGCGCTGGCGGGCCATGCCAAACGCGTTGACGTCATCCTGCACGCCGATCAGTCGCTGGAAGTTATCGACGACGGCCGCGGCATGCCGGTGGACATCCACCCGGAAGAGGGCGTGCCTGCCGTTGAGCTGATCCTCTGCCGTCTGCACGCGGGCGGTAAGTTCTCCAACAAAAACTACCAGTTCTCTGGCGGTCTGCACGGCGTGGGGATTTCCGTGGTGAACGCCCTGTCCAAACGCGTGGAAGTGAACGTCCGTCGCGACGGCCAGGTCTACAACATCGCGTTTGAAAACGGCGAGAAGGTGCAGGATCTGCAGGTTGTCGGCACGTGTGCTAAACGCAACACCGGCACCAGCGTCCATTTCTGGCCTGACGAAAGCTTCTTCGACAGCCCGCGCTTTTCCGTTTCTCGCCTGACGCACCTGCTGAAAGCCAAAGCAGTGCTCTGCCCGGGCGTAGAAATCACCTTTAAAGATCACGTCAACAACACCGAGCAGACCTGGTGCTACGCCGATGGCCTTAACGACTACCTGTGCGAAGCGGTAAACGGCCTGCCGACGCTGCCGGAAAAACCGTTTGTCGGTAACTTTAGCGGCGATACCGAAGCCGTGGACTGGGCGCTGCTGTGGCTGCCGGAAGGCGGCGAGCTGCTCACCGAAAGCTACGTCAACCTGATCCCGACCATGCTCGGCGGTACGCACGTCAACGGCCTGCGTCAGGGCCTGCTGGACGCGATGCGCGAGTTCTGCGAATACCGCAACATTCTGCCGCGCGGCGTGAAGCTCTCGGCGGAAGACATCTGGGACCGCTGCGCCTACGTGCTCTCCGTGAAGATGCAGGATCCGCAGTTTGCCGGTCAGACCAAAGAGCGTCTGTCATCGCGCCAGTGCGCGGCGTTCGTCTCCGGCGTGGTGAAAGATGCATTTACCCTGTGGCTGAACCAGAACGTTCAGGCGGCTGAGATGCTGGCTGAAATGGCCATCTCCAGCGCCCAGCGTCGTCTGCGCGCCGCGAAGAAAGTGGTGCGTAAAAAGCTGACCAGCGGCCCTGCGCTGCCGGGCAAGCTGGCGGACTGCACCGCGCAGGATCTCAACCGCACCGAGCTGTTCCTCGTGGAAGGGGACTCGGCGGGCGGGTCGGCCAAGCAGGCGCGCGATCGTGAATATCAGGCGATCATGCCGCTCAAGGGTAAGATCCTGAACACCTGGGAAGTCTCTTCAGACGAAGTGCTGGCCTCGCAGGAAGTGCACGATATCTCCGTTGCGATCGGTATCGATCCTGACAGCGAAGATCTGAGCCAGCTGCGCTACGGCAAGATCTGTATTCTCGCGGATGCGGACTCCGATGGTCTGCACATCGCCACGCTGCTGTGCGCGCTGTTTGTGAAGCACTTCCGCACGCTGGTGAAAAATGGTCACGTCCACGTGGCGCTGCCGCCGCTCTACCGTATCGACCTCGGCAAAGAGGTTTACTACGCGCTGACGGAAGAAGAGAAAGCGGGTGTGCTGGAGCAGCTCAAGCGTAAGAAGGGCAAACCGAACGTGCAGCGCTTTAAAGGGCTGGGCGAAATGAACCCGATGCAGCTGCGCGAAACGACGCTGGATCCGAACACGCGCCGCCTGGTGCAGCTGACGATAAGCGACGAAGACGAACAGCAAACCAACGCCGTGATGGATATGCTCCTTGCCAAGAAACGTTCGGAAGACCGACGCAACTGGCTACAGGAGAAAGGCGATATGGCGGATATTGAGGCCTGATGAGCCCCCTCACCCTAACCCTCTCCCCAAAGGGGAGAGGGGATTGCACGGAGCCGTCTTTTCACCCTCGCACTAAAATCAAAACTCCATCTTCACCGTAAACTGCACCTCGCGCGGGTCGCCAATCTGGTTGCCCAGGTTGTTGGTCGCAATCGACGACGTGTAGTAGGTCTTATCAAACAGGTTCTTCACGTTCACCTGCAGCGTCACCGGATACTGTAGCTTCATCTTATACGCCGCAAACGCATCCGCCACGAAATAGCCCGGCAGATAATAATCCGCGCCGTTGGTCGCCGAGCGGCGGCTCACGCCGTGCCCGCCGCCGCCGAGCGTCAGGGTATTCCCGGCAAACGCATTGTGAATATCGTACGTCAGGAACAGGGAGCCGGTATGGCGCGGCACGTTCGGCAGCGGTTTGCCCGCGTAGTCCGGGTCTTCCAGCACTTTCGCGTCGGTATAGCCGTAGCTGGCGATAATGTTGGTGTTCTCCGTCAGCGACCCGGCAAGATCCACCTCCACGCCCTGAGAGCGCACGCGGCCCGCCGTTTTGGCGATGGTTTCGCCCCCGATGCTTTCGGTGTACAGCACGTTGCGCTTGTGGATATCAAACAGCGCGATATTGGCGGTAACTCCGTCGAACAGATCGAACTTTGCGCCCACTTCATACGCATTCGACGTTTCCGGCGGCAGATCGCCAATATAGCTTGCAATGGACGACTGCGGCATAAACGTCTGCGAATAGTTGGCAAACAGCGAGACTGCTGGCGTCAGTTTGTAAACCAGCCCCAGCTTCGGCGTCCACTGCTCGTCGCGGCTGTCGGTATTGACGCTAAACTGACGGCCTTTGCCCGCGTACTGGGTGTAATACTGGTAGCGCAGCCCGGCGACGGCGATCCATTTATCCGTCAGGTACAGGGCATCCTGAGCGTAGGCCGAGTAGCTCTCCTGCTTGAGCGTCTGGTCGCTGTCAGCGGCGGAGACGGTTGTACACTCGTCGAGCTTGCCGTAAACCGGATTATAGATATTGAAGCCTTTGACGTTCTTACAGCGCATCATGTCCGTGCGCAGCAGATCGTAATTTTCATACGACACGCCGGTGAGGATCTCATTATAAAAGCCCGCGATATCCACGTTCCCCTGCAGATCCGCACGGGTGCTGTGCATGCGCTGGGTTGAGCCCTGGGTTGCATCCACCCGTCGGGTCAGGGTGCCGGTTTTTGAATCGTAGGCCATGACGCGGGCCTGGTTGTCGCTGTATTTATCCTGGCTGTAGCTGTAGTCGAACTTCGCGGTCCACTGGCTGTTGAGGCGATACTCCGCGTTAAGCTGAGCGAGATCGGACTGCCCGTCGGTCACGTTAAACGGCTCGTCAAAGCGGGTTTTGCGATCGACGTCGACGGCTTTTTTGGTGTTGAGATCGAAGATCGTTCCGCGATCGAACGGTGTCTTATAGTCGCGATGCGAATAGAGCACGGTCACGGTGGCATCGTCGCCGAACCAGGTCAGCGACGGGGCGATAAACGTGCTGCGTTCGTTGCCGAAGTTGCGCCAGTAATCCTCGTCCTGATACTCGCCCGTGAGGCGATACGCCAGGCGCGTGCCGTCAATCGGACCGGTGATATCAACCTGTCCGGTGCCGCCGCCAAAGCTGGAAGAGGTGGCAGAAATCGAGCCGCCGAAGGTCTTCTCCGGGCGCTTCGTGACGACGTTAATCAGGCCGCCCGGATCGAGAATACCGTACAGCGTTGAGGCCGGGCCTTTCAGCACCTCCACGCGTTCGGTTGCGGCGTTAAAGCTGCGCGGCAGCACGGTGCGCAGGCCGTTGGTCATGATTGAGCCGTCGCGGTTTGCGCCGAATCCGCGGCGCACGAAGGCATCCTGCGTGCCGCCCAGGGTGTTGGTCTGCACCACGTTGCTGACGTTATACAGCGCTTCATCCAGCGTGGTGGCGTGCTGATCCTCCAGCACCTTATCGCTGACGGTATTCACCACCTGCGGGATATCCAGCATCGGCATGTTGGTTAGCGTGGCGGTAGAGGTGTTCAGCGGCTGGTAGCCGTTAGTGGCCTCCGCCGCAGCATTTGGATCGGCGGTGACGGTAAGCGTTTCGCCGTCTTTAGCCGTGGTGTCTGCTGCCTGCACCAGCGGTGCCATAAACAGCAGTGAAAAGAGCGCGTGCCCTTTTACCCCAGAGAGTGAAGGTGTGAACGTAGCCATTACATCTGTTATCCCAAAATATCCGTGAAGCACCTTCACGGAAGAACGTGTGAGTCATTGCCCTTTATGGTCTGCCCGTTAGCCAGAACCGGCATCGAACATGTAATTGAGAATCATTCAAGCATGCGGAAATGTAGTAGTAAATGTAAAAAGCTAAAAATCGGCTACATCTATGAAACGTAACGGAAAAGCGCAGTGGCATCCAATTAACTGATTGAAAATAAAATCTTTATTGTTTTGCCGATAGGTGTAGTAACGCTCCGTTATCCCTGGTTTTTTCAGGGTGTTTCTTCTCTTGACTACTACATGGCGCGGCCTCAAACTCTCAAAAGAGAATGATTTTTATTTATATTTGTTTCCCTTTTTTATTACGTTGGCATGCACGTGGCTCACAACACGACAAAACCGGGGCTGGTTCTGGAGAATCTTTCTGCCGGCTATCAGAAAAAAATCATCGTTGATGATATTTCCCTTGCGATCCCCCAGCAGAAAATCACCGTTCTGGTGGGGGCGAACGGCTGCGGAAAATCCACGCTGCTGAGCACCATCGCGCGTTTGCTCCAGCCGCTTGGCGGCGCGGCGGTTCTCGACGGCAAGGCGATCCACGCGCAGCCGACGAAAGCCGTTGCCCGCCAGCTTGGCATCCTGCCGCAGTCTCCGCTGCTGCCGGAAGGGTTAACCGTCTTTGAGCTGGTCTCGCGCGGGCGTTTTCCCTGGCAAAATTTTATGCGTCAGTGGAGCGACGAGGACGAGCGGGCGGTGGAGGAGGCCCTGCGCCTGACCGGCACCGCAGAGTTTGCCCACATGCCCGTCGAAAGCCTGTCCGGCGGCCAGCGTCAGCGCTGCTGGATCGCCATGGCGCTGGCGCAGCAAACGCCCTATATCCTGCTGGATGAACCCACCACGTTCCTCGATCTCCGCTATCAGGTGGAGATCCTCGAACTGCTGCATACGCTGACGCGCGAGCATGGGCGTACCGTGGTGGTGGTGCTGCACGATCTTAACTTCGCCGTGAACTACGGCGATTCGCTGGTCTTTTTACGCCAGGGAAAAGTCGAGGGCGTACTGCATGAGGGAGATGCCTGCACGCCGGAGCTGATTAAAGCGGTGTTTGATGTCGACGTGCATATGTCCATCAATCCGCTGACCGGTAAACCGTTCTTTATGCCGTTTCGCCAGGCCACAACACAGCCATGATGCGTACCTCTCTCGCTTTCCTGATTTTCGCCCTGCTGCTGGCAACGGGCGCGATTGCCCATCTGGGGATCGGCGCACGCTTTATCGCCCCGCAAACGGTGGTGGAGGCCTTCCTCCACTTCGATCCGCGCAATTTCGACCATAACATCATCATCAAACTCAGACTGTTGCGCCTCTGCGCCGCGATGGTGACAGGCGCCGCGCTCGGCGTGGCGGGCGTGCAGCTGCAATCCGCGATCCGCAACCCGCTCGGCGAACCGCATATTCTGGGGCTCAACGCCGGGGCGGCGCTGGCGGTAGTGCTGACCAGCGCGCTGGGGTTAACGCTGCCGTTTGGCCGCCCGCTGATTGCCGCAACCGGTGCCGCGGCGCTGTTTCTGCTGGTGCTTACGTTCTCCTCGTCCGGGCGCACCGGGCTGACGCCGATGAAGGTCACGCTGTGCGGCGTGGCGATGTCGGCGTTTGCCTCGTCGATTACCGCCACGGTGCTCATCCTGGATGAACAGACGCTGCTCGCCATGCGCACCTGGCTGGCGGGGGATTTGGCGGGGGTTAGCGGTGACACGATTGCCGCTGCCCTGTGGGTGGCGGGTGTGGGCTTTGTGCTGGCGCTCTGGCTGTCGCCCTCGCTCAACATGCTGGCGCTGGGCGACAGAATGGCGCAGGGGCTTGGCGTATCGCTGCTGAAAACGCGGCTGCTCGCCCTGCTGGCCATCGCGCTGCTCTGCGGTGCGGCAGTCTCCCTCGCCGGGCCTGTCGGCTTTATCGGCCTCGTGGTGCCGCAGCTCGTTCGCCGTCTGGTGTCGGTCGATCTCCGCGTGATGGTGCCCCTGTCCGCCCTGTGCGGGGCGCTGGTTCTACTGCTGGCGGATATCGCTGCCCGCACGCTGTTTTCGCCCTGGGAGCTGGCAACCGGCATCATGACCGCGCTGGTTGGCGCCCCGGTCTTTATCTTCATGGCCTCGAGGATGTTCAAATGAACCGCGCCGGACTGCGTGCGCTACGCGTGGGCGCCTTCTCGGCGCTGGTCCGTCCAAAAGCGCTGGTATGTCTGGTCATCCTGACGCTGGCCGCCTGCCTGCTGACGGCTTTTGGCCTGACGCACGGTTCTCTGCCCATCCCCACTTCCGCCATCGGGCGCGCGCTGTTTTATCCAGAAAGCCTGACGGCGGAGACGCGCTACATCGTGATGGATATCCGCCTGCCGCGCCTGCTGATGGCGGCGCTGTGCGGTGGAATGCTCGGCATGGCGGGGGCGGCAATGCAGTCTATTACCCGCAATGGCCTGGCCGATCCGGGGCTTATCGGCGTGAAAGAGGGCTGTAGCGCGGCGGTACTGCTGCTGATATTTCAGTTCCCGGCGCTGGGCCTGGCCTGGCGGCCGCTGGTTGGCATGGTCGGTGGACTGCTTACCGCGCTGCTGGTGGTGGCTCTGGCGCGCGATGTCTCACGTCCGCGATTCATCCTGATCGGCATCGGCGTGTCGTGGGTTTTTGCCGCCGCAATGGGCGTCTTTATGACCACGGCGGACGTGCGCGACGTGCAGACGGCGATGCTGTGGCTGGCGGGCAGCCTGCACGCGGCAAACTGGACGCTGGTCTGCATTGCCGCTGTCTGGGCGCTTCCGGCGTTTGCGCTGCTGCTGTTTACCGCCCGCGCTGCGGACGTGGCGCTGCTCGGTAACCACGCCGCAGCGGGCCTTGGCGTTCGCACAAACCGGCTGGCGCTGCTGAGGGTTCTCGCCCCGGTAGTGCTCACGGCGGCCTGCGTCTCCTGCGTGGGCAGCATTGGTTTTGTCGGGCTGATTGCGCCGCATATGGCACGCCTGCTGCTCCGCGGCGGGCAAACGGCGCTCCTGACGGGAAGCGCCGTGCTGGGGGCGCTGCTGGTGCTGCTGGCGGATAACGTCGGGCGGCTGGCATTCCTCCCGCTGCAGCTGCCGGCGGGAATTGTGATTTCACTGATTGGCGGACCGTTTTTCCTGCTGCTGCTCTGGCAGCGTCGGGACAGATTTTAGGGGATTAACATGCGCATACTGTTTTCGATGCTGTTGCTGGTGGGGCTTACGGCGAGCGCGGCCGAGCCGACGCAGACGTTTACTGACGATCTGAACCGTAAGGTGGTGGTGCCGGTGCATCCGAAACGGATCGTCTCGCTACACGACCTGGACATTACCATTCCGCTGATTGAGCTTGGCGTACCGCCGGTGGCGAGCCATGGCCGCACCCGGCCGGACGGCAGCCACTTTCTGCGCTCCAGCGGCATGTTGACCGGCGTCGACTTCGATAATTCCGACATCAAATTTATTGGCACTGCGGATATCGACATTGAAGCCATCGCCGCCGCAAAACCGGACCTGATCGTTACCGAGCCGACGCGCAACACCCCGGTGGAACAGCTGGAGAAAATTGCCCCGACGGTGAGCATCGATCATCTCGACGGCGGCGCGCCGGAGATCTACCGCAAGCTGGCGCAGCTGACGGGCACGCAGGCGCGGCTCAAGGTTCTGGAGCGGCGCTATCAGGAGCAGATTAAGGCGCTGAAAGCGACTATTGATACCCGCAAGGTGAGCGTATCGGTGATTCAGGCCAATCAGGGGAAAATCAACGCCATGCACAGCTACCACTCGCTGGGCCGCGTGCTGCGTGATGCCGGGTTCACCTTCCCGCCGCTGATTGAGTCTATCCCGGAAGGGGGGCGAATTGACGTCAGCGCCGAGCGGCTGCCGGAGCTGGATGCGGATTTCGTTTTCGCCACCTGGCGCGGGGATACGGGCGGCAAACCGCAGGACGAGCTGGCGGCGATGGATGCGGTAATGCCCGGCTGGTGCCAGTTCCTGAATGCCTGTCGGACCGGACACTACGTGCTGATCTCGCGTGAAGAGGCCATCTCGAACTCGTTCGCCTCGTTAGGGCTGATGGTCGCGCAGGTCCAGTCGCAGATTGCCGGACGTCCGCTGCCGGAGGCGTCACGATGAGCCGTAAAGTTGATCTCTTCGGCGACCGCCTGCGCTCCCGGTCGCACCAGCTCACGCCGCGGCTGCTGCAGGTGGCGCGCTATATCAATGAAAATCGGGAAGCGGTGATGGAGCAGACGGCCATGGAGATTGCGACGCTGCTGAAAACGTCGGACGCCACCGTCGTTCGCGCCATCCAGGCGCTGGGTTTCGCCGGGCTGCGCGATCTCAAGCAGACGCTGGAGCAGTGGTTTGGCCCGGTCGTGACCTCCAGCGAAAAGATGTCCACTACGGTGAATACGCTGACCAGCGACGTCAATGCGAGCATTGATTTCGTGCTGGAGGGGCATCAGCACACCTGTGAAGTGTTGTCTGAACCCCATAACCGCTTCGCGATGGCACAGGCGGTCTCGCTGCTGGCGCAGGCGAGGCAGGTCGCCATATTTGGGATTGGCGCGTCCGGCATTCTGGCCGAATACACCGCCAGGCTGTTCAGCCGAATGGGGCTACCCGCTACGCCGCTTAACCGCACCGGAATAGGGCTGGCCGAGCAGCTGATCGGGCTCCAGCGCGGGGATGTGCTGATCATGATGGCGCAAAAATCCGCGCACCGGGAAGGGCAAACCACGCTGCGCGAAGCAAAACGGCTGGGTATTCCCACGATTTTGCTCACCAACGCCACCGACTCGCGATTCAGCAAAGAGGCCAGCGTGGTGATCCACGTCCCGCGCGGCGGCGAGAAGGGCAAAATTCCGCTCCACGGCACGGTGCTTCTGTGCCTGGAGATGATTGTTTTGTCCGTCGCCTCCACCGAGCCGCAGCGCACCATCAAGTCGATGAAGCGTATCAACGAGTTACATCGTGGGTTAAAGCCGGGGAAGAAGAGCAGCTGATTTCCCCGACTCGCGGATCACGCTTTCGGAATACGCAGCGTCTGGCCGGGGTAGATTTTATCCGGGCTGGAGAGCATCGGGCGGTTAGCCTCAAAAATCTTGTTGTACTGGTTGGCATCGCCGTACACGGTTTTGGAGATAGCGCTCAGGGTGTCGCCGGATTTCACCGTGTAGTAAGTGGCTTCATCTTTGGCATCGGTGGCGGTGATGTTGTTTTCCACCTCGCTGACGCCCGCGATGTTGCCGACGGCGACCTGGATTTTTTCTTTCTGCTCCTGGGTCAGCCCGTCGCCCGTCACGCTGGCCTTGCCGTCGGTAACGTTAACCTGAACTTTGTCTGAACCGGGAATGTTGAGTTTCTTGAGGTGCTCGGTGATTTTGTCGCTCTGACCTTTGTGGTCGGTCAGGTTATCCCATAGCTTTTCGCCTGCTTCTTTCACGAAGTTAAAAAGACCCATTCCATCCTCCTGTTAATCATGAAGTCAGAATAAGCATAGCAGGTCAGAGAGAATTCCCTCCCCGGAAGGAGAGGGAAGGCAGGTTTTAAACACCTTGCTCCAGAATACGGATGTGGGTCTCCAGCACGTCACCCTTCACCGCGTCGCTCCACGCTTTCATGTGCGCGGTCTGCAGGTGTGCTTCAAGGTGCGCGACGGTTTCCCACTGCTCAACCATGATAATGGAGTCTGGCGCGGTGGCCTGGAAGCTTGCGTCGGTAGCGGCGTCCACCATCGGCGCGTAGCCGTGGCAGCCTTCTTCTTTCAGTACGGTTGGGATGATTTTCGCGAACTGATCCAGCACCGCCTGGCGGTGATGTTGACCTGGACGAGTACGGATTTCTGCGATTACTGTAAGCATGGTTACTACTCCTTTAATTCCAGGCTACCAGTTAAGCAAAAATTTTCGCGAGATGCTTGCGATATTCTGCGATATAGCTCGGGACGTCAGGCATTTTAATCACGTCGTTGACGATAAAGGTCGGCAGCGGATCCATCCCCAGGAACTGGTTCGCCTTGTGGAACGGCAGATACGCGCCGTCTACGCCCACGCCTTCGAAGAACTGATCTTTTTCGGTGAAGGCTTCCAGAGGGGCGTTCCAGGTCAGGGAGAGCATGTACTTTTTGCCCTGAATCAGGCCGCCGGAGCCGTATTTTTTAGACGCGTCTGAGCGGGTGCGTCCGTCGCTGGCATACAGCGAACCGTGACCTTCGGTGAAGACGTCGTCCATGTACTTTTTCACGGTCCACGGCGCGCCCATCCACCAGCCCGGCATCTGCCAGATCACCACGTCGGCCCACAGGAAGTTCTGCACTTCGGCCTTCACGTCATAGCTGCTGTCCGCGCGCACGACCTTAACATCATGCCCGGCGTCGCGCAGGAAACCGTCCGCGACCTCGGTCAGGGTGTCATTCAGCTGGCCTTTAGAGTGCGCGAACTCTTTCGCGCCGTTGATAATCAGAATGTTGCTCATTTTTTGTCCTCGATGCTGAGAGTATGTCGGGTATTCTACGCGCGAGGACGGAGCGGAAAAATGAGCAAAATGTGCAAAGTCTTTTGCGTTAAATGCAATAATCCCTTACCAGCTAACCTCCACTTCAAAGCCGCCTTCTGGCGCATTGCCGAGCGAGACGCGCATGCCGTGCAGGGCGGCAATGCGTTTCACAATGGATAACCCCAGCCCGCTGCCCGTGGCGTCCTGACCCGGCGGGCGATAAAAGCGCTCGCCGAGACGCGCCAGCGCATCGGGTGAAATGCCCGGGCCGTTGTCGCGCACGGTGAAGCTACGGGTGTTCAGCGTCACGTCTACCACGCTGCCGCGCGGGCTGTAGCGGGTGGCGTTATCCAGCAGGTTACGCACCAGCAGGCTCAGAAGCAGCTGCTGACCCGTGCGGGTCACCTCCGGCGCGTTGATGTGCAGACGAACATCAATACCCGCCTGCTGCGCCGGAGGGTAGATATCCATCACCGCAGACTGCAGCAGGTCGGCCATCGCTATCTGTTCTACGTCGTCCAGGCTATCCAGCGAGTCCAGGCGCGACAGCGTAAGGAGCTGATCCACCAGCCGGGAGGCGCGGTCGATACCCGCGTGCAGCTGCGCCAGCGCTTTTTCCTGCGCCTGCGGATCGTCCTGAGAAAGCTGCGCCACGTCGGTTTGCACCTTCAGCGCCGCCAGCGGGCTGCGCAGCTCGTGGGCGGCGTCGGAGGTGAAGCGGCGCTCGCGGGTCATCATCTCCTGGGTTCGGGCAAAGAGATGGTTCAGCGAGTCGAGCAGGGGGCGCACTTCCGCCGGCACGCCCTGCGTGGGCAGGGCGTCGGTGGCATCCGGCGAGCGAGAACGCAGGGTCTGGGCCAGCTTTTTCAGGGGCTTCAGCTCCCGGCTCAGCAGGACAATAAGCAACAGCAGCATCACCGGCAGCGCCACCAGCCACGGCGTTAGCTGTGAGCTGACCACGTCCAGCGCCATATCCTGCCGGTACTCCCACTCCTGGCCGACCACCACGCGGTATTTTCCGTCTGGCGACGTCAGCCATAAAAAGCGCCATTCGTCGTTGTCATCCTGAAGCCGTCCGTCATCAAAGCCGTCACGACGATAGTGATACGGGATATCGCGCCCGTTTTCGCCGTCGTTAAGGATCATCGTGCCGTCTGCAGCGTAAATAGCGAAGGCCAGCGCGTCATCGTCCAGATGCCCGTGTTTGGCCTTTTTCGGCACCTCGCGCATGCGCTCCGGCGCGCGGATCTCGTCCAGATCCATCGTCAGCAGCCGTTTGGCAAATAGCATCTGCTGCGTGTCGAACAGCTTGTCGAGCTTGTCGGTGGTCTGCTGCCACGCCACCAGGCTGGCGGCAAACCAGGCCGCCAGGGACAGCGCTAAAAAGAGGAGCGTCAGGCGCAGCTTCAGGCTCAGCTTCATGCGTCACCCAGGGTGTAGCCGATGCCGTGCACGGTGCGGATAAACTCGCTCCCGAGCTTGCGGCGTAAATGATGAACGTGGACTTCCACGGCGTTGCTTGAGACGTCATCGTCCCAGGTATAAAGCTTTTCCTCGATCAGCTTGCGCGGCAGCACCCGGCCCGCGTTACGCATTAACAGCTCCAGCAGGGCGAACTCTTTCGGTTTAAGCGTCAGCGTTTCGCCCTCCAGCGTGGCGACGAGGCTTGCCGGGTCGAGCGTCACCTTGCCGTGACGCAACTCGCTGCGCGTCTGGCCGTGGCTGCGGCGCACCAGCGCTTCCAGGCGGGCGGCCACTTCTATCAGCGCGAACGGCTTGCAGAGATAATCGTCCGCACCGAGGCGCAGCCCTTCAACGCGCTGGTTCAGCGCATCCCGCGCCGTCAGGATCAGTACCGGCTCGCTGTGCCCGCTTTCGCGCCAGGCGCGCAGGATCTCCAGACCGTCCATTCCCGGCAGGGTCAGGTCGAGCACGACGGCATCATAGGGCGCAGAGGCGAGCGCGGCCTGCCCGGTTTTCCCGTCGGTAAACCAGTCCACGCTAAAGCCCAGTTTGCTTAAGCCCGCTTTGATGCCATCGCCAATTAACCCGTCGTCTTCTACCAGTAAAATGCGCATGTTCCCTCCTTGATGCCGTCAGTAAACCCTCTGCAAGCGCCTGCTGTACAGTAAAAATAAATAAATTTTCCCCTTAAGAAGTTGTTAAGGTTTACCCTGTTTAATGGATTGTGAAACGACATTAAAGGGAGAGATTACGATGAAAAAATTCGCTGCAGTTGCTGCCATCATGATGATGACCACCGCGCCGGTCTTTGCTGCACAGGGCGGTTTTACTGGCCCATCTGCGACACAAACTCAGACGCAAACCCAGCAGGGCGGCTTTGTCGATAACAACGCCAACCTCACCACCGCGGCTAAAGTCAAAGATCTGAAGGACGATGCCTGGGTGAAGCTGCGCGGTAACATTACCGAGCGCCTGTCCGACGACCGCTACACCTTCCGCGATGAGTCCGGCACGGTGGTGGTCGAGATTGACAACAAGCGCTGGAACGGCGTGACCGTCACCCCGCAGGATAAAGTCGAGCTGCAGGGTAAAGTCGACAAAGACTGGAACGAGTTTGAAATCGACGTGAAGCAGGTTATCAAGCTGAACAAATAACCCAAAAAGGGCCGCATACGCGGCCCTTTTTCTTTGTGACTCAATTCGCCAGATGAGGTAGTATCTGCGGCAATATTGCCTGAAACCCTTCGGTTTCTGAGTTGAGGAATCACACGTAATGAGCGATATGGCAGAGCGCCTCGCGCTACATGAATTCACGGAAAACGCCTACCTGAACTACTCCATGTACGTCATCATGGACAGGGCGTTGCCGTTTATCGGGGATGGCCTGAAGCCCGTTCAGCGCCGCATCGTCTATGCGATGTCCGAACTGGGGCTGAACGCCACCGCCAAGTTCAAGAAATCCGCCCGTACCGTGGGCGACGTACTGGGTAAATACCATCCGCACGGCGACAGCGCCTGCTATGAAGCGATGGTATTGATGGCCCAGCCGTTCTCCTACCGCTACCCGCTGGTGGACGGGCAGGGGAACTGGGGTGCGCCGGACGATCCGAAATCCTTCGCGGCGATGCGTTATACCGAATCCCGCCTGTCCAAATACGCCGAAGTGCTGCTGGGCGAGCTGGGTCAGGGAACCGTTGACTGGGTGCCAAACTTCGACGGTACGCTGCAGGAGCCGAAGATGCTGCCTGCGCGTCTGCCGAACATCCTGCTGAACGGTACCACCGGTATCGCCGTCGGCATGGCGACGGACATTCCGCCGCACAACCTGCGTGAAGTGGCAAAAGCCGCCATCACCCTGATCGAGCAGCCGAAAACCTCGCTGGACGAGCTGCTGGATATCGTCCAGGGGCCGGACTACCCGACCGAAGCCGAGATCATCACCTCGCGTGCGGAAATCCGCAAAATCTACCAGAACGGTCGCGGCTCCGTGCGCATGCGCGCGGTGTGGAATAAAGAGGACGGCGCCGTGGTGATCACCGCGCTGCCGCACCAGGTTTCCGGTGCCAAAGTGCTGGAGCAGATCGCCTCCCAGATGCGCAATAAAAAGCTGCCGATGGTGGACGACCTGCGCGACGAATCGGACCACGAGAACCCGACCCGTCTGGTGATCGTGCCGCGCTCTAACCGCGTGGACATGGAGCAGGTGATGAACCACCTGTTCGCCACCACCGATCTGGAAAAAAGCTACCGCATCAACCTGAACATGATCGGCCTCGACGGTCGCCCGGCGGTGAAAAACCTGCTGGAGATCCTCTCCGAATGGCTGACCTTCCGCCGCGATACGGTACGCCGTCGTCTGAACCATCGTCTGGAGAAAGTGCTTAAGCGCCTGCATATCCTCGAAGGTTTGCTGGTGGCGTTCCTCAATATCGACGAAGTGATTGAGATCATCCGCACCGAGGACGAGCCGAAGCCCGCCCTGATGTCGCGCTTCGGCATCAGCGAAACCCAGGCCGAAGCGATCCTCGAACTGAAGCTGCGCCATCTCGCCAAACTGGAAGAGATGAAGATCCGCGGCGAGCAAAGCGAGCTGGAAAAAGAGCGCGATCAGCTGCAGGCGATCCTCGCGTCCGAGCGCAAGATGAACACCCTGCTGAAGAAAGAGCTGCAGGCGGATGCAGACGCATTTGGCGACGACCGTCGTTCTCCGCTGCACGAGCGCGAAGAAGCGAAGGCGATGAACGAGCACGACATGCAGCCGTCCGAGCCGGTGACCATTGTGCTGTCGCAGAGCGGCTGGGTGCGCAGCGCCAAAGGCCACGATATCGACGCGCCGGGTCTGAGCTACAAAGCGGGCGACAGCTTTAAAGCGGCGGTGAAAGGCAAGAGCAACCAGCCGGTGGCGTTTATCGACTCCACCGGTCGCAGCTACGCCATCGACCCGATCACGCTGCCTTCCGCGCGCGGCCAGGGCGAACCGCTGACCGGCAAGCTGACGCTGCCGCCGGGCGCAACGGTTGACCACATGCTGATGGAGGCCGACGACCAGAAGCTGCTGATGGCGTCCGACGCGGGCTACGGCTTTATCTGTACCTTTAACGACCTGGTGTCGCGCAACCGTGCCGGTAAAGCGCTGATCAGCCTGCCGGACAACGCCCACGTGATGACGCCGCTGGTGATTGAGAACGAGAGCGACATGCTGCTGGCGATCACCTCTGCCGGGCGTATGCTGATGTTCCCGGTCAGCGACCTGCCGGAGCTGTCGAAAGGCAAGGGCAACAAGATCATCAACATCCCGTCGGCGGAAGCCGCGAAAGGTGAAGATGGCCTGGCGCACCTCTTCCTGCTGCCGCCGCAGAGCACGCTGACCATTCACGTCGGCAAGCGTAAGATCAAACTGCGTCCGGAAGAGCTGCAGAAAGTGGTGGGCGAGCGCGGTCGCCGCGGTTCGCTGATGCGCGGCCTGCAGCGTATCGACCGCGTGGAGATTGATTCGCCTGCGCGCAGCGGTGCGGGCGACAGCGAAGAGTAATGTCGTGACACCCCCTCTGTCCGGAGGGGGATTTCAATAAAATTTCCCGTAAAATCGTTGTTAATTCGTGCGTTGCGATTAACAATACGCGCTCGTAATAAAGTCCTTACCTGGCCACAGGTGAAGTATAATTGTCAGCTGTTGGGGCTTCAGAGGTCGCTATGCTATATATTGTTCGTCTTATTCTTACCGTTATCTACTGCATTCTGGTCTGTATTTTCGGCTCTATTTACTGCCTGTTCAGCCCTCGTAATCCGAAGCATGTTGCCACCTTTGGCCATATGTTCGGCCGCCTTGCGCCGCTGTTTGGCCTGAAGGTTGAAAAACGCCTGCCTGAAGGGGCGGAGAATTTCGGTAACGCCATCTATATCGCTAACCATCAGAACAACTACGATATGGTGACGGCCTCCAATATCGTTCTGCCGCCGACCGTAACGGTGGGGAAAAAAAGCCTGCTGTGGATCCCGTTTTTTGGCCAGCTGTACTGGCTGACCGGTAACCTGCTGATCGACCGTAACAACCGTGCAAAAGCGCACGGCACCATTGCGGAAGTAGTGAACCATTTTAAAAAGCGCAAAATATCCATCTGGATGTTCCCGGAAGGGACGCGCAGCCGCGGTCGCGGCCTGCTGCCGTTTAAAACCGGCGCGTTTCATGCCGCAATTGCGGCAGGTGTTCCAATTATTCCCGTGTGCGTTTCCAATACTTCTAATAAGATTAATCTTAACCGCCTGAATAATGGTCTGGTGATTGTCGAAATGCTGCCACCCGTCGATACCAGCAAATACGGTAAAGACCAGGTGCGCGAGCTGGCAGCGCACTGCCGCGAGCTGATGGCTCAGCATATTGCGCTGCTGGATAAAGAAGTCGCAGAAAGAGAAGCCGCCGGTAAGGTTTAATCCGGCGTTAAAGGGAAAAAGAATTCCCGCGTTGTTAGTCGTTTCAGATGGAGCTTATATGTCACTCAGTCGGCGTCAGTTTATTCAGGCTTCGGGGATTGCCCTTTGTGCGGGTGCGATGCCGCTGACAGCCAGCGCCGCCGGGCAGCAGCAGCCGCTGCCCATTCCGCCGTTGATTGAATCCCGTCGCGGGCAGCCGCTTTTCCTCACGCTTCAGCGCAGCCACTGGTCCTTTACCCAGGGCACGCGCGCGCAGGTATGGGGCATTAACGGACGCTACCTCGGGCCGACCATCCGCGTGTGGAACGGCGATGACGTTAAGCTCATTTACAGCAACCGGACGACTGAAAATGTCGCGATGACCGTCAGTGGATTGCAGGTTCCTGGCCCGCTGATTGGCGGCGCGGCGCGAATGATGTCCCCCAACGCCGACTGGGCGCCCGTCCTGCCGATCCGCCAGAGCGCGGCAACCCTGTGGTATCACGCCAATACCCCTAACCGTACGGCGCAGCAGGTCTATAACGGCCTGGCCGGCATGTGGCTGGTGGAAGATGAGGTCAGTAAATCGCTGCCGATCCCGAACCACTACGGCGTGGATGATTTCCCGGTCATCATTCAGGACAAACGTCTGGATAACTTCGGCACGCCGGAGTACAGCGAGCCGGGGAGCGGTGGCTTTGTCGGCGATACTCTGCTGGTTAACGGCGCGCAGAGCCCGTACGTGGAAGTGTCTCGCGGCTGGGTGCGCCTGCGCCTGCTCAACGCCTCTAACTCGCGTCGCTATCAGCTGCAGATGAGCGATGGCCGCCCGCTGCACGTGATCTCCGGCGACCAGGGCTTTTTACCCGCGCCGGTCTCCGTTAAACAGCTGGCGCTGGCGCCGGGAGAGCGCCGCGAAATTCTGGTGGATATGACTAACGGGGATGAAGTCTCCGTCACCTGTGGTGAAGCCGCGAGCATCGTTGACCGTATTCGCGGGTTCTTTGAGCCGTCGAGCATTCTGGTCTCCACGCTGGTGTTAACCCTGCGTCCAACCGGCCTGCTGCCGCTGGTCACCGACAGCCTGCCGATGCGCCTGCTGCCGCAGGAGATCATGAGCGGTTCGCCGGTGCGCAGCCGCGATATTAGCCTTGGGGACGACCCCGGCATCAACGGTGCGCTGTGGGACGTGAACCGTATTGATATCACCGCCCAGCAGGGCACCTGGGAGCGCTGGACGGTGCGTTCAGATATGCCGCAGTCATTCCATATTGAAGGGGTGTCATTCCTGATCCGCAACGTCAACGGCGCGATGCCGTTCCCGGAAGATCGCGGCTGGAAAGATACCGTCTGGGTGGACGGCCAGGTTGAACTGCTCGTCTACTACGGCCAGCCCTCCTGGCCGCACTTCCCGTTCCTGTTCCACAGCCAGACGCTGGAGATGATGGACAGGGGCTCCGTAGGGCAGATGCTGGTTAACCCCGCGCCGTAACCCCCTTACATTCCCGGTTCGCCGGGAATGTTTTATGCCCGCCAGAAAAAGCGCGAGAACAGAATCAGCACGGGGTAAATTTCCAGACGCCCTAAGATCATCGCCGCGCACATCAGCAGCTTCGCTCCCTCTGTTAACGTGCCAAACGTCGACGCCGTCTCGCCAAACCCCAGCCCCATGTTGTTGATACAGGCGGCAACCGTTGCGAATGACGTAAACAGGTCGTAGCCCATCAGATTAAGCGCCCAGACAAAAAAGCCCGTGATCATCACGTAGAGAAAGAAGAAGCTCCATACCGAGCGCAGGACGCGTTCATTCACCACGCTTTTGCCCACCTTAATGCTCAGCAGCGCTCTCGGATGGGCCAGCTGGTTCATCTCCTGAATACTCTGCTTGAACATAATGAGAAAACGCAGGGCTTTGATCCCGCCGCAGGTCGAGCCTACGCAGCCGCCAAAAAAGCTGGCGCTTAATAGCAGGAAGATCGTATGCGCGGGCCACTGGGCGTAGTCGGCGGTCGAAAGGCCGTTATCGGTCATCATCGAGCTGGCAAGGAAGAAGGCGTGCACCAGGCTATCGACAGGGTTGTACATTCCCGCGTGCCAGACCTGCCAGGCGGTGATGATGATAATCACCGCGGCGGCGCTCAGAAAGAATCTCACCTCCGGGCTGCGGCGAATCGGCTTCAGGGTGCGTCGGACAATGGCGACGTACCAGAGGGTGAAGTTAAACGCGGAGAGCAGCGAAAACGCCCCGGCGACCAGCTCAATCGCGTGGCTGTCATAAAACCCAATGCTCTCGCTGCGGGTGGAGAACCCGCCCAGCGACACCGTCGAAAGCCCGTGGCAGAGGGCGTCAAAAAATGACATTCCCGCCAGCCAGTAGGCCAGGGTACAGGCCACGCCCAGCGCGAAATAGGTCATCCACAGGGTGCGCGCGGTATCGGCAAGGCGGGGCGTCAGGCGCTCCTCCTTGAACGGGCCCGGCATCTCTGACTGATAGAGCTTCATGCCACCAATGCCCAGCAGCGGCAGAACCGCGACGGCCAGCACGATGACGCCTAGCCCGCCGATGAAATTGAGCTGCGCGCGATAATAAAGGTACGACTTCGGCAGGGCGCTGACGTCCCCGATCACCGTCGCCCCGGTGGTGGTGATCCCGGAAACCCCTTCAAAAAGCGCGTCCGCAAAGGAGAGGTGCAGGCCATCGTCCATCCATAGCGGCATGGCGCTTATCAATGAAAACAGCAGCCAGAACAGCACGATGATCACGAAACCGTCGCGGGTGCGCAGCTGTATGCCGGCGTAGCGGGTTGCCCGCCAGGTTAACCCCCCGAGGCTGAAAAAGGTCAAAAAGGTGGTCAAAAACGCAAAGTAGGTCCGCTCTTTATTAAGCAGGGCGATGACCATCGGCGGCAGCATTGAGAGGCTGTACAGCAGAACCAAAAAACCGCAGAGGTGGAGCACAACCCGCAGCTGAGACACATGTAACGAATCGTTGAACTTCACAAAGCAACTCCACGCCAGAATTCCTCCCGGCGGCTGAGGACCGGGAGAGTCAGGGGTAATTATGATGCAAAATTAACAGGGCGCTGTATTTTAACGACTTCCACGAATATCTGCCCGCTTCCTGCATCCTTTTCTTCAAATTGGGCGGATGAACAGCGTATAATCCCGCTCCTTTTGTCTATTTTTTCTTCGGAAGCATTATGAGCGCAATCTCCCTGATCCAGCCGGATCGTGACCTCTTCTCCTGGCCCCAGTACTGGGCGGCCTGCTTTGGACCGGCGCCGTTCCTGCCGATGTCCCGGGAAGAGATGGACCAGCTGGGCTGGGATAGCTGCGACATCATTCTGGTCACGGGCGATGCCTACGTTGACCACCCGAGCTTTGGTATGGCGATTTGTGGCCGTATGCTCGAAGCGCAGGGCTTCCGCGTGGGGATCATCTCCCAGCCCGACTGGAACAGCAAAGACGACTTTATGCGTCTGGGAAAACCGAACCTGTTCTTCGGCGTGACCGCCGGCAACATGGACTCGATGATCAACCGCTATACCGCCGACCGCAAGCTGCGCCATGACGACGCCTACACGCCGGATAACGTGGCGGGCAAACGTCCGGATCGCGCGACCCTGGTCTATACCCAGCGCTGCAAAGAGGCCTGGAAAGACGTGCCGGTGATCCTCGGCGGCATCGAGGCGAGCCTGCGCCGCACCGCGCACTACGACTACTGGTCAGATACCGTGCGTCGCTCGGTGCTGGTGGACTCCAAGGCCGACATGCTGATTTACGGTAACGGCGAGCGTCCGCTGGTGGAAGTGGCGCACCGCCTGTCGCAGGGCGAGCCGGTAAGCAGCATCCGCGACGTGCGCAATACCGCGATCATGGTGAAAGAGGCGCTGCCGGGCTGGAGCGGGGTGGATTCCCGCATCATTGATATGCCGGGCAAAATCGACCCGATCCCGCACCCGTACGGAGAAGATCTGCCGTGTGCCGATAACAAGCCGGTTGAGCCGAAGAAAGCGGAAGCGAAGGCTATCGTTGTGCAGCCTCCGCGCCCGAAGCCGTGGGAAAAGACCTATGTGCTGCTGCCGTCCTACGAGAAGGTGAAGGCCGACAAGGTGCTTTACGCGCACGCGTCCCGTATTCTGCACCATGAAACCAACCCGGGCTGCGCCCGCGCGCTGATGCAGAAGCACGGCGAGCGTTTTATCTGGATCAACCCGCCGGCGATCCCGCTCTCCACCGAAGAGATGGACAGCGTCTTTGCGCTGCCGTACAAGCGCGTGCCGCACCCGGCGTACGGCAACGCCCGTATCCCGGCGTATGAGATGATCCGCTTCTCGATCAACATCATGCGCGGCTGCTTCGGCGGCTGCTCCTTCTGCTCCATTACCGAGCACGAGGGGCGCATCATTCAGAGCCGCTCTGAAGATTCGATCATCAATGAGATCGAAGCCATTCGCGACTCGGTGCCTGGCTTTACCGGCGTGATCTCCGATCTCGGCGGCCCAACCGCGAACATGTATATGCTGCGCTGCAAGTCGCCGCGCGCGGAGCAGACCTGCCGTCGTCTCTCCTGCGTCTACCCGAGCATTTGCGAGCACATGGATACCAACCACGAGCCGACGATCAACCTCTACCGCCGCGCGCGCGATCTGAAGGGCATCAAGAAGATCCTCATCGCCTCCGGGGTGCGTTACGACATCGCCGTGGAAGATCCGCGCTATATCAAAGAGCTGGCGACGCACCATGTCGGCGGCTACCTGAAGATTGCGCCAGAGCACACCGAAGAAGGCCCGCTGTCGAAGATGATGAAGCCGGGCATGGGCAGCTACGATCGCTTTAAGCAGCTGTTCGACACCTACTCGAAACAGGCGGGTAAAGAGCAGTATCTGATCCCGTACTTCATCTCCGCGCACCCGGGCACGCGCGATGAAGACATGGTGAACCTGGCGCTGTGGCTGAAGCAGCGTCGCTTCCGTCTGGACCAGGTGCAGAACTTCTATCCTTCTCCGCTCGCCAACTCGACGACCATGTATTACACCGGCAAAAACCCGCTGAGTAAGATTGGCTACAAGAGTGAAGAGGTGGTGGTGCCGAAAGGGGATAAACAGCGCCGTCTGCACAAGGCGCTGCTGCGTTACCACGACCCGAAAAACTGGCCGCTGATCCGCCAGGCGCTGGAAGAGATGGGTAAAAAACACCTGATCGGCTCGCGCCGCGACTGCCTGGTTCCGGCCCCGACGCTGGATGAGATGCGCGAAGCGCGCCGCCAGAACCGCAATACGCGCCCGGCGCTGACCAAGCACACGCCGATTGTGCATCAGCGTTCGAACGGTGGGGCTACGGGAACGAAAAAAGCGGGAAAACGTAAGATCGGATAACGATGAGGACATTGCCCCTCACCCTAACCCTCTCCCCAAAGGGGAGAGGGAACTTGAACACCCTCTCCCCTTTGGGGAGAGGGCTGGGTGAGGGGGAGGGGGAAAACTACCCGCCAAACTGATCCGGGTCCGGCCCAAGCCGCTTGCCCTTATCCAGCTTCGCAATCTCACCCAGCTCGTCTTTGTCCAGTCGGAAATCCCAGACGTCGAAGTTCTCGGCAATGCGCGACGGCGTAACTGATTTCGGAATGACCACCAGGCCGTTGTCCAGATGCCAGCGAATGACGATCTGCGCCGGGGTTTTGCCGTATTTATCCGCCAGGTCGCGGATGATTTTCTGATCGAACACGCCTTCACCGCCCTGCGCCAGCGGGCTCCAGGACTCGGTCTGGATCTTGTGGGTGGCGTTCCAGGCGTGAAGCTGACGCTGCTGCAGCAGCGGGTGCAGCTCGATCTGGTTAATCACCGGCGCAACGCCCGTTTCGTCAATCAGGCGCTGCAGGTGATGCACCTGGAAGTTACAGACGCCGATGCTTTTCACCAGCCCCTCTTTCTGCAGGTCAATCATCCCTTTCCAGGCGTCAACGTAATGGTCAATGGCCGGAACCGGCCAGTGCATCAGGTACAGATCGACGAAATCGAGCTGGAGTTTCTCCAGGCTCTCCTGCAACGCTTCACGGGGGCGCTTTTGATCGTCGTTCCACAGTTTGGTGGTGATGAATAGCTCATCGCGGGGGACGCCGGCGCTGGCCAGCGCGGTCCCCACGCCGTCCTCGTTTTTGTACGCGGCGGCGGTATCAATCGACCGATAGCCAACTTCGAGTGCTTTATGAATGGCGGAGACGACCTCGTCGTTACCGGCTTTCCATACACCTAGCCCCAGTTGGGGCATCACGTTGCCGTCCTGCAGCTTGATTACGGTTTGGTTTGCCATTTTTCCTCCTTCAGGTGCGCATCGTCGGAGGGGGACTCCGACGATGGGGTGTGCATTAAGTCTGGACGAAATGTCAAAAAACGAAAGTCGCGAGACAAAAACGCTTAGCGTGCCGCTTCGTAGATACGACGGCTCACGTCAAGCGTAATGTCGCCGTGCTCGCCCAGCTGGGTCATGCCGTGCTCTTCGAGTTTTGCCAGCAGGGCAGGGATGGAGCTGCCGTCCAGGCCGTAGCCGGAAAGACGCGTTGGCACCCCCAGGCTTTCAAAGAAGTTACGGGTTGCTTCAATGGCGGCATCAATACGCGCATCGTCAGAACCCTCGGTGATGTTCCACACGCGCTCGGCGTACTGCAGCAGTTTGGCGCGCTTGGTATCCCGTTTTTCGTTCCACAGGGCAGGCAGCACAACGGCCAGCGTCTGAGCGTGATCGAGGCCGTGCATCGCCGTCAGCTCGTGGCCCAGCATATGGGTTGCCCAGTCCTGCGGCACGCCAGCGCCGATCAGGCCGTTCAGCGCCTGCGTCGCGGCCCACATGACGTTGGCACGCACGTCGTAGTTTTCCGGCTCTTTCAGCGCTTTCGGGCCGTCTTCAATCAGCGTCAGCAGAATACCTTCCGCGAAGCGATCCTGAATTTTGGCATTTACCGGGTAGGTCACGTATTGCTCAACGGTATGAACAAAGGCGTCGACCACGCCGTTCGCGACCTGGCGCGCGGGCAGGGTGTAGGTGTACACCGGATCCAGAATAGCGAACACAGGCTGAACGTGTTCGTTCATAAAGGCCTGCTTGTCGCCGGTGGTTTTGCGGGAGATCACCGCGCCCTTATTGGATTCAGAGCCGGTGGCCGGCAGGGTCAGCACGGAGCCCATCGGGATTGCGCTTTTAATGTCGCTGCCGCGGGTTTCCAGAATATGCCACGGGTCAATGCCGTCAGCGTAGTGTGCTGCCGCCGCGATGAACTTAGTGCCGTCCAGCACGGAGCCGCCGCCGACCGCCAGCAGGAAGGTGATGTTTTCTTCGCGGGCGATTTTCACCGCGTTCATCAGCGTTTCGTAAGACGGGTTTGGCTCAATGCCGCCGAACTCACGCACGTCCAGTCCGTCCAGGGCGCTGTAAACTTGGTCCAGCACGCCGGTTTTTTTCACGCTGCCGCCGCCGTAGGCGATCAGCACGCGGGCGTCAGCAGGGATCTGCGCGCGCAGGTCGGCGATGGCGTCTTTACCAAACAGAATGCGGGTTGGGGTGTGAAGATTAAAGTTGTTCATTGCTCGTTCCCTTTAGTGGGTGAAAAACCGTGGTGGCGCTGATGGCTACCTGATGCTGCTCATTGTGGCCGTCCGGGGCCAGGCTCTCAATGCACATTCCTGCCGATGTCTTGCCCATTTCTACAGAGCGCTGGAGAAACTTCGTAAAAATGCGCAGACTGTGAGGGTCGGAAACCGTACCCGGAGTAACGTAAAATGAACCGCGAAGCAATCTGCCATCAGCTCACGGCGCAGATTAAAAGACTGATAGATAAAGAAAATAATGCCAGCGACCTGCTGCCGGACATTCGCCTGCTCTACGGCACGCAGCCCGGCACGCGTACGCCGGTGATGTACCAGCCGGGCATCGTTTTTCTCTTTTCAGGCCATAAGATTGGCTATATCAACGAGCGCGTGTTCCGCTACGACACCAATGAATATTTGCTCCTGACGGTACCTTTACCCTTCGAATGTGAAACCTTCGCGACAGAGGCGGTCCCGCTGGCGGGTATTCGCGTCAACGTTGATATTCTTCAGCTGCAGGAGCTGCTGATGGAGATTGGCGAAGACGAGCTTTTCCAGCCGTCGATGGCCTCCAGCGGGATTAACTCGGCGACGCTGTCCGAAGAGATCCTCTGCGCCATTGAGCGCCTGCTGGACGTGATGGAAAGGCCGCTGGACGCGCGTATTCTGGGCAAGCAGATTATCCGCGAAATTCTTTACCACGTGCTGCTGGGGCCGGGCGGCGGGGCGCTGCTGGCGCTGGTGAGCCGACAGACCCACTTCAGCCTGATCAGCCGCGTGCTCAAGCGTATCGAAAGCCAGTACACGGAGAACCTCAGCGTTGACCAGCTGGCGGCGGAAGCGAACATGAGCGTTTCGGCGTTTCACCATAACTTTAAGTCGGTGACCAGCACCTCGCCGCTGCAGTACCTCAAAACCTACCGCCTGCATAAGGCGCGGATGCTGATGATCCACGACGGCATGAAGGCCAGCGCGGCGGCCATGCGCGTCGGGTATGAGAGCGCGTCGCAGTTCAGTCGGGAGTTTAAGCGCTATTTCGGCGTCACGCCGGGAGAAGATGCATCACGCATTCGAACCATGCAGGGAGCTTAGGCTTTTTTCCCTCTCCCCTGTGGGGAGAGGGTCAGGATGAGGGGGTTATGCACTGCAATACTTTTTCTTAATCACCACCGCAATAGTCCCTACCAGGCCAGCAACCAGCAGGAAGATCGGCAGCACCATCAGGAAGGTCATCACCTGATCTTCGTGATGTTTCACAAACGGGATCATATTCAGCGCGTAGCCTAACGTGGTCACGACACCGACCCACAGCAGGCCGCTCAGCCAGTTGAAGAACTGAAAGCGGCGGTTAGACAGCCCGGAAATACCCGCCATGGTGGGCAGAAGGGTGCGAACAAACGCCAGGAAACGCCCGGCCAGCAGCGCTAGCAGGCCGTGTCGGTCAAACATACAGGTCGCGCGCTGATGGTATTTATGGGGTAACTGCGCCAGCCAGCCTTTCACCACGCGCGTGTTACCCAGCCAGCGGCCCTGCAGATAGCTCAGCCAGCAGCCCAGGCTGGCGGCAGAGGTGAGGATAACCATCGTGGGCGTAAAGTCCATGACGCCTTTGCCGATCAACGCCCCGGCAAGCAAAAGCAAACTGTCACCGGGTAAAAACGAGGCTGGCAGTAATCCATTTTCCAGAAACAGCGTCGCGAACATCACGAAATAGACGACGCCTACAACGTGGGGATCCGCCAGGGCGGCAAAATCATGTTGCCAGAGCGCCGCGATAATATCTTGAATAACAGCCATGGACTTTCCTGTGGAACAGCAGAGATAACGCTATTGTACTCCCAATTTCACCTGTCGGGATTGATCGCAGGCGCAACTCATGCAGACTTTTCTGCTTGCAGTGTTCACAAAAGCGTCCGGGGAGTAAATTTTCAGCCCGCACTCTACACGATACGTTCAAACCCTGCAGATAAATCCGCAATTAAATCGTCCACATTTTCTAAACCGATATGCAATCTAATGAGGGTGCCGCTGAAGTCCACTTCACCGCCGGGGCGCAGGGCCGCGATCTGCTCCGGCTGATTCGGCAGGATCAGGGATTCAAAACCGCCCCAGGAGTAGGCCATGCTGAAGAGGGTAAAATTATCCAGATAGCTTGCCAGCTCTTCATTACTCAGCCGTTTTTTAAGCACAAACGAGAACAGCCCGCTGCTGCCCGTAAAGTCACGTTGCCAGAATTCGTGGCCTTTACTACCCGGAAGCGCCGGATGGTTCACGCGCTCAACCTGCGGATGCTGCGCCAGCCATTCAGCAATTTTCAGGCTGCTTTCATGATGCTGACGCAGGCGAACCCCCAGCGTGCGGATGCCTCGGCTGGTCATGTACGCCGTGTCTGCATCCACCATCTGGCCCATCAGGTAGGCATTTTCCCGCAGCTGGTCCCAGCAGCGCGCGTTGGAAACCGCGGTGCCAATCATCCCGTCAGAGTGGCCAATCAGGTATTTGGTTGCCGCCTGAATCGAGATATCAATGTCGAATTCCAGCGCCTTAAACAGCACGCCTGCCGCCCAGGTGTTATCGATCATGATGATGGCTTCTGGCGCTTTGCTGCGCACGGCCTTCACGATAGCCGGAACGTCGTGCACTTCCATGGTGATGGAGCCGGGAGATTCCAGGAACACAATGCGCGTGTTTGGCTGGATAAGTTCAGCAATGCCTTCACCAATCAGCGGGTCAAACCAGCCGGTGGTCACGCCGAGCTTGCTGAGAATTTTGGTGCAGAAATCCTGGCTGGGTTCATAGGCGGTGTTGGTCATCAGGATATGGTCGCCCTGTTCCACGAATGCCAGAATAGTGTTGGCAACCGCTGCCGCCCCGCACGGGAACAGCGCGCAGCCCGCGCCGCCTTCCAGCTCGCACATCGCTTCCTGGAGTGAAAAATGGGTTAGCGTGCCGCGACGACCGTAGAACAGCCCGCCTTTTGCGCGGTTACGCGTGGCGATTTTCTTCTCCTCAACGGTATCAAACACCAGCGAGGAGGCGCGTTGAATCACGCTGTTGACCGATCCCTGAGTGTATTTCTTGCTGCGTCCCGCCTGCACCAGCGTGGTATCAAGATGCTTCTTCGTCATGTTCGCTAACCCTGTTTTTATACGTCTGGACGTCCAGACTACCACGATTGTAAAAAACTGCACCCGCATGCTTATCGAATAAGCAGAAAATATTAGCAAAAAAGCGCATAAGAAATTTTTACTGCGTAAGCGCAAGGAAACTGAGCGAAAATTACGGCACCATGTAAATACTAATGAGAACGACTATCAATTCGACGACTTTTTGATATTATTACGTTCAGATTTTGTGATTTGCGTCCTGGAGATACAGAGTGGGTAATAATTTGATGCAGACGGATCTCTCCGTTTGGGGCATGTATCATCATGCTGACATCGTGGTTAAGATTGTGATGATCGGCCTGATTCTGGCGTCCGTTGTCACCTGGGCTATCTTCTTCAGCAAAAGCGCCGAGCTGCTTTCGCAGAAGCGTCGCCTCAAGCGGGAACAGCAGCAGCTGGCTGAAGCCCGCTCTCTGGATCAGGCTTCTGAGATGACCTCATCCTTCCACGCGAAAAGCCTGACCACCCTGTTAGTGAATGAAGCTCAGAACGAGCTGGAACTCTCCGCCGGCAGTGAAGATAATGAAGGCATTAAAGAGCGTACCGGTTTCCGTCTGGAGCGTCGCGTTGCGGCCGTTGGCCGACACATGGGGCGCGGCAATGGGTATCTGGCGACCATCGGCGCGATTTCACCGTTCATCGGTCTTTTCGGTACGGTCTGGGGCATCATGAACAGCTTTATCGGCATTGCCCAGACCCAGACCACCAACCTGGCGGTAGTTGCGCCGGGTATCGCGGAAGCGCTGCTGGCGACGGCAATCGGTCTGGTCGCGGCAATTCCGGCGGTGGTTATCTACAACATTTTCGCGCGTATGATTGGCAGCTACAAAGCCACGCTCGGCGACGTTGCCGCCCAGGTTCTGCTGCTGCAAAGCCGCGATCTCGACCTGAATGCCAGCGCCGTGAAGCCGGTGCATGCGGCGTCTAAACTGCGCGTAGGTTGATTGTATGGCAATGCGTCTAAACGAAAATCTGGACGATAACGGCGAAATGCACGAAATCAACGTGACGCCGTTTATCGACGTCATGCTGGTGCTGCTGATTATCTTTATGGTGGCAGCCCCCCTGGCGACGGTCGACGTGAAGGTGAATCTGCCTGCCTCCTCCAGCCAGCCGCAGCCGCGTCCGGAAAAGCCAATCTATCTGTCGGTGAAAGCGGATAAATCCATGTTCCTGGGGAACGACCCGGTAACGGATGCTTCCGTTATTCCGGCGCTGGATCAGCTTACCGGCGGCAAGAAGGACACTACCGTCTTCTTCCGGGCGGACAAAACCGTCGACTACGAAACCATGATGAAGGTAATGGACACGCTGCATCAGGCGGGTTATCTGAAGATTGGGCTGGTCGGGGAAGAAAAAGCGGCCTCGAAGTGATAAAGAAGCTGGCGAAAGCCGGCTTTTTTTATGCCTGTCGGTTTATGCGCTTTTGTTGTCCGTCGGTGCGGAAGAGGGGGCTGCCAGCGCGTCTTCATCGAGCGCAACGCAGGTGACGTTGGACGTACGGTACTCACCGGCTGACAGTTTGCGCGTCAGGCGCAGGGTGGCGACTTCTCTGGCAAGCAGATACTGATAGTTAGCCTCAAGACGTCCCAGCAGTTTCTCTTTCAGTTCCGGAAGCTGTTCGATGATGGCGTTCATCACGGCGCCGTAAATTTCTTCTTTGACCTGTAGCGGATAAATCTCGCGGCGATTCTGCCATTTCAGACGCACCAGCGTTGCCGGAATCGATACCAGGTCTTGTGTAATACGCGTCATCTCGGCATTTTTTGCATTTCTCAGCGCCTCGATATTTTGCTTTAAGATAAATTCATCACTTTTTTTATCATCTAAAGTCAAATAAACGTCATTGTCTTTAACTTCTTTCACGTTAATCTTCCCCCAGGGTATAAAAAATAGGGTTGTTTTTTTCTCGCGTAATTAGATTAAGCCAAATTTCATTGCCGGCCTCATTTATTTCTTTCGTTTTTTCGGCCATTATTTGACTTAGTTTCTGGGCATCTATTTCGCCTTCTGCCTGCAGGTCATTCAGCAGGTGGACAAAAGCTTCAATTTTTATAGCCCGAAATAAGCGGTCTTTTATATGGCGATCGTGCTCTTCCAGCAGCATATTACGGGATTTGCCAGTGCGGGAAACGCCAATTAATATATCAGGCTCGAAATCAGAGAGCTTTCTTTTCCCCTGAGTGAAACTGGCCTTTTTTTCTTCTTCCGTCGGTTGCTGTTCCACAGGCGTAATGTGGTACTTAGCCGGGACGAGATAGTCGGGCAGCATTTTTAATTTCCTTTAATTTCAACAGGGTGGGGTTGGTAAAGGCGTGAGATTCGTTGACAATATCATGAGGCAATTTTAAAATCAAAAAAAATGGAGCCAACCCATGAACAGCATCTTTTTTACGGTCATCACATTACTATTACTGACCGCTGGTGTGCTTTTATTGATGCAGGAGTTCAATAAAACGAAAGTGTCGAAAGACACCAGTGAACCGCCACAGCCTGAACTGATGACAAAAGAGGAAGGAGAAGATCATTTCTCTGTTTTGATGAACTCCGTTACGCCTGTCTGGTACTGGCGGGTGAATCATGAATATATCGATTTCTTACATGCGACAATTAAGCGCATGAAAATGTCGGAAATTAACGACACGCCCGGTCTGTTTGAGGCGCAGCGTCGCTGTAGCGATCTGAATTCAGCGGTTTATAAATATTACGACAACATCAAAAAGCGCTGTCTTAACGGTGAGAAGGTCTCGTATTCCGACCTGGACGTATTAAACCTTCGCCAGTGTTTTCGCGAGTTTAGCCTGGAAGCCTACCCGGAGCTGGTGGTGCTGGTCTGGCCGGAGTATGCGCGTCCTGAGGTTAACCCGGACGACGTCTGAGTGACGTACTGGTTAGTTCTTGCAAACAGTCAGCGCCGTTGAGATATACTGAGCGCTGGTTTCGTTTGCAGACAGGATTTTATGGAACGCTTCTTTGAAAACGCAATGTATGCCTCTCGCTGGCTGCTCGCACCCGTCTATTTCGGTCTTTCCCTGGCCCTGGTCGCCCTGACGATCAAGTTCTTCCAGGAGATTTTCCACGTATTGCCTAACATTTTCTCCGTGGCGGAAGCCGATTTAATTCTGGTTCTGCTGTCGCTGGTGGATATGACGCTGGTGGGCGGCTTACTGGTGATGGTGATGTTCTCCGGTTACGAGAACTTCGTCTCTCAGCTTGATATCGCCGAGCATAAAGAAAAGCTCAACTGGCTCGGGAAAATGGATGCGTCATCGCTGAAGAATAAAGTTGCGGCATCTATAGTGGCAATTTCCTCTATCCACCTGTTACGCGTGTTTATGGACGCGAAAAACGTCCCGGATAATAAGCTGATGTGGTATGTGATTATCCACCTGACGTTTGTGCTGTCGGCGTTTGTGATGGGGTATCTGGATAAGATCAGTAAGAAATAAGGTACACATCCCCCCTCACCCTGCCTTCTCCCCTCTGGGGAGAGGGTTAGGGTGAGGGCGAAAGCATCGGACTGCACTATTTATCCGACGACGCCTGCCACAAATTCAGTTCCCCATCCGCCACGTGCTGGTCAATCCGCGTCAGTTCATCTTCCGTAAAGCGCAGGTTATCCAGCGCCCGAACGTTCTCAGCAAGCTGTTCCGGGCGGCTCGCGCCAATCAGCACTGACGTCACGCGCGAATCTTTCAGCAGCCAGCTCAACGCCATCTGCGCCATCGTCTGCCCGCGCGCCTGCGCCATCTCATTGAGCAGGCGAAGACTGTTCAGGTTAGCTTCGGTCAGCATTTTCTGCGTCAGGCCGCGCACTTTGTTCCCTTCGCGCTGCATGCGTGAACCTTCCGGAATACCGTTCAGGTATTTTCCGGTCAGCAGACCCTGCGCCAGCGGGGTAAAGGCGATACACCCCGTGCCGTTTGCTTCCAGCGTGTCCAGCAAGCCGGTCTTATCGACCCAGCGGTTAAGCAGGTTATAGGACGGCTGGTGGATCAGCAGCGGGATCTTCCACTCGTCCAGCAGCGCGGCCATTTTTTGTGTGCGCTCGGTGGAGTAGGAGGAAATGCCTACGTACAGCGCTTTCCCACTCTGAACCGCGTGAGCCAGCGCGGAGGCCGTCTCTTCCATTGGCGTATTTTCATCCACGCGGTGAGAGTAGAAGATATCAACGTATTCCAGACCCATGCGCTTCAGGCTCTGATCGAGACTGGCGAGCAGATACTTGCGTGAGCCGCCTGAACCGTACGGGCCTGGCCACATGTCGTAACCGGCTTTGGTGGAGATAATCAGCTCGTCGCGATACCCGGCAAAGTCCTCACGCAGCAGGCGGCCAAAATTCTCTTCCGCGCTACCCGCAGGCGGGCCGTAGTTGTTGGCAAGATCGAAATGGGTAATCCCAAGGTCGAAGGCTTTACGCAGCAGCGCGCGCTGGGAGTCGAGGGGCTGAACGTGGCCGAAGCTATGCCACAGGCCCAGCGACAGCGCGGGCAGGCGCAGGCCGCTCTTGCCACAGTAGCGGTACTGCATATTCTCGTAGCGGGTAGCGTCAGGGTACCAGGACATGATGTCTCCTTTCTTATTTAATGAATTTTCGAAACAACGTTTTTATTCTGTGTTTATCAAATCATAAATCATCCGGATAAGCGACGACATGCCCAAACCCTGTGATGTTGAAAGGGAATTCTTAACCGTGGCTGTGCTACCTGTGAAGCCACGCTAACGAAAAATAATCACAAAAGGTTATAATTTCCCCGCACCCTGCCGATAACGAGAGTAGCACTCGCCTCTGGGCGAATTCACCCTCACGGCAAGGAAGACTTATGAATATGCTCCGTAATTTCACGATCCGTTTCGTCATGCTGACGATCCTCGGAATTTTTTGTTTAATGTGGGCGGGCGTCGGGCTGTACAGCACCTGGTCCCTTTCACGGGTATCAGACGGTAATGAAGTCGATCGCCAGCTGGTCAAACAGATGATGGTGCTCAGCCAGGGCAACGATCAGTATTTCCGCTTTGTCACCCGCCTGAGCCGCGCCATGGAGGTCAAAGCCGCTGGCGGCACGCCGGATTTATCCTCTGCCCAACAGGCGCTGGACAACATGGGTAAGAAACTGGCCGAGATGAAGGCGATCTCGCCTGGCCCAATGGATGAGCAGATCTCTGCGCAGGTAATAGGGGCCTGGCAGGCGCTGCTCGATCGGGGCGTGACGCCGCAAATGGAGCAGGCGAAGCAGGCGACCCTGGACGGCTACCGCCAGCAGGCCAACAACGTTACGCCGCCGCTGAGCCGTGCGTTCGGTGCCGCCGCCGAGGAGTTCAACAAGGCCGCCGCGAAGACGCTCGACAGCACCCGCGTGGTGGTGGACGGCCTGACCAGCATGACCCGCACGGTTATTATCGTCGCCACCATTATCGGCCTGCTGATCCTGCTCTTTACCGACCGCTACCTGGTGGCGATGCTGGTCAAACCGCTGGAGCGTATTCGCCAGCAGTTCCGCCAGATTGCCCAGGGCGATCTCAGCCAGCCCATTGCGCCTTTCGGCCGCAACTGCGTGGGACAGCTGGTGCCGCTGCTGAGCGCCATGCAGGATAGCCTGCGTGAAGCCGTCAGCACCATCCGCTCCGGCAGTGAAAATATCTGGCGCGGGGCGACGGAGATCTCCAGCGGCAACAACGATCTCTCTTCCCGTACCGAAGAGCAGGCTGCCGCGCTGGAGGAGACGGCTGCCAGCATGGAACAGCTGACCGCGACCGTGAAGCTGAACGCGGAAAGCGCGCGTCAGGCCAGCCAGCTTGCCGATGTGGCCTCAACCACCGCCAGCCGCGGCGGCTCGCTGGTGGAAGAGGTGGTTACCACCATGAGCGGTATTTCTGAAAGCTCGAAGAAAATTGCTGAAATCACCAACGTCATCAACAGCATCGCCTTCCAGACCAATATTCTGGCGCTCAATGCGGCCGTAGAAGCGGCGCGCGCGGGTGAGCAGGGGCGTGGTTTCGCCGTGGTGGCGGGTGAAGTCCGCAACCTGGCAAGCCGCAGCGCCAACGCGGCAAAAGAAATTGAAGGGCTGATCGCTGATTCCGTTACCCGCGTCGAGCAGGGGGCGCAGCTGGTGAGCGACACGGGCACCACCATGGACGCGATTTTGCGCGACGTGACGGAAGTGACGACCATTATGAAGCAAATCGCTTCTGCCTCTGAGGAGCAAAGCAAGGGCATTTCGCAGGTCGGGATTGCTATTACTCAGATGGACGGCGTCACCCAGCAGAACGCCTCGCTGGTTGAAGAGGTTTCCGCGGCGGCCGCGGCGCTGGAGCGCCAGACCGAAGAGCTTCAGCGCTCGGTGCAGAAGTTCCGCCTGACTGCCTGACCTTCCCTACTAAGGCCGCTTCGTGCGGCCTTATTGTCGACGTTGGTGGGTACCGCAATGTCCAATATTGTACCTCATCCAAATTGAATAAATCCGTCTGAGAATTATCCTGTACGAAAAAACATAGTCAGGAAATTTGCGATGGACTGCATTCGCCCGGTTAACCGGGTCATTCTTTTCGAGCCTCGGGCATTAGTACAAAAAGGGATATGTCTCTTTTTACGCGATCAACAGTGTGAAATTGTTCACTGCTGGTCTTTGGAACAACTTTCCGCAGCGCTTTACGATCGTACCGATGCCAGAAAAATTCTCCTTGCAGGTATCGGCGGCCTTGGAAATATGCTCCCTGGCTTTATCCGCACTTTGCATTATCCCCGGGCAATGCTTTTGACCTCTTTTGTTTATTTGTCCTCCCGGGATGCGTTACTGGCAAAGATGTTGTTGGGCGCAGGTGCCGATGTTTGCCTTGACGAGGCTGAGCTTGAAAGCGAGCTGCTTGCACAGCTTGCTGCGCCTGTAACCGCTCAACGTCGCGATGAGCGGCTTACCGCATCAGAGCTTAATATACTGCTGGATTACGCCTGCGGCATGCAGGCCCGGGATATTGCGGCACACCGCAAGTGTAGCTACAAAACGGTGTTCACTTTTAAGCGTAATGCTCGACTGCGGCTCAATATAGAGAACGGCTTCGGATGGAGACGTTTAATGCTGCATCTCTCCCTGCTCATCTCACGGTATGAATGAGGCGTCCATGTTTACATTTCAGATTCGCTATATTGCTCACCCACGTATTTATCTGTCAGGTATACGAGGATGTCTGGACAATATTGTCCACAATCAATCGCACCGGGAGTACTGTTTTTCTCCATATGTTTTTAACAAAAAGGAAGAGATACACCTTCTGGTTATTGATGCCACGTGCCACGAAACGATTAATGATTTTCCGGTTGCCGTGTTGGATTTATTAAAGCGAAGATCCACGTTAATGCTGGTTAACGCGTTACAGAAAACCCTCATAGAACAGCTTGAGAAGGCGCATTGCTGCTCTGTGCTATGTGTCGATGAAATGACTTTCGACATGCGGGACATCCTGGAAATGACGATGCATAACAAACGATACCTGAGCCCTTTGGTGATGCGTATCGGGCAGCAACGCGATCCGGAAGATGAGATTGCGCTTACTCCTTCTGAATACCAGGTCATGAAATATTTCGGCAATGGATTAAGTGGCGTAGAAATATCGAAGCGCTTGTTTCGCAGTGAAAAAACGATCAGCAGCCATAAGCGCAGGATCATGAAAAAGCTTGGCGCAAGGAGTGACGTTGAGCTTTGCCAAAAAATTGATTCGCTGAAAAATAAGCTACGTTTTGCGAGCGTCAGAGCCGGAGAGAAATAGCGAAGGTGGGAGCGCCGGGTAACTTACTGCCGCCCGGCGCCGTTAATCAGTGGGTCGCTTCACCAATCAGCGCGCCCGTGCCCGCGCCAACGGCTGCACCTTTCAGCACGCTGTTGCCCGTCACCGCAGCCGCGCCCGCGCCAACGACGGCACCCACGGCACCGCCCTTACGCGCGTCTTTGCCTTTTTCGCCGTTTTTGAACATTGCCCCCGTGCCTGCGCCAACCACGGCACCGCCCACGGTTGATTTCAGATCTTTGCCCGTGGCTGCGCCAATAGCGGCACCTGCTACCGCGCCGGCAGCGGTTTTGTCGATGGCCATTCCCGAGGTGGAAAACATGAGGGCGCTGATAACCAGCGTTGTTTTAATAAGTTTCATAACAGATCCTTTGTGACTGCTGTCAGTTGATACGTCATTTCTCACGCTGAGGCGAGAAAAACGCCCAGATAGTGCCAGCAATAGCCACTCAACCTTTAGGCTAATCATGCCCTGGTCAAGGTTCCTGATTGCCGGGCGGGGCTCCGCCCGGCGAAACGTTACGCCTGACGCTTGTCTTCCGTATTGGTATCGAAGTCGCTCGCCGCGTGGCGTTCGTGGAGCTGCTCGTTCAGCTCGCCGCTGGTGCGGTTAACGATGCGACCGCGCTTAACCGCATGGCGGTTCGCCACGTCCTTCGCCCAGCGCTGGACGTTGGTGTACTTCTCCGCGTCCAGGAACTCGGCGGCGTTATAGACGCTGCCCAGCGCCACGCAGCCGAACCATGGCCAGATCGCCATATCCGCGATGGTGTACTCCTCACCCGCCACGTAGCGGCCGCGCGCCAGCTGTTTATCCAGCACGTCAAACAGGCGCTTGGCTTCCATGGTGAAGCGGTCAATCGCGTACTCGATTTTTACCGGCGCGTAGTTGTAGAAGTGGCCAAAGCCGCCGCCGAGGAACGGAGCCGCACCCTGCAGCCAGAACAGCCAGTTCAGGGTCTCGGTGCGGCCAGCAGGATCTTTCGGCAGGAAGTGACCAAATTTTTCTGCCAGATAAAGCAGGATGCTGCCGGATTCAAATACGCGCGTTGGCGGGTTTGTAGAGTAGTCACGCAGCGCCGGAATTTTCGAGTTCGGGTTTACGTCAACAAACCCGCTGGAGAACTGATCGCCCTCGCCGATGCGGATCAACCACGCGTCGTATTCCGCGCCCGTCACGCCCAGCGCCAGCAGCTCTTCGAGCATGATGGTGACCTTCTGGCCGTTCGGTGTCCCGAGAGAGTAGAGCTGTAGCGGGTGGTTACCCACGGGCAGATCTTTCTCGTGCGTCGCGCCGGAGATCGGGCGGTTGATGTTGGCGAACGCGCCGCCGCCGTTCTTTTTCCATTCCCACACTTTTGGTGGCTGATACGTGTTGTCTGACATGTTGGCCTGCCTTTTCGGTGTTGTGTTGAGGCAGTGTAGCAGGAGATGAATGAACCGTTTAACGATGTGAGCGTAATGGACAGGGCAGGTGTATGATAAACCCACCTCTGTCAGGTTAATTACAACGTGCAGACGACGACAACCCTTCAAAAAATTGCCGCCTGCCTGTTTTAGGTTGGATACATGCGTAAAGGAAAGTTAAGCAGTGATGCGCCATTCGGGACGTTGTTAGGCTATGCGCCGGGTGGCGTGGCGATTTACTCATCAAATTACGGCAGTCTGGATCCGCGAAAATACCCGGAAGACGCGGATTTCCGCAGCTATATTGGCAACGAATACATGGGCCACAAGTGGCAGTGCGTTGAGTTTGCCCGCCGTTTCCTGTTCCTCAACTATGGCTTCGTGTTTACCGACGTCGGTATGGCGTGGGAGATCTTCTCCCTGCGCTTTTTACGCCAGGTGGTGAACGATAACATTCTGCCGCTACAGGCGTTTGCCAACGGCTCGAAGCGCGCGCCGCGCGCCGGGGCGCTGCTGATCTGGCAGAAGGGCGGCGAGTTTCATGAGACCGGCCACGTTGCGGTTATCACCCAGCTTCTGGACGATAAGGTGCGTATTGCGGAGCAGAACGTCATTCACTCCCCGCTGCCGCTCGGGCAGCAGTGGACGCGCGAGCTGCGCATGACCGTGGAGAACGGCTGCTACACCCTTCATGACACCTTCAGCGATACCGAAATTCTCGGCTGGATGATCCAGACGGACGACACGGAGCACAGCATTCCCCAGCCTGAACCGGACGGTGAACTGCTGAAAATCCGCGGCGCGCGGCTGAAAAACAAACGTCAGTTCGACGGGAAATGGCTTAACGAGGACGATGCGCTTCAGCAGGCGTATATTCGGGCAAACGGGCATGTGATCAACAAAGATCCCTGCCAGTATTTCACCATCACCGAAAGCGCCGAGCAGGAGCTGATCAAGGCCACCAACGAACTGCACCTGATGTACCTCCACGCCACCGACAAAGTGCTGAAAGACGACAGCCTGCTGGCGCTGTTCGACATCCCGAAAATCCTCTGGCCGCGCCTGCGCCTCTCCTGGCAGTGGCGTCGCCACCACATGATCACCGGTCGTATGGATTTCTGCATGGATGAGCGCGGCATTAAGGTTTACGAATACAACGCCGATTCCGCGTCCTGTCACACTGAAGGCGGGCTCATTCTTGAAGAGTGGGTGAAAAACGGCTATCGCGGCAGCGGGCATAACCCGGCAGAAGGGCTGCTGGAAGAGCTGACCGGCGCATGGAAGCACAGCCACGCGCGGCCTTTCGTGCACATCATGCAGGACAATGACGTCGAAGAGGACTACCACGCCCTCTTTATTCAGCGCTCGCTGATGCAGGCCGGGTTCGAGACCAAAATCCTGCACGGTCTGGAGGCGCTGAGCTGGGATGCCGCCGGGCAGCTGATTGACGACGAAGGCCGCCACGTCAACTGCGTGTGGAAAACCTGGGCGTGGGAGACGGCGATAGAGCAGATCCGCGAGGTGAGCGAAACCGAATACGCCGCCGTGCCGATCCGCACCGGGCATCCTGAGGGTGAAGTGCGCCTGATTGACGTCCTGCTGCGCCCGGAGGTGCTGGTCTTTGAACCGCTGTGGACCGTTATTCCCGGCAACAAAGCGATTCTTCCGGTGCTGTGGCAGCTGTTCCCGAACCACCGCTACCTGCTCGACACCGATTTTGAGGTTAACGACCTGCTGAAGCAGACCGGCTATGCTGTGAAACCGATTGCCGGACGCTGCGGCAGTAATATCGATCTCATCAGCGCCCAGGACGAACTGCTGGACAAATCCAGCGGCAAGTTTGTTGACCGCAAAAATATCTACCAGCAGCTGTGGTGCCTGCCGAACGTCGACGGCAAGTACATTCAGGTTTGTACCTTTACCGTGGGCGGAAACTACGGCGGGACCTGCCTGCGCGGCGACGATTCGCTGGTGGTGAAAAAAGAGAGCGATATCGAGCCGCTGCTTGTACTGAAGGATAAGTAACGTCCATTTGCGGTAAAAAAGCCCCCGCCGGGCATCCAGCGGGGGCTTTTTGTTACTGAGCTTCCTCGTCCTGCTGCGCGCTGGTTTTCAATTCGATGATGCGTCCAATCTGGTCATGATAAACCGTCAGCAGGTTGTGCTGGCTCATCTCCGAGATGAGCTGCGGTGAGACGTTAAAGCTGCGGGCAAGTTCGTCATGAGGCAACAGGCCCGGCTGACGCCGCCTTGCGTGCGTGCGGCGGCGGTTGTACTGATACCACAAAATCAGCAGCCAGCCGTTGAGCGCGGCGAACAGCAAATAGATCAACACCGTATTAAAGGAGGCAATAATCACGCTCCACCGGTGGTCGCTCTCCTCGGTTAACTGCATCCACAGCCTGGCATACAGGAAAAATAGAAATCCGCCCCAGGCCACCACGGTTAACGCGGCATCAAAAAGTCGTGGCAGCAGCCGATGTTCAGTCAAAATTAAGGTATTTTCGTTCATTGAAGGCTTCCTTTTCCCCGGTCCGGACTGATCCAGCGCGCGCGGGCACGCTGACGTTTAAGCATGACTTTTGGAAATGCGACGAGGGTGGTGAACAGGCCAATCATCCAGTAGACCATCGGGAACCAGATCACCCAGAAAAGCGAGCTTGCCACCTTGCGCTCATAGCGCCGCTCAATGTACAAGCTGACCAGGAACTGCAGCAGGCACATCACGCCCAGCAGCAGCCCGGTAAACGCCGGGGGAAACAGGGTTTCAACGGTCAGCCTGGCGGGAATGGGCGCGACGTGGCTGATGATGTACAGCAGCACCGTTATCGCATACGCAAAGGCCCACAGCGTTGACAGCGCGTACTCCAGAAACAGGGGCCACATGCGGTGATGCTCCCAGCGCACCATCTTGCGCAGGTTAACCAGAAACACCTCCGCGCCGCCCTGGGCCCAGCGCAGGCGCTGCTTCCACAGGCCCTTCAGCGTCTCCGGCATCAGGATCCAGCACAGCGCCCGCGGCTCGAAAAAGATATCCCAGTGGCGCAGCTGGAGCTTCCAGCTGATGTCGATGTCTTCGGTGATCATGTCCGGGCTCCAGTACCCGACGTCCGCCAGCGCCTGCCGACGAAAGGCGGCGATGACGCCGGAGACGGTAAAGACCCGGCCATAGATCCGCTGCGTCCGCTTGATGAGCCCAATGATGGACGAAAACTCGCCTACCTGAATGCGGCCAATCAGCGTGGAGCGCGTGCGAATGCGCGGGTTCCCGGTAACCGCCCCGACGTGGGGATACTGAATCAGCGGCGCTACCAGATAGGCCGCGGTGTCGCGGTCGAGCAGGGCGTCGCCGTCAATGCAGACCAGCAGATCGCCCCGGGCCGCCGCCGCCCCGGCTTTGAGCGCCACGGCTTTTCCCTGGTTCTCCGCGAGGTTAATCACCCGCAGGCGCGGCTGCTCCAGCGCCAGCTGCTGCAGCACCTGCGCGGTGTTATCAGACGAGCCGTCGTTGATGGCGATCACTTCAATATTCTCGTACCGCTGAGCCAGCGCGGCGCTGATGGTCTCTCTGGCGTTTCTTTCCTCATTGAAGCAGGGGATCAGAATCGAGATGAGCGGCTCGCCGGCGAGCGTCGGGGCGGGCGTGTCTTTATCCCACGACCAGCGGCGTTCAAGCTGAAACCAGAAATAGAGGCCGCCGGTGACCCAGAGCACGGACATAAACAGCGGCCAGAAGAAGACAAAATCCAGAATCAGCTCGCCGGTAAAGAGGGCGGCCACCCCTAGCGGCAACCCGAATACCAGACATAAAATTGAAAAGGCGATTATGCGATCAGTCATTGTCAGGGTACCAGTAGGAAGAAAATACGGGCCTGATGCGCGAAATATCAGGCTGGTTGTTGATGAAATCGTCAGGGTAGTAGCCGTAGTTTTTGATGCCGTTCAGCTGGAGGACGCGCATCCACGCCGCAAGCTGGCTGTCGGAGACGGCGCGCTGCGGCTTCTGCTCCCAGTCTCTGGCCTGCAGCTCGAAAATGGTTTTATCCAGCGCGCCGGGCCGCGCGGCGACTGCTTTGATCAAACGCGTCAGCCACGCGTTGCTCTCGTTCGCCGGAACGGACTCCATCAGCGGCATCGCCATGGGCACCGTCCAGTCATAGGCCGTCAGAAAATCATCGAGATTCTGCGCAAACCACGCTTCGCTTTCGGGCTGCAGAATGGGCAGGACGAACATATTGCGCGCGGTTTTTATCTGCGGGCCGCGGATGTGCTTCACCGCCTGGCCCAGGGCACGGGTAAATCCGATAAGCCTCCGGCTTTTCTGACGCGTCGTGTCCTGCCCGGCATCGTCAACGTCCGTCAGCACCGCATCGTCATGGAACAGGATCCCGTTGAAGCTGGCGTAGCGGGCCAGATCTTCATAGATTTCCGTCACCTGCTGGCGAACCTGCGGGTCCCACGGGGAGAGCCTGATGTAGGGCTCATTGGCCTCGCGCAGCTGTCCTGTCCGATCGTCCCGGCGCTGAACGCGCGGCAGGGCAGGATCGAGATCGAACGAGAGCACCGGCATCCACGCGAAGACCTTCACCCCCGCGCGGGTTTGCAGCTGCCAGGAGACGAAGTTAAAGAGATCGGCCCGGACCGGAAGCCGGCGGTTGGGGAAATAGAGCGCCTTGATCCTGCCGTCGCCCTGCGGGTCGGCAAACGCCTGCAGGAAGACGTGGCTGACCTTCATGTCATAGACCCGCTGGATCAGCCTGTTGATGTTTTGGGTCTGCTGAGCCGGATCGGGATCGTAAACGTAATCGAGATCGACGTGCATCACGCGCACGGGATCGCGCTCCTGAACCCGGCTGACCGTACTGGCAAACGCTTTGAGCGAGGGATTCCCGGCAATCAGCAGACGGGGAATGTTGCCCAGTTGATGCACGTCCCCCAGACCGTCTTCCAGGGTAAAAGCCAGCTGGTAGCCCTGCTGCCTGGCGATGGCGAGCGACGTACCGCTGGCGGCACCGTAAGGCCAGACCCAGGCGCGCGGCGCTTTGCCCGTCACCTGCGCGATTTTCTCTGTCACCTTGCGGACGTCATCGCCGATCCGCTGGCTGAACTGCTGGTCAGTTTCATAGCGCCCCGTCGCTTTATCATAAAAGCGGTTGGCGATGGCCGGTTCGCGGCTGCCCTGCGGGTTGGCGACGATCCCGTAATGCGAGGCCCAAGTATGCGATCCGATCTCAACCAGCGGAGACCGGCTGAGCTCGCGCACCATGTCCCAGGTCGCGAAGCGATCCCGGGGCGTCATCAGGCCGCCAAAGTTCACCTTCTGGTTTGCTGGCGTATCTACCCAACTTCCTACCGGCGCCCAGAGCGCAGGCACGTTCCAGGCCTTAAGCAGCGGCCAGACGCGGGTATAGAAGCTGCTGTAGCCATCGTCAAAGCTGAGCAGAACGGCTTTCGGCGGCAGCGTTTTTTTCCCGTCACGCGCGTCCAGAATGTCCTGCACGCTGATGGCGTGATAGCCGTTGTGCAGCAGCCAGCTAATCTGCTCGTTTAGCGCGCTGGTGCGCACGGAGAGGTAGCGCTGATCGGCGGCATCGTCTTCGACGTCGTGGTAGGCCAGCACCAGAAACTGGTTCTGCGGCCAGGGTTTGCTCGCCTCCGGCTGCGGCCGCTCGTTGGGCGCAACGAACGAGATCGCCTGCGCCCAGACGCTCGCGCTGAGGCAGAGCCAGCCGATGAGTATCAGGCTCACGGAAAAACGTGTGTTCAGCATATTCATCCTTAAAAGCGTAAAGTCGCGTCAAGCGTGACGGAGAGGTTGCTCTCGCGTTTGCCGTCGTAAGGGCGTTTGTCCCAGTTCAGCATCACGCCGGTATCAATGACGTTATTCCACTGGACGCGTTGCCCGTAGCCCAGCAGGGCGATGGCGCCAGCGGACTGGTTTTTCTGCCAGTAGCTGCCGCCTCCCGCCACGAACTGCTGGCTCCAGAGGGTGTCGTAATGGCGGTACATCTCATGGTCCACGGACAGGGCGGCCGTCACGGACAGATCCCGCGCCGGGTTGTAATAGAGCGTGTCCCGCAGGCTGTTTTTACTGGCGGCGATCCCCGGTTCAAGATCCAGCGTCAGGGTCGGGGTCTGCCAGAGACGCTCCTTACCCGTAAGGGTGTATTCCTGTCGGCGGTTATGGTCTGAGAAGCGGCTGACGGCGGCGCTGAACTGGTACTCGCGGCGCTCGTTTTGATACCAACGCACGCCAGCTTCACCCCGGTTGGCGCTAATCCCGTTGCGTAATGCCCGGAGCGGCGTGGTGCGGGATAAGCGTTCAAGGCTGCCGCTGACCTGCCAGTTATCATTGAGAAAGTACGTGGTTGAGAGGCGAGCCCCCGGCTTGTTTTCACCGTGATAGCCGTTGCTGGATACCTCGGCTTCGAGCTGAAGGTCGCGAGGACGCCACTCGACGCCGCCCAGGAGATGACGGCTGGTGCCTTTGCCTTCATCGAAATTACCCTGCGCATAGCGGGTACCCGCAAACAGCCGCCAGCTATCCGCTACCGGGGGACCATAGAGCGTGGCGTCCCCGTTCAGGTCGTGCGTCCCGCTGATGGGGTTATCGGAGTGCAAACCCTTGCTCGCGTTAAGGCGCAGCTCGGACATGTGGTGCACCGTTCTGAGCCTGTCCAGACGCCTGGCGCTGCGAGCGGTGGGCGCGCGGGCAAGCACGTCGTCGGCCAGTAAATCCATCTGTCGCCACTCCTGCAGATCCATGGCGACGTAAGCCTGCTGCTGCTCCAGCTCCAGGTTTGATGGCTCCAGCGCCTCCGCCCTTTTTAACGTTTGCTCCGCCGCACGCGGCAGGCCCCGGGCCTGAAGCAGGGTGGCATAGTCAATCTGCAACCCCTGGTTGCCCGGCGCCGTTGTCGCCAGACGGTGCGCCAGCTTATCCGCGTCCGGCAGGGCGTTGGTTGAGAGCAAATAGTTAAATTTGAGCGACTGCCCGGTAAGCCACCGATCGTTGGGCTGCGGAGTAGGCGAGCCGAAATCGTAGCGGGTCCACGGAACGCTGCGGGTCTGGCGCTCTACGTACTGGCGAGCGGCCTGATACTGCCCCGTGTCCAGCCAGGCGTAGAAAAGCGCGTGCTCCTCGTCCTGCGGGTCGGAAGCGTATTGCGGATAGCGTTGCAGAAGCGCGAAGGCGGCGGCCGCGTTTTTCTCCTGCAGATACGCGGAGATGACCCAGCCGATGGCCCAGCCCGGCACCGGATGCTGGGCTGCCGTAAGATCCTGATATTCGCTAATCACCCGTGGGTAATCAGCATGGGCGTACAGCGCGCCAAGCCTGTCGATACGTGCAAGGAAGACGTCTTCCGCCGCCTGCGGCTCGTTTTGCCAGCGGGAGAGCAGGGCGTCGTAACGATTCAGTGCCGTTTGCGCCAGCTGAAGGCGCTCTTTTTCCGTTCTGCCAGGCACGTCGGCAAGGCGAACCCATTCGGCGGCGGCATTAAGTTCAAGACGACGGCGCTGCGCGGGAGTCAGCGTTACCCTTTGTGACAGCATCAGCGCGGGAGTGCTCACCCGGCTATCCGTTAGCGCGTCAATCTGCTCGCTAAGGAGCGCTTTATTTTCCGGCGCGAGGGCCAGCGCGCGCGTGTCCGCTAAAAGCCGATCCCAGCTTTTCCCCTGGCGTAACCAGACGTACGACAGAGTCTGAAGATGCGCCGGCGAGGGATCCTCCGTCACCAGCTGACGGGCTTCATGCAGAGCGAGCGTATCCATGCGGGCATCGGCCAGGGTTTTGATATAGCCGATACGATAATCGTCATTATTTGGCGCAAGGCTACGCGCCTCTTTCCAGAGCGATAAGGCAGGCTGCCACGCTTTTTGATTTCTTCTGGCCTGCGCGACAGCCGCAACGCCGCGAGCGGGCAGCGGCATATAAATGCCATAGCGCTGCCAGACCTGAATCACCTCGTCATCACGACCTGCCCACGCAGCCACCTGTAACCAGTCCGCCACTTGCTCGGGCGTCAGAGCATGCTGTTGCTGATAACGCTGAAGGTAATTGAGGAACGGCGCGTAATTGCCGTTACGTGCCTGTTGAATCTGTTGCTCATAAACGGATTCCGTTGCCTGAACGAGAACAGGAAACAGAAATAGCAGAAACAATAATCCTGGGACGCGATAAAAGAATAACGTATTGAAGCGAAGCGATCTTTCCATATCTATTTGCCATTTGTTTATCATGAATCCATTGCATAACACGGCCGCCTTTTAACTCTGCGTTAAAGGCCATAAATGAGAACATTAAATCTGAATGCAGTAACGTTATGGGGCACTTACTTTAAGGTAATTATGGATCCTCCTCGTTGTGGACTAGATGGAAGGTAATGTACACCTGATATGTTGCCGGATAAATATGGTGAAAAGCGGATGGGTGGTTTTGGGATAATTCTGGAATGAGATGGCTTTGATGATTATTTTGAATTGAGAGGATATTTTCAAGTGCATGATATTAATGCATTTTATTTATAGTTTTTTGGATTTGCTTATATTTTAAATGTGGTTTGATTGTAGCAATTAAAGTACTTTCCGGGGCATGTTTGGGAAGTTTCATGACAAAAAGTCTTAATGTTCAGCGAAGTGACTTCTCTGCGATTGTTTTTTATTTATAATTAACGCCAGCCATTGAATGAAAGTCTACAGGAAGTCTTACTCATCAATGTCTGTATTGAGGGATGTTCAACGCCAGAATACATATTGTCGTTAATATTACAGCGCTATAAAACGAAGGTGGCCTTCTTTCTGAAGGCGCGTTCTTGCTTTAATCTAAAAGGGATGGTTAGTGGCAACTTCAATAGTGTTAGTGACCCAGGATCGCTATCTTGTCAGGGGGATGAGGCTATTTTTCCCGGATATTATCCTGCTCGACTCGATTGACAGAAACATATTTGATAACGGCGCAGATGAATATTCTGTGTTGATTGATAGTCGTTCTCCGCTCCGTTTATATGATTACCTGATACGCCATCCGGCCAGAACAAAAAAAACGATCTGCTGCGTTATGCTTGATATGCGACATCGCGAGGAGAATCTGCTCAGTATGAAGTTATTTATGAACACGTCGCTCACCGCGCCGGACATGGCCTCGCTGTTTAACCTGGTGCTCAATATGAAGGGCAGGCGTCTGACCACCAAATGGCTGCTTAACTTACGGCTTAGCACGCACGAAGCGATCATGCTGCGGTTGCTGAGGGCAGGGATGTCGATGGAAGCGATTGCCGATGAGCTGAACACGTCGGTGAAGAGCCTCTATCGCAAACGTACAGCGCTGTCGGAACGCCTGGGGGCGGAGAACTTCAACGAGGCGTGTTTGTTTATCTTTAAAAACAAACTGCTGGACGCGGTTGGGAACGATCCCTGACTTTGTCATGAGCCAAACGCGAAAACCCGCCACGAGGGCGGGTTCATTAAATGGATATAATTCAGAATGACCAGCGCAGATTCGCATTAACCGAGTTGACGCGGGTATCCGCTCCATATTGCCCCTGATAACCCACATCCAGCGTCGCAGCACGTGACAGGTGTACGCTCACGCCGATATCACCCACCATCACGTCCTCATCCACGGCCTGACCCTGAGTAATGAACGCGTCGCTGCCCGCAAACGCCATGCGCGAAGAGGTATTCTTATCGCCATAGGCGTGCTGCCAGCCCAACGAACCGTAGAGGTTAACGTTCTTCGGCAGCTCGGTCACACCGCGCACCCCGAGGGTGGAGTAGAAGGTGTTCATCGTTTTGTTACTTACGCTCAGCGCGGCGGCGCCGCCGTCTTCCCTGAAGCTGTCGGTATGCAGTCGAACGTACGATAAATTGACGAACGGCTCGATATTCATATCAGGCTGGCCGAAACGGTAGCCCGCCTCGGTGAACGCCAGCAGCGAGTTGGCGTCGTAATCCGACTTCAGCCGGTCCGAAAAGCCGCTGAAATCAACGCTGCGCTCGCCTTCAATCTTGTGCCAGGTGTAACCCAGCGCGCCGCGAAGGGAGAACGCATCCTGTTGACCCGCCGCATACAGGCCGAGGTGGTAGTTGTCGGTATCCGTTGAGGAACGACGGCTGTCGACGTCGTAATCACCGCGGCTGTAGCCGAAGTAGCCGCCGACACGCACGTTATGGTCCGCCAGCTTGCGATCGGCCCCCAGCAGGAAGCCGGTGGTGTTGCCGTCCAGCTTGCCCACGTTACCGTCGCCGCTGTTTCGGCTCCAGGAGCTGAAGGTCTGGCCCCAGACGCCGTTGTTTTGCGGCTCCGGCTGCTGCACCAGCGACATCGCCAACGGTGGTATCGGCAGGCTGTCGTTATCAAACGCGCGCTGCATGCGCTGGTTTAACACGTTAAACACCTGCGTGCTGCCGGCGATCAGGTTGGACTGTACTGACGGATAAACTTCACCGGACAGCTGGTTGAACGCCTCGCGCGCTTCCGGCGCGCTCAGAACCAGCAGCGAGTTGTACAGCGCCAGCGACGGGCCGCTTTGCGTCAGCGTGGAGAGCGCGCCGGCGGTATTCCACTGGTTGCTGCTTTTGGCGACGGTCTGGAAAATCCCGGGCTTGCCGCTGCCCGGATTCTCACCGCCAGGGTTTCCTCCTCCCGGGTTTTCTCCGCCCGGGTTCTCACCGCCTGGGTTTCCTCCACCCGGATTCTCACCCCCCGGGTTTTCGCCTCCCGGATTCTCGCCGCCGGTCTCTTTCTGCGCGAGGGTCAGATCGACGGCGTTGGTGCTCTGGTTGAGCGCCACGTCCAGGAAGGCGGATTTAGATATCGCCCCAGCGAACTGACCGTCAATTCCGCCGTCGGAGGTTAAAATGCGGTAGCTTTGGCCCGTTTTGTAGCTGGTTTGCGGATCCAGCGCGGTGACCAGTACCTGAGCCCGATCGCTGATGGTCGTTTTGCCTGCTACCAGCAGCTGGTCGCTGCGGCCGTCACCAGCGATGTCTACGTCATAGAAAGATTCGCCCACAAAATTCAGATAACGTTTCAGCGTCAGCGTGCCGATATCGCCATCCCCGGGTGAGATATGCCCGCCGGACAGGATCTCGGTCTGGCCCAGCGTGCCGTTCCCCCCCAGCGTGCCGCCGGCCTTGATTGACGCGGCGCTGCTGTAGCCAAGCCCGTTGCTGACGTCGGATCCCGCCGTCGCGTTGAGGATCAGCGTCCCGCCGTTCTCGGCGCTAAGGGTCTGAATATCAAAAATATCGTCTTCTGGCTGGGTGTTGATGTTGCTGGCGATAATCACTTTGCCACCGCGCGCGGTCACGTTCGCCTGAAGGGCTGAAAGATCGCCGTTCAGCGTTGTCTGCCCGGAGGTATTGATCACCTCACCTTCGCCGCTCATCGTGTTGCTGAAGACGTAATTTCCGTCGGTATGGTTGAAGTAGACATAGCTGCCGAACAGTCCGCCGCGCAGGCTGATTGCCGTATTCGCATCGAGAGTACCCGCGCCGCCCGCCGCGCCAAGCGTTGGCTCAGTTAAACCGGTGCCGGTGTCCATATTGCCGCGGCTGCCGATGATGAGCGCACCCCGGTTAGAGCCGGAACCCGAGGTCCCCACGATCAGCGTATTGCTGCCGGCGGAAAATGAACCGCCGTCAATCACCGACAGCACGCCATTGCCATAATCGCCCACGCTCACGCTGCTGCCGCTGGTAAAGCGCGAGTCTTTGCCCGCAATAACCAGCTCAGCGGTTTTACCTGCCCCGGAGACGCCGGCTACCTGCACGCCGCCAACGTTAACCGCACCGCCGTTCAGCACGTCCAGGTCGCCATAAAGCGTCAACGTACGGCCAACGTTCCACTGTGAGCCGCTCCCCGTGACGGTGGCTTTCGGGCTCAGCGTGTCGGCTTCACCCGGCCCGGTACCGTTGCCGATGCGCGCATCGTAGGCGGTGCTGAGCGCCGCGCCGTCCTCAATCGCCAGCGTGGAGCGTGCCCCCAGATCGGTGCCTACGCTGAGAAAATTACTGGTCACGCGAGAGCCGGCGCCCGTGGCGATAAGGTGGCTGTCGTAGCCGCGGGTGGTGCCGACAACGATCTCCTTTGCGCTGGCCAGCGCGCCCTCTTCGACTCGTAGGGTGCCGAGGCCAAGATTCAGGTCGCCGCGCAGGACGTACTGATCGTTCACCGCGTTAAGCTCGGCGTTTAGCCCACGGACCGTGACCACGCTTTCATAAATTTGGCCGTCGAACAGCCGACCGATGTTGATGTTATAGGCGGTGATTTTGCCATTATCGATCAGCAGGTTTCCGGCTTGATTACGCCCAACGTAAACATCTCCGGTGTAACCCAGCGTTTCGGTAATACGCGAATCGCCATCAAAAATTGCATCGGCTGCGCGTGCGAAATCGGCAGGTGAAAGCAGTAACAGCGGCGCGGAAAATAGAGCGAGGTAAAGTCTGGAAAGCGGCGTCTTAACCGCTAAAGCATGCGATGTAGAGTTATTCACGGGCTATCTCCGTACTCATTAGCGTGATGTCTGGAAAATCGTTTTTATGAAAACTCAGATACGTCAGAAAATATAAAAGGCGTTATTTATGTACGCCTTTTATTTGCCGTTAATTATTTATGAGTGACAACAGGGGTACAGGTTGGCGCGCTCAGCGTCGGGGCGGATCCTAAAATCCCCGGCATCATCATTGATGAGCAATCGAAAATACGCCCTTTTTCCGTCGTCGCGCGATAAGACAGTTTTTGCCCTCCCAGTGCGTCCGGCTGGGCGCCATTAACATTGGTCACGGTTATTTCATCCGATGAGCCCAGCCCCAGCATTTTAGCGGTCTCCGCCTGCAGGAGTGGAATGGCCTGATCGGTTTTTAGCGTGGAACAACCGGCTAGCATCAACGTAACGGTTAAAAAGACGAGAGGTTTTTTCATAAATTATCCTTGATATCCAATCAGTTAATTTCACTGATTGTATTTATGTTTTCAATTACCCAAATCAGCGAATAATATATTTCCCTTTCCTAATCGATAAAACCCTCCTAAAGTAGGGTAGGTAGATAATAATTCATCTGTACTCTAAGATATGCGAAGGTAAAAGGAGGATCCTTTGGGGCAGAATTATGCGTTGGTCGTTGATGACCATCCATTGGTAGCAAGCGGCATCGCCAATTTTCTGATTTCACATTGCCAGTTTAAGCAGGCGTGCGTGGTGACGAATGAGGAAGATTGCTACCGTCAAATTAGGGATAATGGCCCACCGCGTTTGCTGGTAATCGATTTTTGGCTTTCGTCCGGAACGGCACTGAAATTACTCAAAGAAGTAAAACAACTTTACCCACAGGTGCGGTTCCTGGTGGTCAGCGGGGATGACAATAATGACATCTGGCAGAAAGTTCACGCCGCCGGGGGACACGGTTTCGTATTGAAAAGCGAGCCACCTGAAATGTTCTCACGGGCCGTTTGTGCACTCCTTGATAATCTGACCTGGTTTCCTGAAAGAAACGAATTTTCCGCTGAGGCGAATAATGAGAAGTTAAGTAAATTTAACTTAACGCCGCGACAAATAGACGTGTTAAATATGATTATGCGCGGCCTGCCAAATAAACGAATCGCCGCGCAGCTTTCAATTTCTGAGCCTACGGTCAAAGAACACATTAGCAATATATTGAAAAAGATAGGCGTTAACAGTCGGGTCGAAGCCATCACGCTTCTGCATGGCAAGCGGGAATCATCAGAATGAGGTTTTTCCAAAGCTTACAGAAAGATGGAATCTCTTCTCCCGCGCAGATCCGTTTGCTAAATAACACTTTTTTGCGGCTGGTGTTCAGCTTTAGCGCGGTACCATTTGTTGGTATTCCTTTCGCCATCTGGATTTATTTGCTGGGCGATAAACTTGGCCCAACCATTACCTGGATAATTATTTACCTGCTATGTGCCGTGGCAATCCGAATATTGCACCGACGCTACCAGCGCGAAGTGAAAGAGCATGATGAAGAGGACGTCCTGCGCCGCTGGCTTCCGCGCATAAATAAGATCGCTTTTATTCACGGGCTGGGAATTTCATCTCTCTATTTAATTACTCCGCAGACGCAGAACTTTGACTTCTTCCTGCTCCTTAATATCAGTATTGCCGCCATCGTCGCCGCCAATGCGACGCATCTGACGCCGGTCATCAGCACCTTTACGTGTTTTTTCTTCGCCTCCTGGGGAGTATTGAATATCGGCATCATCTGGCGGCTGGACGATCTGATATTCATTGTGCTGATGCTAAACCTGCTGTACGGCTTCGCCATTTACCGCCATGCGTTAACGTCGCACGCGTACTTCATTCAGCAAGCGCTGCTTGAGGAAAAAAGCTCACGCCTTGCTGAACAGTTTCGCCAGGCCAAAGAGGAAGCGGAGCAGGCGCTGCTGGATAAAAATCAGTTCCTGACGACGGCCAGCCACGACCTGCGTCAGCCGGTACACGCCATGGGCTTTCTGATTGAAGCGATTATCCACCGAAACCGGGACGACAGCCTGACGCCCCAGCTGCTTGACCTGCAGCAGAGCGTACGCTCGGTGCATTTAATGTTCAATTCTCTGCTCGACCTCAGCAAGATTGAATCCGGGAAAGTGCTCACTGCCCCTACCAGAGTGGACATCGGCGCTCTGCTCGATTCGGTGATCACGCTGTTTCGCGAAGAGGCCAACAGCCGCGCACTTAGGCTGTCCACCCGTCGGCCCAAGCGCCGCATCCACGTGATGGGCGACCCGCTGCTGGTGCGACAATCGCTGATTAACCTTATCCAAAACGCCCTCCGCTACACGCAGCAGGGCGGCGTGCTGGTCGCCATCCGACCGCGCGGTGACGAGTGCCTGGTGGAGGTGTGGGACACGGGGGTCGGTATCGCCGATGACGAAAAAGGTAAAATATTCTCCCCTTACTACCGCCCCGAACTGGCCTGGAAGATCGACAGCGCCGGACACGGGCTGGGCCTGGCCGTGGTTGCCCGCTGTGCCAGGCTGATGAAGGTGAAGTACGGAATGCAATCCATTGAAGGTAAAGGCTCACGCTTCTGGATGCGCTTTACTCAATATGCTGGCGAAGAGATCGCGCCGGACACTCCGCCCGCCGATACCAACACCTCTGCGCCGGTACGCTATGCGCCGCTTTGCGGTTCTTGCCTGGTCGTCGATGACGACCCGCTGGTGACGTCTGCCTGGGAGAGCCTGATGAGCGTTTGGGGGATCAACGTGCGCTGCGCGGCCTCTGCTGAAGAAGCGTTCGCCATCATCGACGACGGCTTCACGCCGTTCGCCGTGCTGTGCGACCAGCGCCTGCGATCCGGCGAAAGCGGCTTCGACATCCTGAAAGCGCTTTTTGAACGTCTGCCGGACATGAGCGGCGCGATGGTTAGCGGCGAATTTAACTCGCCGGTTCTGCTGGAGGCGGAGCAGGAAGGGTATCTGGTGCTGCGCAAGCCTCTGGAGCCGGCTAAACTGCATGCGCTGCTGACGCAGTGGTCCGGGGGGGCGTGGATAGGGGAATAGATAACAGCAGCAGCGTTGCGCTTCACCGCCTGCTCCCGGTCGCCAGGCTGTAAGGCCATATAGTTCGCGGTGTCCTGCACGTTTCTTGCACTGGGTAGATGTCAGTTTTCGAGCGTATACTCTAAGATATCTTCAACTAGTTGATATATAAATTTGACGAATATCGTCAGGTAGCGATTTATCCGTCAAATTAAGTTAAACTTCGTCACAGGTTTCAGTGGGTTATGGGACGGATAACAAAATGACCAGCGAAGAGGCACTTTTAAAATCAGGTTTTAGCAAACGAGATCTTCAAAAGCTAAAAAACAATATTGAAAATTACGGTGGTTCGTTTGATAGCGTAACTCATGATCTGGCCAATCGTTTTAAAGCAATGAAGTGGATAACTATTATTGCCTTCATCATACTGGCTTTAACTCTTGGACTTGCATCCAGGGATACAAGCCTGACGCTTGCGCTCACATTATTGGTTGTACTACCTTTCATCTGGTATATAACGCCAGCAAAACTTGGCTACAAATCCTGGCGTTATCGTAAAATGCTGACTAATTCTGGGACGGGTCGCTGACGGACAACAAATCAAAAATAATCTTAGCTTTCACGCCATAACCAGCTATTTTCATTGTAAGCTGCGGGCGGCTCAGTGTGCTCACCTTTCGGTAATAGTCAGCAGGCAGATAACGAAATAGTCGCCAGGTACCAGGTCGCCGTAACAAGCCAAAAATGGTGTACGCATTAGCGGCCAGTGAAATTGATTTGTAGACACCTAACCCATTCTCACGACTAAAGCCCATAAACTCAGCTGTAGACATCGCGGCATTCGCGACCAGCCCTTCACTGGTAGTGTTGTGAGTTGCGTAGCGAGCCACTTCTTTACTGATGCTGTTTTGCCCCGTCAGTAACCAGAATCGCACCAGCAAGAACCCCGAGAGGGGTCATAGTGCCAATGAGGGTAAATCCTGCGGCTATTTCAGCACCGGCCAGGACAACACTAACAGCCGAGATCACATACCCAACAATTTTGTTATTCTCTCGGATGAACTCGACTTTAGCGTAAAGCTTCGCCGCCTTCGTTCGTAATAAACGAGCTTGTTCCAGGAGGTTACAGTTTTCTTCTCTCAGAATTTAAACGCATTCCATGCATTCTTCATCTGATTGAGCCCGACGAGCTAACGTAAACTGTTGTTCTATGAGGTCACGAATTTCCTGAACAAACTTCATTCGAGTCAGACTATCGCTGAGATGAAAAGCCGACAGAGTGTTGGCTGTATTTACCAGTTTCCTGGCTTCCATATTCACCATAGTTTCCGCCCAGGCTTTATTTCTTCCACCTGAGTGCATCATGTTAAGTAATGCTGCATCCATTGTAATTTCTCTCCATTGCTTTACCGGCCACTGCTTAGACTGATAAACGACCCCCTGACAGCCATGCGAGCCAATGCACTATATAGTAGCAATGTGGTTACGTGGTCTGAAGCAGAAGTCACTTCACGTATACGCGACGCCGCTTTGTCGGGCTTTGTGGGGTTGATATGTGCCTTACAATTCTTGAACAGATCGGTGAAGGTAAGGTTTTTCTGTTTCTGTGTGGCGGTAAACACGCCAATTGCGTACCACCGGGAAGCGGGGGATGGAGTAAAGAAAAGGGCGGTAACTACTTTGCTGACTCAGAAAGCAAAAACCCCCGCCTAAGCGAGGGTTCAAAATAAGTGGTGCCCGGACTCGGAATCGAACCAAGGACACGGGGATTTTCAATCCCCTGCTCTACCGACTGAGCTATCCGGGCAACGGGGCGCATTAAACCCGATCTGCCCGTTGCCGTCAACGAAAAATGTTGTTTTCGTTACAGACTGCGCAATCTCTCGCCATTTCGCCGTACTCTTAAGCGAAAAAGTGCGTCCAGAGCGCAGAGAGCGGCATGGCAAGCAGCAATGCGGGCAGCATATTCACCACGGCAAACATCTTGATCCCGCAGATGCGTAACCCCGTCGCCAGCAGCAGCAGGCCGCCGACGGCGGTGAAGTCCGCCATCATCGCCGGCGTGGTCAGCGGGAGAATCAAGGTGGCGCAGGTGGCAAGCGCCAGCTGGATCAGCAGCATCGGGATGCAAATCGCCGCCACGGCAATGCCGAGCGTGGTGGCAAAAATGGTGGCGGTGAAGAAATCGAGAAACGCTTTCGCAATCAATATGCTCGGGTCGCCCGTCATCCCTTCCTGCATTGAACCGAAAATCCCGGTGCCGCTGGCGCAAAACAGAATAATGATGGCGACGTAGTTCTGAATAAACGACTCGTGCGTGCCGTGCTTCGCCTTGCCCGGCCGGGCAATCAGGTTTTTGGCTTTGCCTACCGCGCTATTGATGCCTTTTTCCAGATAGCAAAACTCGCCAATCAGCGCGCCGAGCAGGGTGGCCAGCACCATGACGGGCAGGTTGGCGCATTTGATGACTAAAAGGATGCCGATGCCTAAGGATGCCAGGCCGAATATAGAGGGCATGGATGAGCGGATACGCTCTGGCAGCCGCTGACTCAACACTGCGCCCAGTACGCCGCCCAGCAATACGGCTCCGGCGTTAATAAATGGCCCGATAACCACGGTTAACTCCTGTTATTTACTCATTGATATTGCATTATTATGGCACGTCAGGGCTGCGCGGGCCTTAGCTTTGGGTGGTTTCGTGCATACTGATTCCTTCTTGCGCCTCAAAATAAAAGGTGACATGATTGCGCGAATTTTCTCCTCCCTGTCTCACCGTTCGGTGAGGGTATTTGCACTTATGAAAACCATGAAAATTGCCGTCAGCCACGAGCTGGTATCCAAAGTTTCTACGCACCGTGAAAAGGTGACGCTGGATAACACCGATTTCACCGATGTGGCGGCAGTCGTCATTACGGTGGTTGAAAGCTACAGCGGCATTCTCGCATTGCTGAAGCGTACGGGCTTTCAGCTACCGGTGTTTATGTTCTCGCAAGAGCCTGGAGAGATGCCTGATGGCGTCACGGCGATTATCTCGGGTAAAGCTCAGGAGTTCCTGGAACTGGAGAGCGCCGCCTGCCGTTACGAAGAGGATCTGCTGCCGCCTTTTTTCGACACCCTGAGCCAGTACGTGGAGATGGGCAACAGCACCTTCGCCTGTCCGGGCCACCAGCACGGGGCGTTTTTCAAAAAACACCCGGCAGGGCGACAGTTCTATGATTTCTTCGGTGAGAACGTGTTTCGCGCCGACATGTGTAACGCCGACGTAAAGCTGGGCGATCTGCTGATCCACGAAGGCTCCGCCAAGCACGCGCAAAAGTTCGCGGCGAAAGTGTTCAACGCGGACAAAACCTACTTTGTGCTGAACGGTACGTCAGCGGCCAACAAGGTGGTGACCAACGCGCTGCTGACGCGCGGGGACCTGGTGCTGTTCGACCGCAACAACCATAAATCTAACCACCACGGCGCGCTGATTCAGGCGGGCGCCACGCCGGTGTATCTTGAGGCAGCGCGCAATCCGTTTGGCTTTATTGGCGGGATTGACGAGCACTGCTTTAATGACGCGTATCTTCGGGATCTGATCCGCGAGGCTGCGCCGGAGAAGGCCGACGAGGCCCGCCCGTTCCGCCTGGCGATCATCCAGCTTGGCACCTACGACGGGACGATCTACAACGCTCGCCAGGTGATCGACAAGATCGGCCATCTGTGTGACTACATTCTCTTTGACTCCGCCTGGGTGGGCTACGAGCAGTTTATCCCGATGATGGCGGAAACGTCCCCGCTCTTGCTGGAGCTGAACGAGAACGATCCGGGCATTTTCGTGACCCAGTCGGTGCATAAGCAGCAGGCCGGGTTCTCGCAAACGTCGCAGATCCATAAAAAGGATAACCACATTCGCGGTCAGGCGCGCTTCTGCCCGCACAAGCGGCTGAACAACGCGTTTATGCTGCACGCCTCCACCAGCCCGTTTTATCCGCTGTTCGCGGCGCTGGACGTGAACGCCAAAATCCACGAAGGGGAGAGCGGGCGCAGGCTGTGGGCGGAGTGCGTCGAGCTGGGCATTGAGGCGCGCAAGGCAATCATTGCCAACTGCCATATGATCAAACCGTTTATCCCGCCGGTGGTGGCGGGGCGGCCGTGGCAGGATCATCCGACTCACGCCATTGCCAGCGAGCTTCGCTTCTTCAGCTTCGAGCCGGGGGCCAAATGGCACGGATTTGAGGGCTATGCCCGCGAGCAGTATTTTGTCGACCCGTGCAAGCTGCTGCTGACCACGCCGGGCATTGATGCCGAAACCGGGGAGTACACGGATTTCGGTATCCCGGCGACGATTCTGGCGCACTACCTGCGTGAAAACGGCATCGTGCCGGAGAAGTGCGATCTCAACTCGATCCTGTTCCTGCTGACGCCTGCCGAAAGCAGCGAGAAGCTGGCGCAGCTGGTGGCGATGCTGGGGCAGTTTGAGCAGCATATTGAAGACGACACGCCGCTGGCGGACGTGCTGCCGACGATCTTTCAGAAATACCCGGTGCGCTACCGGGATTACACCCTCCGCCAGCTGTGCCAGGAAATGCACGATCTCTACGTCAGCTTTGACGTGAAGGATCTGCAGAAGGCGATGTTCCGTAAGGAGAGCCTGCCTGCGGTGGTGATGAACCCGCAGGATGCGAACCGGGCATATATTCGCGGAGAGGTGGAGCTGGTGCGCATACGGGATGCGGCAGGGCGCATTGCTGCAGAAGGGGCGCTGCCCTATCCGCCGGGCGTGCTGTGCGTGGTGCCGGGTGAAGTCTGGGGCGGGGCGGTACAGCGCTACTTCCTGGCGCTGGAGGAGGGCATCAACCTGCTGCCGGGCTTCTCGCCGGAATTGCAGGGCGTGTATAGCGAGAAGGATGCCGACGGGATCAAGCGCCTGTATGGGTATGTGTTGAAGTAGTGTGGGCCGTTGCCCCTCACCCTAACCCTCTCCCCAAAGGGGAGAGGGCATGGCACGGAGCCGTCTTTTCACCCTCGCCCCTTTGGGGAGAGGGCCGGGGTGAGGGGGTTAAGCCGCACTACGCTTGTACATCCTCCTCGGGTGCCCAATCTTGCCGTACAGCATCTCCACGCTCAGAAAACCCGTTTCCACGCAGTGTTCCAGATAGCGCCGGGTGGTGGTTTTACTCAATCCCGTCTCGCTTACCACTTCATCTACCGAAAAGCAGTGGGTTGCCTTGGCGTTAAACAGCGCCTGAACCCGCGCCAGCGTATTCTCCTCAATGCCCTTGCTGCCGCTGTCCTGGCGGTAGTTTTTCGCCTGTAGCTGATAGAGCGAATCGACGTTCTGCTGGTCGACAATCTTCCAGACCCGCTGCTGTTCGGCAAACTGCACAAAGCGCTCCAGCGACTGGCTGAGCCGCTTCCAGGAGACCGGCTTGAGGATATAGTCAAACGCGCCGTTGCGAATCGCCTGGCTGCAGGTGTCCATATCGCTGGCGGCGGTGATGAAAATCACCGAGCAGTTGGCGCGGGTCAGCATCGGGTTGCTGATAAGGGTGATGCCTTTGCCGTCAGGCAGATAGTTATCCAGCAGCATCAGCTGTGGCTGTTTACTCTCAAGCTGAACCTGCGCGTCGGCCAGCGACGAGGCAATCCCGACCAGCCGCAGGCGCGGATGTTTACTTATCAGCTCCGCGTGCAGCTGTGCCAGTTCGTTCTCGTCTTCAACAATCAGTACGTCGATAAGTTCATGTTGCATAGTCGGTATCTTCCAGTTGCCGGACGGTTCCCGAGGCCGGGATAAACAGTGAGAAAATGGCACCGTGCGGCGTGTTATCGGCAACTTCTATTGTGCCGCCAGCCTGCGTGACGTAGCTTTCGATCAGATACAGGCCAATCCCGTGATCGCCCCGCGTTTTGGTGGTGATGCCGCGTTCAAAGATCCGGTCACGGATCGCCGGTGTAATGCCAACGCCCTGGTCGGCCACTTCAATAATCAGCTCCTGCTCGCTGAGTTTTATCAGCACTTCCACCGGCGCATGGGGAAGCTGCGATCGCTGTGTCGCTTCGATGGCGTTATCCAGCAGGTTGCCAATAATCGAAATCAGCTCTTGCTCCCCCAGCGGCAGGAACGGTTTGTCCAGCCGACACGCCGGATCGAAACTCAGCTCGACGCCTTTCTCCCGCGCGCGGGCGGCTTTCCCCAGCAGCAGCCCGCAAAGTGTCGGGGAACTAAAGCGGGAGGAGATAAAGTCCAGCAGCTCCTGAGCATGCTCCGACTGCGCCTGAATGTAGCGAATGGCCTCTTCATAGCGGCCCATATGCAGCAGGCCGGAGAGGGTGGTCATCCGGTTTAACTGCTCATGGCGCATAATGCGCAGGTTATCGACGTAGCGTTTTACCTGGCTGAGCTGGGCGCTCAGCGAGTCGATCTCGTTGCGATCGCGGAAGGTGATCACCCAGCCCTGCAGCGACCCCTCAAGCATGATGTGTACCCGGCTGGCAATCACCGTGAGATCGTTAAAGCGGCAAATCTCGTCATGGGTATCTTTCGCCAGCATCGTCTGCGTGTCGAAGAACGGGACCGGATCGATCACCTGGCTTATCAACTGCCCGCGCAGTTCCCGGGCCGGCTGGCTCAGGCCCAGCAGCTTGCGCGCCGCCTGGTTGATCACCTCTATGCGCCGTTCGTTATCAATGGCGATCACGCCTTCGTAGATGGACTCCATCATCGCCTTTTGCTGTCGCACCAGCAGGCCGATCTCTCGTGGCTCCAGGGAGAAGATCTGCTTCTTGATGCTGCGGGTAAAGAACCAGGAGAAGACAAAGAGGGCGATCAGCAGCAGCACGGCGGCAATGAGGATATTGACCACTTTACTGACGGTAATGGTGTCCAGGTAGCTGGTGAGATAGCCCACCGAAACAATGCCGACCACCTGCCCGGCGTCGTTGAAAATGGGCGCTTTACTGCGCAGCGAAATGCCCAGCCCGCCTTTACGAATGGTTGTCGTGCTTTTCCCTTGCAGCACGGCTTCATTATCGCCGCCGACCAGCGTCGTGCCCACCCTGTCGGCAAAAACGGAGTGAAAAAGATGCCGTCCCGTATTATCGCCGATGACAATAAAGCTGGCGTCGCTGTGCGCGGCCATTTTCTGCATAAAATCATGAATGGCGTTGATATCTTTTTGTTCAACTTCAGTACGCAATGACGGAATAAGCGCAATCTCTTCCGCCTGTATTTTGGCGCGCGCGCTCATTTCCTGATATAGCTGTTTTCCGACATCGGCATAATAATATCCGCCCAGCAGCGCAAAAAGCACTGAGAAAAAGGCAACCAGCGAAATAAACAGCTTAATCTGGAAAGAGACTTTCATAACTATCACGCAAAGTAGCGGCAAAGATCGTCAATATATCATCTTTTTTCATGCGGATGTCCGCTTTGCGGGAAACTTGTGATCCCTTGCACAGCAAGGGCTGTAAATGATTTATCCTGAAGGCTTAGGCTCTTCATGCCGCTAAGTTAAATGTTATTTGCTTGTTCAATTCAGAAAAGAAACCATAAAAACCACGATAATAAATAAGGCATAAATCACATTAAATAAAAGAAACCATTAAAACCATAGCTGCCATTAAAACTTCGCTTTTAATATGCCATTCCTCACATAAAGTAAGCCTTTGTGACTCTAAGCTGAACGCACAAAATAACTAAGGGGCTTATTATGAGCACAACTGACGATTCTTTCTCTGTTACCCACGACCCGATTGAAATTCAGCGGCCTTCGCTCAAGGAGCGCTGGTGGCATATTATGGATACCTGGAAAATCGGGATTATTCCTCTGCCGCTGTTCGTTCTGGCGGGCGCGCTGATTGCGATTGACTGCCTGGGCGGAAAGCTGCCGAGCGACATCGTGGTGATGGTAGCCACGCTGGCCTTCTTCGGCTTTGCCTGCGGCGAGTTTGGCAAACGCCTGCCGATTGTCGGCAAGCTCGGCGCGGCGGCGATTTGCGCCACCTTTATCCCTTCCGCGCTGGTCTATTACGGCCTGCTGCCGGACGTGGTGGTCGAGTCCACCACTAAGTTCTACAAATCCACCAACATTCTCTATCTCTACATCTGCTGCATTATTGTCGGCAGCATCATGAGCATGAACCGCACCGTGCTGATTCAGGGCTTCCTGCGCATCTTCTTCCCGATGCTGTGCGGTGAAATCGTCGGCATGCTGGTGGGGATGGGCGTCGGCCTGGCGCTGGGCCTTGAGCCGTTCCAGATCTTCTTCTTTATCATTCTGCCGATCATGGCGGGCGGCGTCGGGGAAGGGGCAATTCCGCTTTCCATCGGCTATGCCACCCTGCTGCACATGGACCAGGGCGTGGCGCTCGGCCGCGTGCTGCCGATGGTGATGCTCGGCGGCCTGACGGCAATCATCATCTCCGGCTGCCTGAACCAGCTCGGTAAACGCTACCCGCACCTGACCGGTGAAGGCCAGCTGATGCCTAACCGCGCGAATGCTGATGCCACCGTCTCTCAGCCTGCGTTTTCCGGCAAAGCGGACGTCACCACCATCGCCTCCGGCGCGCTGCTGGCGGTGCTGCTCTACATGCTCGGCATGCTCGGCCACAAGCTGATTGGCCTGCCTGCTCCGGTCGGCATGCTGTTTATGGCGGTGCTGGTGAAGCTCTGCAACGGCGCCTCTCCGCGCCTGCTGGAAGGCTCGCAGGTGGTGTACAAATTCTTCCAGACCTCCGTGACCTACCCGATTCTCTTCGCCGTTGGCGTGGCCATCACCCCGTGGCATGAGCTGGTGGCGGCCTTCACCGTCAGCAACCTGCTGGTGATCGTCAGCACCGTCTCCGCGCTGGTGGCGACCGGCTTCTTCGTCGGCAAAAAGATTGGTATGCACCCGATTGACGTCGCCATCGTCTCCTGCTGCCAGAGCGGGCAGGGCGGTACCGGCGACGTGGCGATCCTGACCGCAGGCAACCGCATGAGCCTGATGCCGTTCGCCCAGATTGCAACCCGAATCGGCGGGGCGATTAACGTCTCTATCTCACTGCTGATTTTGGGCAACTTCCTCGTTTAAGTATTCAGGAAAGAACAATGAAACTCGCAAGCTTTTTATACCAGGAAAAACGCAGCTACGGCATCGTCCAGGCCGACGGCGTGATTGATTTAGGCCGCCGTCTGGGCGACCGCTACGGCGACCTCAAGGCGCTGCTGCAGGGCAACGGGCTGGCGCTGGCCACCCGTTACCTGAACGACGCGGTGGACGTGCCGATGAGCGCCATCACCTTCTTGCCGGTGATTGTGCAGCCGGAAAAAATCCTCTGCGTGGGCATGAACTACGCCGACAAGCGCAAGGAGTTTGACCAGCACAACCCGGCCCCGACGCTGTTCGTCCGCTTCCCGGATTCACAGACCGGCCACAACGAGCCGGTGCTGAAGCCGCGCCACTCCAGCGAATTCGACTACGAAGGCGAGCTGGCGGTGATCATCGGCAAAGGCGGGGAGAACATCAGCCGCGACGACGCTCTGCGCCACGTGGCGGGCTACAGCTGCTACATGGACGGCTCCGCCCGCGACTGGCAGCACACCTGGTTTACGGCCGGAAAAAACTGGCGCCAGACCGGGGCGTTTGGTCCGTGGATGGCGACGGCGGATGAGATCCCGGATCCGCACCAGCTTGCGATCCGCACCTGGCTGAACGGCCGCATGGTGCAGGAAGACAACACCAGCAGCATGATCCACAAGGTCGCGGAGCTGATCGAGTACATCAGCACCTTCACCCGCTTAAGCCCGGGCGACGTGATCATCACCGGATCTCCGGGCGGCGTGGGTAAAAAGCGTAACCCGCCGCTGTTTATGAAGGAGGGGGATCGCATTGAGGTGGAGATCGAGCATATCGGTCATCTGAGCAACGTGATCGTGGAAGCGCCAGCCGTCGGGCTTGCGGCGGCTCACTGAGAAAGGCGGCATGAACAGTCAACCCATCGATTTTCGCCACACCCTCGTGGCGAAACACCCGGAACGCTTAAGCCAGATCCGCTACCTGCTGGCAGACAGCGGCCTTGGCCTGGACAACGACATCACGCTGTTTGTCGAAGCCTGGTCCGGCGCGCAGCTGGTGGGTTGCGCAGGGCTTGCCGCCAACGTCATCAAGTGCGTGGCGGTCAACGAGCAGCTTCGCGGCGAGAACCTCAGCGCGCGGCTGCTGGCAGAGGTGGAAAATGCGGCGCTGGAGCGCGGCCATTTTCACCTCTTCCTCTGCACCCGTCCGTGCAACCGGGAGCGCTTTGCCCGCAGCGGCTTTTGGCCGATTGCCCAGAGCGGGAACAACGCGGTGCTGATGGAGAACACCCCGCAGGGGATCGAACGCTACTGCCGTTCCCTGCGCGCGAAGCGCAGGTGCGGGGAGAGCATTGGCGCGATAGTGATGAACGCCAATCCGTTTACCCTCGGCCACCGCCATCTGGTGGAGCAGGCGGCGCAGCGGTGCGATGCCCTGCATCTGTTCGTGGTGCGTGAAGACGCCTCGTTCTTCCCGTTCAGCGCCCGTCTTGAGATGGTGCGCGCGGGCGTGGCGCATCTGCCAAACGTGGTGGTGCATGAAGGCTCGCAGTACATCATCTCCCGCGCCACCTTCCCGGCCTACTTCCTGAAGGAGACCGGCAAAGTGCAGCAGGCGTGGAGCGAGATCGACGTGCTGATCTTCCGGGACTTCATCGCCCCGGCGCTCGGCATCACCCACCGCTTCATCGGCTCGGAGCCGTTTTGCGATATCACTCGCCAGTACAACCAGACGCTGCACGACCTGCTGGCCTCGCACATCGAGGTGGTGGAAATGCCGCGCATCAAGGCCACCGGCAACGCTATTTCGGCGTCCGAAGTGCGCCGCTTACTGAAGACACAGCAGTTTTCCCGGATCCGGGAGATCGTCCCGGACTCCACCTTCGCGCATCTCGAAACGCATTATCGTGCGAGTGCGGAAGTCGCATAACTATCAGGAATTTATCATGAAAATTGTAAGGGAGGCGCTGGCCGGAACGCAGGAGTCCAGCGACCTGATGGTGAAAATCGCTCCCGCTCACGATGAGCTGGAGATTGTCATCCACAGTGAAGTGATTAAGCAGTTTGGCGAGCAGATTCGCCAGGTGGTCAACGACACGCTGTGCGCCATGAACGTGCGCCAGGGACTCATCATTATTGAAGACAAAGGGGCGCTGGACTGTGTGATCCGTGCCCGCCTGCAGAGCGCGCTTCTGCGCGCTGCCGATGAGCAGGCCATCAACTGGGGGGCGCTGAAATGAGCAAGCTCCGCCGCAGTATGCTGTTCCTGCCGGGCGCCAACGCCGCCATGCTCTCCACCGCGTTTATCTACCGCCCCGACTCCATCATGTTTGACCTTGAGGACGCCGTCGCCCTGCGTGAGAAGGATACCGCGCGCATGCTGGTGTTCCACGCGCTTCAGCACCCGATGTATCAGGATATCGAAACCGTGGTACGCATTAACCCTCTGAGCACGCCGTTTGGCCTGCTGGATCTGGAGGCGGCCGTGCGCGCGGGCGTGGACGTTATTCGTCTGCCGAAAACCGACACCCCGGACGACATCTACGAGCTGGAAGGCCACCTTGAGCGCATTGAGCGCGAGTGCGGCCGCGAGGCCGGCTCCACCCGCGTGATGGCGGCGATTGAGTCGGCCGTTGGCGTCATCAACGCCGTGGCGATTGCCCGCAGCTCTGTGCGCCTCATCGGCATTGCGCTGGCCGCCTTTGACTACGTGATGGACATGCAGACCGAGCGCGGCGACGGCACCGAGCTGTTCTACGCCCGCTGCGCCGTGCTGCACGCCGCCCGCGCGGCGGGCATCGACGCGTTCGACGTGGTGTGGTCAGACGTTAACGACGAGGCCGGGTTCCTGCGCGAGGTCGATCTGATCCGCAAGATGGGCTTTAACGGCAAATCGCTGATTAACCCGCGCCAGATTGACCTGCTGCACAACGCCTACGCCCCGACGCAGGATGAGGTGGATCATGCCAAAAGGGTGATTGAGGCGGCAGAAGAGGGCGAGCGTAACGGCCTGGGCGTGGTGTCGCTCAACGGCAAAATGGTGGATGCACCGATTATTAACCACGCGCAGGTGGTGCTGGAGCGCGCGGCGGCCTCCGGCGTGCGTCGGTAAGGATGACAGAATGAATCAGACAGAACTTCTCCACGTGAATTTTCCCCATCTGCGGGACTTAAAACCCTTTGATACCGCCCACAGCGCCACGCCGTGGCTGGCGGACAGCGACGCGAAGCACGGCCGCAAGCTCTGCGCCTCCGTTGAAGAGGCGGTCAAGCGCTGCGGCCTGCGGGACGGAATGACCATCTCCTTCCACCACGCGTTTCGCGAAGGCGACCGGGTGATCAACACCGTCGTGGCGCTGCTGGCGCGAATGGGATTCAAAAAACTGACGCTGGCCTCCAGCTCGCTGATGACCTGCAACGACGCGCTGATCGAGCATATCGAAAGCGGCGTCATCACCCGGATTTACACCTCGGGCATGCGCGGCAGGCTGGCGGACGCCATCTCCCACGGGCTGATGGACGAGCCGGTGCAGATTCACTCCCACGGCGGGCGCGTGAAGCTGCTTCAGGACGGCGAGCTGAACATCGACGTGGCGTTTCTCGGCGTGCCGTGCAGCGATGAGTTCGGCAACGCCAACGGGACGCACGGCAAATCGTGCTGCGGCTCGCTCGGCTACGCGATGGTGGACGCGCACTTTGCCCGCAAGGTGGTGCTATTGACCGAAGAGCTGGTGCCGTTCCCGAATATGCCCGCCAGCCTGGTGCAGGATCAGGTGGACTACATCGTGCAGGTGGAGAGCGTGGGCGACCCGGCGAAAATAAGCGTCGGCGCGGCGCGCGTCACCAGCAACCCGCGCGAGCTGATGATTGCCCGCTATGCGGCGGACGTGATTGAACACTCCGGCTACTTCAAACCGGGCTTCTCGATGCAGACCGGCTCCGGCGCGGCGGCCACCGCCTGCACCCGCTTTATGGAAGAGAAGATGGAGCGCAGCGGCGTGAAGGCGCGTTTTGCGCTCGGCGGCATCACCGGCAGCCTGGTGGATCTGCACGAGAGGGGGCTCATTGAAAAGCTGCTCGACACCCAGTGCTTTGACGGCCAGGCGGCGGCCTCGCTGGCGCGCAATCCGAACCACGTGGAGATCTCCACCAACGTTTACGCCAACCCCGGCAGCAAGGCGGCAAGCTGCGACCAGCTCGACGTGGTGATCCTCAGCGCCCTCGAAATCGACGTTGATTTCAACGTTAACGTCATTACCGGCTCCGATGGGGTGATGCGCGGCGCGTCCGGCGGACACTGCGACGTGGCCGCCGCGGCGAACCTGACCATCGTCGTCGCGCCGCTGCTGCGAAGCCGCATTCCGACGGTGGTGAAGCGGGTTACCACGCGCCTTACGCCAGGCGAAAGCATCGACGTGCTGGTTACCGATCACGGCATTGCGGTCAACCCGGCGCGCCCGGAGATCCGCGAGCGTCTGCTGAAGGCCGGGCTGAAGGTTGTGGACATCAGCGCGCTCTACGAGCGGGCAATTTCCCTGACCGGCGTACCAAAACCGATTGAATTTACAGACAAAATCGTCGGGGTGATCCGCTACCGCGACGGCAGCGTGATCGACACCGTGCGACAGGTAAAGGAGTGAATATGACGATTGCGACACCCGTGCGGGCGGGTGTCAGCCTGGAGGAACTGCTGGCGGCGAAAGAGCGCCGCGCAGCCCGTCAGGCTGACATGCTTGAGCACTATCAACAGCCGGTGATCTCCCTCACGCTGGTCACGCCGGGGGAAATTAAAGACAGCCTGCGCTATCGCAACACCATGGGCGTGGCGCTACAAACGTGCGACCAGCTCCTGTGGGAGAACCGCTGGCATGTGCTGGATCGTCAGGTGCTGTGGCTGCCCACCGGGCCTGAGGCCATCTGGTGCGTGGCGCATCCGGCGGTGGAAATCAAAGCGCACTGCGCGGAGCTGGAGCAGAGGCACCCGCTCGGCAGGCTGTGGGATCTGGACGTGATTTGCCCTCAGAACGGCCACGTTGGGCGCCAGTCGCTGGGGGCGAACCTCAGGCGCTGCCTGATCTGCGACGAGCCCGCCCACGCCTGCTCCCGTTCGCGAAAGCATCCTGTTGAGGCGGTGGTTTCCCGCGTGGAGAAGATGATTGATGACTGGTTTGCTCGCGACTAAGCCGCGCCCGATTGACGTTCCCGCGCTTGCCGAAGCGGCGCTGTGGCAGGAGCTGGAGCTGACGCCCAAGCCGGGGCTGGTGGACATGCTTAACAGCGGTTCCCATCGCGATATGGACCACGGGCTGTTTGTCCGCAGCATTACGGCGATTGCGCCCTGGTTTTCACGCTTTGCTGAACTCGGTAACGCGCATGCGGATAAGCCCGCTGACGCACAGCTACGGATTATCCGCCCGATGGGGATGGCCTGCGAGCAGGCGATGTACGCCGCGACGGACGGCGTGAACACCCACAAGGGCGGGATTTTTGCTCTGGGTTTACTGTGCTTCGCCGCCGGGCGTGTGAAAAACGTCTCGGCAGATAGTCTCTGTTGTGAAGTGAGTAACATCTGCCGCGGGCTGGTGTCGCGGGAGCTGGCCGCGCGCAGCGGGCAGGCGACAGCGGGTGAGCGGCAGTATCAGCAGTACGGCTTAACCGGTGCGCGGGGCGAGGCGGAGAGCGGTTTTGCGACGGTGCGTAAGGCGCTGAGGCAGTGGAACGGACGGTCGCTTCACGGCCTGCTGTTGCGCCTGATGGCGATAAATCAGGACAGCAATCTGGTGTCGCGCGGCGGCATTGAGGGGCTGCGCTACGTTCAGGGCTATGCGCGGGAGCTGCTGGCTAACGGCTGGGACCGCGAGGCGTTGCGTAGAATGGATAATGCATTGATCGAACGGAATTTAAGCCCTGGAGGCAGCGCGGATTTGCTGTCGGTGGGGTGGGTACTTGCTGCAATAAAATAGCCGGGCGGCGGCTTCGCCTGCCCGGCACAACAATTAATGCGCGACTGGCTGTACGCCGTGCGGTTCGCGTACATGCTTGTACTGGAACAGCACGATAAACGCGAAGAACAGCACCAGCGAGTACGCCGCGAAGATCAGCCACACCGGCTGCCAGTTGGTGATGCCGTTGGTGGTGTACATCTCAACCACTTTACCGCTCACCACGCCGCCCAGAATACAGCCGAAGCCGTTGGTCATCATGAGGAACATACCCTGCGCGCTGGCGCGGATTTCAGGCTTCACCTCTTTTTCCACAAACACCGAACCGGAGATGTTGAAGAAGTCGAAGGCGCAGCCGTAAACAATCATCGACAGCACCAGCAGCACGGTACCGAACGCGCTCGGGTCGCCGTAGGCGAACAGGCCGAAGCGCAGCATCCACGCGGCGATACTGATCAGCATAACGTTCTTGATGCCGTAGCGGCTCAGGAAGAACGGGATGGTCAGGATGAACAGCGTTTCGGAGATCTGCGAGATGGACATCATCACCGACGCGTGCTCAACGATAAAGCTGCCGGCAAACAGCGGATCGTTATCGAAGCTGTGCAGGAAGGTGTTGCCGAACATGTTGGTGATCTGCAGCTCCGCGCCCAGCAGCATGGAGAAGATAAAGAAGATCGCCATGCGTTTGTTTTTGAACAGCGCGAACGCGTCCAGGCCGAGCATGGTGCTCCAGCTCTGGTTTTTCTGCTGGTTAGACACCGGAATGGTTGGCAGCGTCAGGGTGAACAGCGCCAGCAGCACGGAGAGCGCCGCGCCGATGTACAGCTGCATATGGCTCAGCTCGAAGCCCGCGAAGCTCACGCCCCACATCGCCATGATAAAGCCGATGGTGCCCCAGATACGGATTGGCGGGAAATCGGTAACGATATCCAGGCCGGCAGATTTCAGGCGGTAGTAGGAGATGGTGTTGATCAGCCCAAGCGTTGGCATATAGGCCAGCGAGTTAAGCAGGATCACCATAAACATCGCCCCCGGCGTGGTCACTTCGGCCGCCATAAACAGCGTCCCCGCACCCACCAGATGGCAAAGCATGTACAGCCATTTCGCGCTTAACCACTTATCCGCCACGATACCGAGCAGCGTTGGCATAAAGACAGCCGCAATACCCAGCGAGCTGTATACGGCACCGATTGACGCACCGTCGAACTTGAGCGTCACAAACATATAGGAGCCGAGTGTAGTCAGCCAGCTACCCCACAGGCAGAACTGCAGAAACGACAATATTTTAAGCTGCAGCTTAAGGTTCATGTTACTTTCCTCACAAGTGAGCGGGAGATATGTTGTTTTGGGAACATTCAGGGTTGTTATTTGATGCAATTCTATCAGTTGGCAACGATATGTTTTGTTACCTCCCGCAAAAAAATGCAATCCACATTAATTTGCAGTTTGGATTGTGATGCAAATAACATTTTCGTATGGGTGGGGAAAAGCAGAACACCTTCTCCTTGCAGGAGAAGGTGTGTTGATTATCGACGACGATAGTTCTTCTGCGCCGTATTCACCTTGTACAGATAGCGGCGGGATTCCGCAGACGGGTGGCGGGTGGTGAGGGTTGAGTAGACATCCCCCGGCGCCATGCTGTTGATGATGTTCGCGGCCTGCACTTTGTCATTCGAGAACACGCGCAGCACGCTGCCCGCGCCGCCGTTGTAGGCGGTGATTACCGCGTAGCGGCGTGAAGTCGGGTTATCAATTCCGCCAAGATAGACATTGTTCAGCATCGCCAGATAGGCCGTGCCGGTATCAATGTTGCTTTGCGGGTCGAACAGGTAGCTGCGGCTCGGCGTGCCGGATTTGCCCTGCGAGCGGAAGACGTCTTTACCGGCGCTGTGCTGGACAACCTGCATCAGCCCCAGCGCGTCAGAACGGCTGACCGCGTACGGGTTGAACGACGATTCGGTCTGCATAATCGCCAGGATCAGCGACTCATCCACGCCGTACTTACGCGAGGCCTGACGCACCATGCCGAGGTACTTATGCGCACGCTTGTCGAGGTGGTTCGGCACGAGATTAATGGTGACGCTGTAGATAATCTTCAGGCCGTTAGAGCGGCTTTTCAGGCGCGTCTGCAGCAGGTAGTCGGCAAATTTCGTGGCGCGACCTTCCCAACGGATCGGCTGCCCGGTCTGGTCAACTACCTGACCGTACAGGAACGGCTCTTTCGAAATGGTGATGTCGTCCGCATCGGAGTAGAGATCGATAGATCCCGGATCGTCACCCATCAGCAGGGTTTTGACGATCGCCTGACGCAGCCGTGCCGCAGGGTCGGTGCCTGCGATGGTTTCAATGGTGATCGTACCCTCATCAAAGTTGATGTGGCTACGGGTCAGATAGGCGTCGGTGTACTTAACGTAGTCCTTCGGTCCGGCAATAAGAACTTCGTTAAATCCCCATATGTTCTCGATGTTATGGGCAAACTGCCCCATCAAAATGTCAAAACCGTTGGTGTCCTTGACCCAGGCTTCGTTGTATTCATCGCCTTTTTTGGACGAACACGAGACCAGCAACGGCGCAACAAGGGCTAGCGCTAAAAGTTTTTTCATCATTCCGGGAGTGCGTGTTGTGTTTGCTTTAACGGCGGGGTTTCACCCGCACGCTGTTATTTTTCCGGCGGCGTATAGCCTTCGATGTGTACGTCTTTGCCTTCGAACAGGAAGCTCACCATCTCCTGCTCCAGCAGCTTGCGGTGCTCCGGGTTCATCATGCTGAGCTTTTTCTCGTTGATCAGCATGGTCTGCTTTTTCTGCCACTGTCCCCAGGCTTCTTTGGAGATCTCGTTGTAGATGCGCTTACCCAGATCCCCTGGATAAAGCTGGAAATCCTGGCCCTCAGCGTCGCGCTGCAGGAAAGTACAAAAAATGGTTCTGGCCATACGTATTCCTCTTTTTTAGCCGATGCTAAACCATTGCACCGGCACGTAATTGCTGTAACAGGCGCTCCACGGGAGCCGCCAGCCCGACTGATGGCGGTTGCGCTAAGTTATACCAGAGAGCGGTGCCTTCATCCATGCAGGAGGTGAATGAGGACACGGGAAGCCACATAGGCACAATATCCAGATGGAAATGGCTGAAAGTATGGCGGAACGCGTTCAGCTGCGTCAGGGTATCTGCCGCAATGCCGCGCTGTTTAAGCCATTCACGCAGCAAATCTTCATCTTCAAACTGTGGGAAGCAGTATAGACCACCCCACAGGCCGCTCGGCGGGCGCTGGGCAAGGAACACCTCGTCGCCGTGCTGCATCAGCAGCATATAGCCGGTGCGCTCCGGCAGCGTCTGTTTGGGTTTTTTACCTGGATACTGCGCCCATGAATGGTTGGCGTAGGCCACGCAGAGGTTATTCACCGGGCAGAGTTCGCACTTTGGTTTTGAGCGCGTGCAGACCATTGCGCCAAGATCCATCATCGCCTGGTTGAAACGCTCGACGCCTTTCGCCGGGGTGACCGCTTCACTTATTTCCCAAAGACGTTTTTCTACGTCTTTCTTCCCCGGCCAGCCGTCGACGGCATAGCAGCGCGCGAGCACGCGCTTCACGTTGCCGTCGAGGATCGGGAAATGCTTGCCTAAAGACAGGGAGAGAATGGCGCCTGCGGTTGAACGCCCGACGCCGGGTAAGTCCGCCACCTCGTCGAAGGTTTCCGGGAATTTACCGTTATGGCGCGTCGCGACCTGCTGTGCGGCCTTGTGCAGGTTACGCGCGCGGGCGTAATAGCCAAGACCGGTCCACAGGTGCAGCACCTCGTCCAGCGGGGCGTTGGCCAGATCGGTCACCGTCGGGAAGCGCGCCATGAAACGCTCGAAGTAAGGGATCACCGTGGCGACCTGCGTTTGTTGCAACATCACCTCGGAGAGCCATACTTTGTACGGCGTTTTTTCAATTTGCCAGGGCAGGGTTTTACGCCCGTATTTGTCGTACCAGTCCAGCACCTGGGCTGAAAATTGAGAGGCTTGCATGGTCATCGATTCGCATAATCAGGGACGCAGATTGCAGCACAGCGTCAATCTGCTGTAAACCGGATCTTTCCCATGCTTGCATAGAAGCCTTAACTTTGGATAATGCCCGTTTCCCGAACACTCTCACAAGCAGACAACTCTTTTATGAAAAACGACGTCATTTCACCGGAATTTGATGAAAACGGCCGCCCGCTGCGCCGTATTCGCAGCTTTGTCCGTCGTCAGGGCCGCCTGACAAAAGGGCAGCAACACGCGCTGGACAACTACTGGCCGGTGATGGGCGTTGAGTTTAGCGAGCAGCCACTCGACTTTACTGAGCTGTTTGGTCGCGACGCGCCCGTCACGCTGGAGATCGGCTTTGGTATGGGCGCATCGCTGGTGACCATGGCGAAGGCGCGTCCTGAGCAGAACTTCCTCGGCATTGAAGTACACTCGCCGGGCGTGGGCGCCTGTCTCGCAACCGCTCATGAAGAGGGCGTTGAGAACCTGCGCGTGATGTGTCACGACGCGGTGGAAGTGCTGCATAAAATGATTCCTGACAATTCTTTGAACATGGTTCAGCTCTTTTTCCCTGACCCGTGGCACAAAGCGCGTCATAATAAACGCCGTATCGTTCAGGCACCGTTTGCCGAGCTGGTGAAAAGTAAGCTTAAACTGGGCGGCGTCTTCCACATGGCGACCGACTGGGAACCTTATGCGGAACACATGCTGGAAGTGATGTCGTCGCTGGATGGTTATAAAAATCAGTCCGAGAGCAACGACTACGTACCGCGTCCGGAATCGCGTCCGGTAACGAAATTTGAACAGCGTGGCCATCGTCTTGGTCACGGCGTATGGGACTTAATGTTCGAGAGGGTGAAATAATGGCAAAGAATCGTAGCCGTCGTCTGCGTAAAAAGATGCATATCGAAGAATTCCAGGAAGTGGGCTTCTCCGTCGCGTGGCGTTTCCCGGAAGGCACCAGCGTTGAGCAGATCGATCGGGACGTGGATGCGTTCATCAACGAGGTAATCGAGCCGAACAAGCTGGCCTTCGACGGTAGCGGCTATCTGGCGTGGGAAGGTCTGATCTGCACCCAGGAAGTGGGCAAATGCACCGAAGAACATCAGGCGCTGGTTCGCAAATGGCTTGAAGAGCACAAGCTGGAAGATGTCCGCATCAGCGAACTTTTCGACGTTTGGTGGGACTAAGAAAGCAGTAAGCGGGCCAGCATTAGCTGGCCCATTTTGTCTGAGGGAGTGTTTAAAATGCGCAAAACGTTGCTGGCTGTTGCTTTGATGGCAACCGGATTCACCGCCCATGCGGATTATCAATGTAGCGTCACCCCGCGTGATGACGTGGTGTTAAGCCCGCAAACCGTGCAGGTCAAAGGCGAGAACGGCAATCTGGTGATTACGCCGGAAGGGAACGTCACCTTTAACGGCAAACAGTATACCCTGACTGCCGCACAGCGCGAGCAGGCGAAAGATTATCAGGCCGATTTGCGTACCGCGCTGCCATGGATTAACGAAGGTGCCCTGACGCGCGTCGAAAAGAGCCGCGTCGCGCTGGACAAAATCATCACCAAAGAGGTGGGGGAGAGCAGCAACATGCGCTCCCGCCTGACCAGGCTCGACAAGCAGCTCAAAGAGCAGATGAACCGCATTATCGAGACGCGCTCCGACGGCCTGACGTTCCACTACAAGGCGATCGATCAGGTCCGCGCTGACGGCCAGCAGCTGGTGAACCAGGCGATGGGCGGCATCCTGCAGGACAGCATCAACGAGATGGGCGCCAAAGCCGTGCTGAAAGGCGGCGGTAACCCGCTGCAGGGCATGCTGGGCAGCCTGGGCGGCCTGCAGACCTCGATTCAGAACGAGTGGAAGAACCAGGAAGATGATTTCCAGCAGTTCGGCAAAGACGTGTGTAAACGCGTGGTGTCGCTGGAAGATAGCCGGAAGGCGCTGGTGGGGACGCTGAAGTAGCCCTCTGCGCGCTGGGCCCCTCACCCTAACCCTCTCCCCAGAGGGGAGAGGGAATGGTTTTCTCCCTCTCCCTTTCAGGGAGAGGGCCGGGGTGAGGGTTGCAGCGCCTGCAGCGTCTCAAGGATCCTCTCTAACACCGCCTCTTCGTTATCCCAGAGTTCGTTGTTCCAGAAACGAATGACGTACCAGCCCTTTCGATTTAGCCAGAGCGTTCTTTGAAGATCGTATTCCTGATTCTCATCATGCTGTCCGCCATCCAGTTCAACGGCCAGACGAGCCGCGCAGCAGGCGAAATCCAGAATGTAATTACCTAACGGATGCTGTCGACGAAATTTATAATTTTCGAAACGGCGGCTCCGTAGTAAATACCAAAGCCGCCTTTCTTCTTTTGTCAGCTCGCGTCTGAGCTGTTTTGCGTAAGAACGAATAATTTCCATCCCCACACTCTGCCAGCCTTTTTCTCAGCCGGCAGAACGGGATGCAAAATCCTGAATCAGGCTTCAGGAATCTTCAACGAGGAACAGCTCAAGAAGGGAGTTTAAGAACAGCTTGCCGTGCTCGGTGATCTGCCAGTACTCATCACACTCGGTCAGATACCCCTGCGCCAGCGCCTCGTCAATCTGCGGGCGAATCACCGACTCCGCCAGCCCGGTGTACAGCGCAAACTCCGCGCGCGGGGCGGCTTCCAGCAGGCGGAAGCGGTTCATAAAGAACTCAAACGGCTTATCCGCCGCCTCAACGTCGTGCTGACGCTCCAGGTAGCGGCCTTCCATATACCCGCGCGGGTGGCGGGTTTTGGCGGTGCGCAGAATGCGTCCGTCCGGGAAGGTCACCTTGCCGTGCGCGCCGCAGCCAATGCCCAGATAGTCGCCAAAGCGCCAGTAGTTCAGGTTGTGCTGACACTGGTAGCCCGGCTTCGCGTACGCGGACGTTTCATATTGCTGATACCCGGCAGCGGTCAACAGCCTGTGACCCTGCTCGAAGATATCCCACAGCGCATCGTCATCCGGCAGCACCGGCGGGCGGGAGCCAAACAGGGTGTTGGGTTCGATGGTGAGCTGATACCACGACAGGTGCGGCGGGTTCAGTTCAATTGCCTGGCGCAGGTCGTCCAGCGCCTCTTCGAGCGACTGATCCGGCAGGCCGTGCATCAAATCCAGGTTAAAGCTGCGCAGCCCAAGCCCGGTCGCCAGGTTGGCCGCCCGCTTCGCCTCTTCCGGTCCGTGAATACGTCCCAGTCGTTTCAGCTTCGGCTCGCTGAAGCTCTGCACGCCGATGGAGATGCGGTTCACGCCCGCGCGCTGATACTCAACAAAACGGTCGGCCTCAACGGTGCCGGGGTTGGCTTCCATCGTAATTTCCGCATCCGCCGCCAGGTTCAGGCGCGCGCGCACGCCGTCCAGCAGCGTCTGCATTGCCGGGCCGGAAAGCAGGCTCGGCGTACCGCCACCAATGAAAATGGTCTTAACTTCACGTCCCTGTGCGTAAGCTACATCGGCATCCAGGTCGGCCAGCAGATGCGCAACGTAGTCATCGTGCGGCACTTCGCCCTTCAGCGCGTGCGAGTTGAAATCGCAGTACGGGCATTTCTGCACGCACCAGGGGATGTGAATATAAAGACTCAGAGGCGGCAAATTAGCCATTACGCAATGCTTCCAGTAACAGTTTCAGCGCGCGTCCACGGTGGGAAATCGCGCTTTTCTCTTCGCGGGTCAGTTCCGCAGCGGTTTTGCCCTCGGTCGGGACAAAGAAAATTGGGTCGTAGCCAAAGCCACCGCTGCCAGCCGCTTCACGGGTAATCACGCCCGGCCAGCTGCCGTGGCAGACGACAGGCGTTGGGTCTTCCGCGTGGCGCATATAGACCAGCACGCAGTGGAACTGCGCGGTGCGCTGTTCGTCCGGCACGTCTTTCAGGGCCACAAGCAGCTTTTCCAGATTCTGCTGGTCGGTGGCGTCCACGCCGGAATAGCGCGCGGAGTAAATTCCCGGCGCGCCGCCGAGGAAATCGACGGCCAGACCGGAGTCGTCGGCAATCGCGGGCAGGCCGGTTACCTGCGCCGCATGGCGCGCTTTCAGGATGGCGTTTTCGATAAACGTCAGCCCCGTCTCTTCGGCGGACTCCACGCCCAGCTCGGTCTGAGCCACCACGTCCAGCCCAAAATCATTTAACAGCGAGGCCAGCTCGCGCACTTTACCGGCGTTACCGGTCGCGAGAACAACTTTTTGCATGGTTTAGTCCTGTTCTGTCAGAGCCGCGACTTCCGTCGGGATAGATTGCGGATTAAGGATTTTTACCTGTTTATGCCGCCCAAGTTCACCTTTTTCAATGATGACCTGGCTTTTGGCGACGCGAAACTGTTTTGCCAGATATTTGGTCAGATGCGCGTTCGCCTGGCCATCGACCGGCGGGGCGGTGATGGCGACCTTTAGCTCGTCGCCATGCAGCCCAACAATACCGTCACGGCTGGCTTTTGGCTGAATATACAGCCGTAAAACCAGCCCGTCGGCGCAGGTGCTTACTGCACTCATAGCGCCATCCACAGCCCCGGCAGCAGCATATCGCCCGTAGACTGGAGCAGCTCGGCGATCCCCATGTTGATTACATAGAGCAGCAGAACCAGAATCATCGGGGAGAAGTCGATGCCGCCCATGGACGGAAGCAGGTTCCGGATCGGACGCAGCAGCGGCTCGGCCAGCTGAATTAAGGCGTACTCCACCGGGCTACGCCCCTGGCTCACCCAGCTCATGATCGCCATCACCAGCAGCACCCAGAAGATCAGCAAACCGACGGTTTTGATCAGAATCAGGATGGCGGCAATCCAAATGATCGGCTGGAAGGTGATGACCATAAACAGCACGATGGCTTTGAGCACGCTCAGAATAAACGCCACCAGCAGCGAAGCGCTGTCGATGGGCCCCATGGCCGGAATAATGCGGCGCAGCGGTCCGACAACAGGTTGCGTGATTTTCACGACAAACTGGGAGAACGGATTGTAAAAGTCACAGCGGGCCCACTGCATCCAGACGCGCAGCAAAAGCGCCATCGTGTACAGCTCAATGACCGTTGAGAGCAGGAAAGTCAACGTCTTCATGGCGTTCCTCAGGTTTCCTTATTATTTGGTGTAGTCGCGCGCACCGAAAATGGCTGTGCCGATGCGCACCATAGTGCTGCCTGCCGCGATGGCGGCTTCCATATCATCCGACATGCCCAGTGAAAGCGTGTCTACCGTTTCATAGCGCGCTTTAAGCGCCTCAAATGCTACAGCCATTTGCTGTGCCACGGCAAACTGCCTTTCATAACTTGACTCAGGTGCTGGGATTGCCATCAGCCCGCGCAGGGTTAAGCGCGGCAGGGCGGCCACCTCTGCCGCCAGCGCATCCAGCTCGCTCAGCGCGATGCCGGACTTGCTGTTTTCATCGCTGATATTGATTTGAATCAGCACGTTAAGCGCGGGCATCTCTGCCGGGCGCTGGTCGCTCAGGCGCGTGGCAATGCGCAGACGGTCAACGGTATGGCACCAGTCGAAGTGCTCTGCCACCAGACGGCTTTTGTTCGACTGCAGCGGACCAATAAAGTGCCATTGCAGATCGGACGTCCCCTGCTCCTGGAAGTAGCGAATTTTATCCACGCCTTCCTGCACGTAGTTTTCGCCAAACGCCCGGTGAGCTGCAGCAATGGCTTCTGCGATGGCGCTCGCAGGCTTGGTTTTACTGACTGCAAGTAGCGTAATTTCTTCTGAAGCACGGCCGCAACGCGTTGCAGCGGCTGAGATTTTGTCCCGGACCTGTGCCAGGTTATGCGCAATGTCGTTCATTTTCCGAGGAGTAGTCTATGGATGTGGAAGAAATTGTGGCCCTTAGTGTAAAGCATAACGTCTCCGATCTACACCTGTGCAGTGATTCACCACCCCGCTGGCGCAGATTAGGCCGCCTTGAGCCGGCGCCGTTTCCGCCGCCCGATGTCGGGGCGTTATTGAAAGCGTGGCTCAACGACGAGCAGCAGGGAGCCTGGTGGGCAAGCGGGCAGGTCGATTTTGCCGTGACCGTCGCAGGAGACCAGCGTCTGCGCGGCAGTGCGTTTAAGCAGATGAAGGGCATCTCCGTTACCCTGCGGCTGTTGCCGCGCACCTGTCCGCAGCTCTCGTCGCTGGGCGTGCCGCGCGCCATTCCCGAACTGTTGTCCAGCGACAACGGGTTGATTCTGGTCACGGGCGCGACCGGCAGCGGCAAATCCACCACGCTGGCCGCAATGGTCGATTTTCTCAACCGCCATACTGACGGCCATATCCTCACCCTCGAAGATCCGGTGGAGTTTATGTACCAGAGTGAACGTTGCCTGATTCAGCAGCGGGAGATAGGCCAGCATAGCCCGTCATTTGCAGAGGCGCTGCGCAGTGCCTTACGCGAGGACCCGGACGTTATTTTGCTGGGCGAGCTGCGCGACAGCGAAACGATCCGCCTGGCGCTGACGGCGGCGGAGACCGGGCATCTGGTGCTGGCGACGCTGCATACGCGCGGGGCAGCACAGGCGATTGAACGGCTGGTCGATACGTTCCCGGCGCAGGAGAAAGATCCGGTGCGTAACCAGCTGGCCGGCAGCCTGCGGGCGGTGCTGGCGCAAAAGCTGCTTCCCGATCTTCAGGGCGGGCGCGTCGCGCTGTATGAGCTGCTGGTAAACACCGCGGCGGCGGCGAATCTGATTCGTGAGGGAAAGACGTGGCAGCTGCCCGGCATCATTCAAACCGGTCAGCAGGCGGGAATGCAGAACTTTGACCAGAGCCTGGCGGAGAGACGGGCGCAGGGGCGGCTGTAGGCCCCTGCGTTTAAAAGCCCTGTTCGAAATAGCTTTCGAGGATGATGACGGCTGAAGCGGAGTCCACGCTGCCTTTGTTGAGCGCCCGAAAGCCGCCGTGCTCAAACAGGCCTGCACGCGCTTCGACGGTGCTGAGACGCTCGTCATGAAGCTTCACGGAGACGCCAAAGCGGCCATGGATTTTATTGGCGAACTTACGCGCCCGGGCGGTCAGCGGCTGTTCCGTGCCGTCCATGTTCAGCGGTAGCCCAACGATGACGTCATCCGGCTGCCACTCTTTGAGCAAGCGCTCGATAAGATTCCAGTCTGGCGTGCCGTCGTTAGCCTTCAGGGCCGTGAGCGGACGCGCAGTACCGGTGATGCGCTGACCCACGGCGACGCCGATGCTTTTAGTGCCAAAATCGAAAGCCAGCAGTGTTCCGCTCATCAGGCGTGCCCCGCTACGCCAGGCATCGTCAGGATATCGATGCCAATCAGCTTTGCCGCGTCACGCCAGCGATCGGCAATCGGGGTTTTAAACAGAATATTCATGTCCGCAGGCGCGGTAAGCCAGGCGTTATCGAGGATCTCTTGCTCAAGTTGGCCTTTCTCCCACGACGAATAGCCCAGCGCCACCAGCACTTCGGAAGGCTGCTCAGCGGTGCCCAGCGTTTCAAGCACGTCGCGCGAGGTGGTGATCACGGTGTTGTCGGAGATGCGAATGCTGGAAGAGAATACCGGCGGGGTATGGAGGATAAAGCCGCGATCTTCGGCAAGAGGACCACCCAGCATCACCGGTTTATCAAGCCGAATTTCCGGCAGGCGCGCTTCAGCCGAGATTTTCAGCTTGTCCAGAATCCCTTCAACCTGCAGGTTTTCCAGCGGTTTGTTGATGATAATACCCATCGCGCCGTCTTCATTGTATTCACAAATATAAACCACGGCGCGGCGAAAAATCGGATCCTGGAGAGCAGGCATGGCAATAAGAAAGTGATGCTGTAAATTCATTGTCAGAGGTACTGTTTCCTGGTTTAAAAAGCGACAGCGCCCAGTATGGGGATAAACACAGGCGCTGTCACAGGTTATTTCTGTAAACGTTTTTCTATGGCGTCCATCAGCATTCCGGTGATCGAGATCGGGAACTCGGCTTCAATTTCGCGAATGCAGGTTGGGCTGGTGACGTTCACTTCAGTCAGGCGATCGCCGATGATATCCAGGCCAACGAAGATCAGGCCTTTGGCTTTCAGCGTAGGGCCAACGCGGCGGGCAATTTCCCAGTCGCTTTCGGTCAGCGGACGGGGTTCACCACGACCGCCTGCCGCCAGGTTACCGCGGGTTTCACCACCCTGCGGGATACGCGCCAGGCAGTAAGGCACCGGCTCGCCGTCCACGACCAGCACGCGCTTATCGCCATCTTTAATGGCTGGCAGATAGTTCTGCGCCATGCAGTAGCGGGTGCCCAGCTCGGTCAGCGTTTCGGCAATCACGCCGATGTTCGGGTCGCCTTCCTTCACGCGGAAAATAGACGCGCCGCCCATGCCGTCCAGCGGCTTCATGATGATGTCGCCGTGCTTCTGCCAGAACTCCTTCAGCTGCGCTTTGCTGCGGGTCACCAGCGTTTCCGGCGTCAGGTCAGAGAACCAGGCGGTGTAAAGCTTCTCGTTGCAGTCGCGCAGGCTCTGCGGCTTGTTGACAATAAGCGTCCCTTTCTCTTCGGCACGCTCAAGGATGTAGGTGCTATAGATATATTCGGTGTCGAACGGCGGGTCTTTACGCATCAGGATAACGTTGAGGTCGGCCAGGGCAATGTCCTGCTCGGTGCCGAATTCGTACCATTTGTCGTAGTTCTGCTCGACGTTAACGATGCGGGTGCGTGCGCGGGCTTCACCGTTGATCAGATAAAGATCGTTCATCTCCATATAGTGGAGTTCATAGCCGCGACGCTGCGCTTCCAGCAGCATAGCGAAGCTGGAATCTTTCTTGATGTTAATGTTTGCGATGGGGTCCATCACGATGCCGAGCTTTATCATGTTCTTCTCCGTTAATACTTCAACCCAGGTCGCCAAACCGTACCTGTAGCGCGGTTATGGCCGTGAGTGCCGTTGTCTCAGTGCGCAGAACGCGAGGTCCCAACAGAATATCAGTAAACTGGTAGCGCGCCGTCATCGCAATTTCGTCCGCCGACAGGCCGCCTTCGGGTCCAATCAGGAGGCGTACGCGCTCAACGGGCAGCGGCAGCGTATTGATGCTGGCGCTGGCGCGCGGATGAAGATTGAGCTTCAGCCCGCTATCCTCTTCCGCACACCAGTCTTCCAGATCCATCGCCGGGCGGATCTCCGGGATCCGGTTGCGGCCGCTCTGTTCACAGGCAGCAATGGCGATTTTCTGCCACTGCTGGATCTTTTTGTTCAGACGTTCAGCATCCAGTTTAACGCCGCAGCGCTCGGAAAAAAGTGGCGTAATGAGGCTTACACCCAGCTCAATGGATTTTTGAATAGTGAACTCCATCTTTTCCCCGCGCGACATCACCTGCCCAAGGTGGATGTGCAGCGGCGATTCACGGTCGTCCACTTCGCCGCGCAAGACGTTTACATGCACGCTTTTTTTATCCGCCCGCGTGATTTCCGCGTCGAAAACCTGATTAGAGCCGTCGAACAGCTGTATTGCCTGGCCTGCTCCCATGCGCAGCACGCGGCCAACGTGGTTAGCGGCGTCGTCAGACAGGGCGATCTCACGGCCTGCGGTAATCAGTTCAGGGTGGTAAATGCGGGGAATGCGCATAGTCAAAAATTCCATATGTCATGCGGTATAAGCGAATTGCCGTAGTGTAGGTTAGCTCTTTTGCGCCTGGCAAGCCCGCTGGACGTACGGGTTATGATTCCCCTGGACTCTGGCAATGCGTTCGTCGCGCTGGCACTCCCATTCCGTCACCGGATACTGCTTATCCCAGGCATTGAACAGCTGCGTCTGCTGGCGCGAAAGGTTGAGGTCATAACGGTCACGCATGTAGAAGTAGGTGCGGGCGATGCTGCCGCGCGCGCGGGCAGGGGGCTCGGCGACTTTCTCCTTAAAATCCACCTTCATGCCGCACTGGCCGTACTGGCCTTCGCCACCGTTCCACTGGCTGTACATGAAGTTGCCGCGGTCGCCGTTCACTTCACCAACCGCAGGCTGCAGGTTGTGCATATCGCTTTCCATCTGGCGATATACCGGATCTTTGGCGCAGTTTTTACGTCCGCCGTCCTGCCAGCACTGGCGCTGGTGGCCAAACTGCCAGGCCGGAACGACATGCTCCCATTCGATGCGGCTGGCGCGGTTTTCGTTTTTACGCACCTTATAGCCGCATGACTCAAGGTCAACGACCCCTTTTTTGCCCTGCCAGTTAATTTTGCAGCCGCAGTAGAAATCGCCCGGCACATCGGCGTTCACCTTCACGCCTGCTGCCTTGGCCTGGGAAAAACTGTTGATACCGTCGGCCAGGGCCTGGCCGGAAAGCGCCGTCGTCAGAAAAGCGACCGCGAGAGAGAAATTACGGGACATCTTACACTCCGTGTCAAAACGAGCCCGCAACGTAACGAATGTTGTTCCCGTATGCAATCAGTCAGATCAGGAAAGTTCCTGAAAGTTCAGGATATTACTCAGCGACCAGCGGTTCGCCGCATTTGACGCAGCGGTAGGTTGCCTCGCCGCGCACCACGCGGTTATGGCGGCGGACGGTAAGCTGGTGCTGCTGGCACCGGCAGCGGTAGGGGAAGGTATTGCGGCGCACCGATTCCAGCTCGAACTGATGGGTGCGGCGGGCCGGAACGCCGAGCACCGCCTCCATCATCCACTTCCACTCTTTTCCGTGCGGCGCGACGCGTCCGAAGTGCTTCCACACAAGAAGGTGCGCCAGCTCGTGCGGCACCACTTCTTCAATAAACGCCTGCTGGTTTTCCATCATCAGCACCGGATTAAGGCGGATCTCGTATGATTCCAGCCAGGCGGTGCCGGCCGCGGTGCCGCGCTGCTGATAGACCAGCTTCGGTTCAGGATAGTTGCGGCCGAGCTTCAGGTTGGCCTGGGCGAGTTTTTCCCGCAGGCTGCGCATAACGGCTTGCTGAATGGCGATAGGGAGACGGGGAGCTTTCATAGGGGCAGAGCATAAAGCGGGAAGCAGGGAGGCGCAAGAGGCGCCTCCCGCAAGAGGATTAGTCGTGTGCACCGATTTCGCGCAGCGGACGACCTTTCATCAGGTTACGTTCAATGTGTTCCAGTGAAACGTGTTTGGTTTCTGGAACCAGCCAGACGGTCAGCACAATAAAGAAGATATTCAGACCGGCGTAGACCCAGAAGGTATTGGCATTGCCCAGGGTGTTGAGCATGGTCAGGAACGTTGCGCCGACGATCATGTTGGCAATCCAGTTGGTTGCGGTAGAGCAGGTGATACCAAAATCACGCCCTTTCAGCGGCTGGATCTCAGAGCACAGCACCCAAATCAGCGGACCGGCGCTCATCGCAAACCCGACGATAAACATCAGCAGCATGCCCACCGCGAAGTACTGGGCGGTTGGGGAGTGGATGCCCACATGCATCATCGTACCGAGAACGCCCATACCCGTCGCCATCACCAGGAAGCCCAGCGTCAGGGTTGGCTTACGTCCCCAGCGGTCCACCAGGCCGATGGCGATAAAGGTCGCCAGCACGTTGGTCAGGCCCACGATAACCGTGCCCCACATCTGCTCGGTGGTGTTGGTGTAGCCCGCCAGCTCAAAGATTTTTGGCGCGTAGTACATGATGACGTTCATCCCCGTGAACTGCTGCATCACCTGCAGCAGCACGCCGAGGAACACCGCCCGACGGAAGTTGCTGTTCTCTTTAAACAGCGCCCAGCCGGACTGTTTTACCTTCAGGCTTTCGCGGATCTCTTCCAGCTCGTTTTTCGCCTCGGCGCTGGTATCGCGCAGGCGAAGCAGCACGCGTTCGGCATCAACGAAGCGGCGCTTCGCGGCAAACCAGCGCGGGCTGTCCGGCAGGAAGAAGACGCCAATCAGCAGCAGAATGGCCGGGATAATGATCACGCCGAGCATCCAGCGCCATGCGCCGCTGTAGCTGAACGCGGTATCGGACAGGTAAGCGCCGAGAATACCGATGGTGATCATCAGCTGGTACATGGAAATCATGCTGCCGCGGATTTTCTCCGGTGCAATTTCAGAGAGGTAGAGCGGGGCGGTGTATGACGCCACGCCCACCGCAAGGCCCAGCAGCACGCGGGAGAGGATCAGCACTTCAACGTTAGGGGCGGCAGCGGAGAAGAGCGAACCGGCGACGAAGAGGATCGCGCCGATCATCAGGCTCTTTTTGCGTCCGAGCTTGAATGAGAGCCAGCCGCTGCCGACGGCCCCAACGGCCGCACCGAACATCATGGAGCTGACCACCCATTCCTGGGTGTGCGCGTTAATCTGGAATTCGTCTGCGATGAAGGGAAGAGCGCCGGCAATGACGCCGATATCCAGGCCAAAGAGTAATCCTGCCAGGGCGGCGAGGAAGCAGACGAAGAAAGTCATCGCCTTGTTGGACGTACGCCCCTGTTTTTTATTGTCAGGCATTATGCCCTCCAGTTGGGTTATCAGTTTTATTGATGTTAAGGGTAGGTGAGCGACCCATAAAAATATGTGAGATTAATCACAATGGTGTAATCGGTTACACTAGCGTATAACCGTAAAAAATATTAAAGCTTTGAAAATATAGAGGTAAACGAGGTGATGTGCATCGCGTTTGTTTGAATTTCAGACTTAACTGAAAGAAAATGTAACAGCAGAAGAAAGGCGATCATGCAAAGAGAATATTCTGAAAGCGGGATATATCCGGTGCGGTGTAATCGCTTCCAGTTGTGCGGCTTTTGGCCGCCACCTGACACAAAAAAGGCCAGCACAAAGGCTGGCCTGTTTAGCGCGGTCAGTCGATTACTTCAGACCGGCAGCCTCACGCAGCAGAGCGGCTTTGTCGGTTTTTTCCCATGGGAAATGTTCACGACCAAAGTGACCGTATGCAGCGGTTTCCTGGTAGATTGGGTGCAGCAGATCCAGCATCTGAATCAGGCCGTATGGACGCAGGTCGAAGAACTCGCGCACCAGCAGGGTCAGCTGTTCTGAAGGCACTTTCTCGGTACCGAAGGTTTCCACCATGATGGAGGTTGGCTCAGCCACGCCGATAGCGTAGGAAACCTGGATCTCACAGCGGTCGGCCAGGCCGGCAGCAACGATGTTTTTCGCCACATAACGTGCAGCGTACGCGGCAGAACGGTCAACTTTAGACGGATCTTTACCGGAGAACGCGCCGCCACCGTGACGCGCCATGCCGCCGTAGGTATCAACGATGATTTTACGACCGGTCAGGCCGCAGTCGCCCATTGGGCCGCCGATAACGAAGCGTCCGGTTGGGTTGATGAAGAATTTGGTCGCAGAGCTCAGCCATTCGGTCGGAAGAACCGGCTTGATGATCTCTTCCATCACTGCTTCCTGCAGGGATTTCTGATCGATATCTTCGGCATGCTGGGTAGAGAGCACCACCGCGTCAATACCGACGATTTTGCCGTCGTCGTACTGGAAGGTGACCTGGCTTTTCGCATCCGGGCGCAGCCACGGCAGGGTGCCGTTTTTACGCACTTCAGCCTGACGCTGCACCAGACGGTGTGCGTAGGTCACAGGCGCTGGCATCAGCACGTCGGTTTCGTTGGTTGCATAACCGAACATCAGGCCCTGGTCGCCCGCGCCCTGTTCCAGCGGATCGGCGCGGTCAACGCCCTGGTTAATGTCTGGAGACTGTTTGCCAATCGCGCTCAGCACCGCGCAGGAGTTGGCATCAAAGCCCATATCAGAATGCACATAGCCGATCTCACGCACCGTGTTACGGGTGATCTCTTCGATATCAACCCATGCGCTGGTGGTGATCTCACCGCCAACCAGAACCATGCCGGTTTTGACATAGGTTTCGCACGCTACGCGCGCTTTAGGATCCTGCGCCAGGATCGCATCCAGCACCGCATCGGAGATTTGGTCAGCAATTTTATCAGGATGTCCTTCTGATACGGACTCGGACGTAAACAGGTGTTTTGCCATGTTTTATTTCACCTAAGAGGAATTTGGTTAGCTCAAGCTGCTGTGTGGAATAGCCAAAGGAGATAATTCTACCAAGGCCTGCAGGTTTTTGACACTGGCAGTATGAGTGTTAATCAGTATAGATGGATTAACATCTGGATGGCTATTTTAGGTCACTTCTTCGCCCGATTTCCAGTTTTTTTTGATTCATCTCTCACTGCGTTGAAATGGCTGCTGGAAATTTTTCCTGACGCTGCTGGCAACGCGCGCATTTTTGTTTTGCTTTTTAGCCCCCTTCTCGGTATAAAACGCGGCGCGCGGCTCATACAAAAAAAGCGCTCGATGAACTCATCGTGTCGCCACTTCCAGCCGGGTTGAGCAGTGAACTTTTAGCTTTGGCTTGGGGTCCGTTTCAGCAGAGGCGGCCGTGGAGGTGATACGAGATAATGAACCATCGTTTTCCGCTAACTCAGCGCTGCCGTTCTGGCGCGCCATTGATTCCCGCAACCCGCATTTCTAGTCTGCAAACCTGCCGATGTTATACCCATCTCGGCGCTTCTCAGGATTCAAGGGCCGGTTACGCTCTGTGAAAACTGAACAAGGGCGCTCTTGTTAATACAAGAGTTTTCTCGTGGTTTCGCCGAACCTTGTCATACAGAGTTCGGATACGTGTTTTACAATGATATGAATAAGAAACCGGTCGCACGGTCTGGATTTCAGCATACTCTGCTGGGAAACGGAGCCGTTTATGGGTTGTTATCGCCGTATAACGCTGCGATAGTAGTCAACTGTTTTACACTTAATACAAAGAGTTGAGGTTCGCTATGTCTGACGACATGTCTTCTTTTTCGCCTTCGTCAGCGGGCGAACAGGGTGTACTACGTTCTATGCAGGAGGTTGCGATGAGCTCCCAGGAAGCCAGCAAGATGCTGCGCACTTACAATATTGCCTGGTGGGGCAATAACTACTACGACGTCAATGAACTGGGCCATATCAGCGTCTGCCCGGATCCAGACGTTCCTGAAGCGCGCGTGGACCTCGCCAAGCTGGTGAAAGCCCGCGAAGCACAGGGCCAGCGTTTGCCTGCACTGTTCTGCTTCCCGCAGATCCTGCAACATCGCCTGCGTTCTATTAACGCCGCGTTCAAGCGCGCGCGTGAATCCTACGGCTATAAAGGCGACTACTTCCTGGTTTACCCGATCAAGGTGAACCAGCACCGCCGCGTGATTGAATCCCTGATCCACTCCGGCGAACCGCTGGGGCTGGAAGCGGGCTCCAAAGCGGAGCTGATGGCGGTCCTGGCCCATGCGGGCATGACCCGCTCGGTGATCGTTTGTAACGGCTATAAAGACCGCGAATACATTCGTCTGGCGCTGATTGGTGAGAAGATGGGCCACAAGGTCTATCTGGTTATCGAGAAGATGACCGAAATTGCCATCGTGCTGGAAGAGGCCGAGCGTCTGAATGTCATCCCGCGCCTTGGGGTGCGTGCGCGTCTGGCGTCGCAGGGTTCCGGTAAATGGCAGTCCTCCGGCGGCGAAAAATCCAAGTTCGGCCTCGCGGCAAACCAGGTGCTGCAGCTGGTGGAGATTTTGCGCGAGCGCGGTCGTCTGGACAGCATTCAGCTGCTGCACTTCCACCTCGGCTCGCAGATGGCGAATATTCGCGACATCGCCACCGGCGTGCGTGAATCCGCGCGTTTCTACGTTGAGCTGCACAAGCTTGGCGTGAATATTCAGTGCTTCGACGTGGGCGGCGGCCTGGGCGTGGACTACGAAGGGACCCGCTCGCAGTCCGACTGCTCGGTGAACTACGGCCTGAACGAATATGCCAACAACATCATCTGGGCGATTGGCGATGCCTGTGAAGAGCACGGCCTGCCGCATCCAACGGTGATCACCGAGTCCGGCCGCGCGGTTACCGCCCACCATACGGTGCTGGTGTCTAACATCATTGGCGTTGAGCGCAGCGAAATCAGCGAAGCGACGCCTCCGCAAGATGATGCCCCTCGCTCCCTGCAAAGCATGTGGGAAACCTGGCAGGAGATGCACGAGCCGGGCACGCGCCGTTCCCTGCGCGAGTGGCTGCACGACAGCCAGATGGATCTGCACGATATTCACGTCGGCTACTCGTCAGGCACCTTCAGCCTGCAGGAGCGCGCGTGGGCGGAGCAGCTCTATCTGAACATGTGCCATGAGGTGCAGAAGCAGCTCGATCCGAGCAACCGCGCGCACCGTCCGATTATCGACGAGCTGCAGGAGCGTATGGCGGATAAGATTTACGTCAACTTCTCGCTGTTCCAGTCTATGCCGGATGCCTGGGGTATCGATCAGCTGTTCCCGGTTCTGCCGCTGGAAGGGCTGAACCACGCGCCTGAACGTCGTGCCGTGCTGCTGGACATCACCTGTGACTCCGACGGCGCTATTGACCACTACGTTGACGGCGACGGTATCGCCACCACCATGCCAATGCCGGAGTACGACCCGGAGAACCCGCCGATGCTGGGCTTCTTTATGGTCGGGGCGTATCAGGAGATCCTCGGCAACATGCACAACCTGTTCGGCGATACCGAAGCGGTTGACGTGTTCGTGTTCCCTGACGGCAGCGTGGAAGTGGAGCTGTCCGACGAAGGGGACACCGTGGCGGACATGCTGGAATACGTGCAGCTGGATCCGAAAACCCTGCTGACGCAATTCCGCGATCAGGTGAAAAACACCGGTCTGGACGATGCGCTGCAGCAGCAGTTCCTGGAAGAGTTTGAAGCGGGTCTGTACGGGTACACGTACCTGGAAGACGAGTAAGGCATTCGCCTTCCCCTCCCCCCAAAGGGGAGAGGGTGTTCAAATTCCCTCTCCCCTTTGGGGAGAGGGTTAGGGTGAGGGGCAAAGACTGCACAATGCCCTATACTCACTTGAACCCGTATGAATTAACGGCGATAATTCGCCCCAATAAGCGATTTACGAATCAATCCCTTCCTCGTCGGGTTTAACGACGCGGAGGGGATTTTTTTTCATCTGTTTTTAACGCATCGACTTTAAACGAGGTCAGGACATGAGCACTTTAGGTCATCAGTACGATAACTCTCTGGTATCTAACGCGTTTGGTTTTTTACGTCTTCCGATGAACTTCCAGCCGTACGACAGCGACGCGGACTGGGTGATCACCGGCGTGCCGTTCGATATGGCAACGTCCGGCCGTGCGGGCGGTCGTCACGGTCCGGCGGCGATCCGTCAGGTGTCTACCAACCTGGCCTGGGAGCATAACCGCTTCCCGTGGAACTTCGACATGCGCGAGCGCCTGAACGTGGTGGACTGCGGTGACCTGGTGTACGCCTTTGGCGACGCGCGTGAAATGAGCGAAAAGCTGCAGGCCCATGCCGAAAAGCTGCTGGCTGCCGGCAAGCGCATGCTCTCCTTCGGCGGTGACCACTTTGTAACCCTGCCGCTGCTGCGCGCCCACGCGAAGCACTTCGGCAAAATGGCGCTGGTACACTTTGATGCGCATACCGACACCTACGCGAACGGCTGCGAGTTTGACCACGGCACCATGTTCTACACCGCGCCGAACGAAGGCCTGATCGATCCGAACCACTCCGTGCAGATCGGTATCCGTACCGAGTTCGACAAAGATAACGGCTTCACCGTGCTGGACGCCGGCCAGGTCAACGATCGTGGCGTGGACGATATTCTGGCTCAGGTTAAGCAGATCGTCGGTGATATGCCTGTCTATCTGACTTTCGATATCGACTGCCTGGATCCGGCCTTTGCGCCAGGCACCGGTACGCCGGTCATCGGCGGCCTGACTTCAGACCGCGCCATTAAGCTGGTGCGCGGCCTGAAGGATCTGAACATCGTCGGGATGGACGTGGTTGAAGTGGCGCCTGCCTATGACCAGTCTGAGATCACCGCGCTGGCCGCGGCGACGCTGGCGCTGGAAATGCTCTACATCCAGGCGGCGAAAAAAGGCGAATAAGCCTTACGCGCTGATTGCTGCTGCGCGACGCATGCGCAGCAGCAACATACCCCCGGCCAGCAGGGTGATAACCTGCGAAACGACCAAAACCGAAAAGCCTGAGCTAACCGACCCGACCGTTTTCATCACCATTCCCATCAGCAGCGGAATAAACGCCGCGCAGATATTCCCTATGCCATTAACGATACCATATGCGCTCCCCACCGCTTCCCGCGCGGCGTGATGCTGGATAACCGCAGGAATGGCCGCCCCCTGAAGCCCCCAGAAGACGTTGGCGGACAGCATAAACAGCGCCAGCCATGCGGGCTGATGGCTGAGCATCAGCCCGACCACGGACAGCGCCGTCATCGCTCCACCCGCCACAAACAGCACCGGTGCCTGTTCCGGACGCATTTTGTCGAGCAGCACGCCGCCGAGAAATTTAGAGCCCAGGCTCAGCAGGAAGGGAATGGCCGCAAGCATGCCGGTGGCGTGCAGCGAGAAGTGGTGTTCATCGCGCAGCCATGCGGGCAGCCAGGCGCTGCTCCCCCAGAGATAGCTCAGCGTGGCGATTTCAACCAGTAAGATCCAGCCCAGCAGCGGCGTTTGCCACGCCAGCGTAAAGGTCTGGGCAAACCCCGGTTTTTTTGTCTTCGGGATGCCGCGCGGCGCGGGAAGGTAGCGCCAGATGAGCCCGCCGCCGAGAACAAGATTCAGTATCGCCAGCGCGTAAAACGATCCGGCCCAGCCCAGATGGGCCATCAGCCAGGTCACCAGCGGAAAGCCCACGGCCAGCCCGAGCGAGACGCCCAGCGCGGTTACGGCGTTGGGTTTGCCGATCTCATCCGCGCTAAAGTTATCGCTGATAAAGCGGGTCTTCAGCGAAAAGAGCGGTCCTTCCGCTATCCCCAGGATCACGCGCGCGATGAGCATCCCCATCAGCGAGCCGAGCAGTGGAGAGATCGCGCAGACCACGGCCCAAATCACAATGCTGCCTAATAACCCCTGCCGATAATGAAATTTGCTTTCAATAACTGGTGTTAATAATAAAGCCGAAAAACCATAACCCAGAAGAAAGCAGGTCATTAGCATTCCCTGTAACATTCTGTTTTCATTTAACTGAAAGTGCCGGGCAAATTCCGGGTTTAATATCATTACTGAAATATTTACCCGGTCGATGTAGGAGATAATGATGAGTAATAACAGTGCAATTGTTCCTTGCCATCTTGCCGTCATGATGCCTGCCTTATGCGTGCGCATAGTGATATTTTTATCAGCGTGATTGTCACGGATCTAAAATGGTTAACCTGTGAAACTCTTTGTTTTTAAAAGATAAAATAAAAAATCGTTTCACAGGTGAAACGCAAGGTTCTTCCGCTCTTTTATTTTTACGAAGCAAAAACAAAGGAAGTCAATATCTGAATATTGAAATTTAAAGCCATTGAAAAAACGTATTCATTCACGCCGCAATAATGAAAATTTCATATCGCTGCATTTTTTCGTGATCCTTTCCACACTTAGTTAATTAATTAGCTTTCGCTTAACAAATTCTTCACATTGCCGCTTGACGAAACATTCATCGCTTTTATATTGACCGTATTAAATAAGAAACAGAGTTTCATATATGAAACAAAAGCCTGGAGGATCGTGATGAGCTGGATAGGCGTATGTGACGCAGAACAAGTACAGGAAGATTTCCCTTTTAGCGGCAGCGTCGAGGGTAAAGAGATCGGCGTTTATTTGATTGACGGCGAGTATTACGCGCTGGAAGACGTATGCCCGCACGCTTATGCCCTTCTGAGCCAGGGTTTCGTCGAAGACGGCAAGGTGGAGTGCCCGCTGCACGAGGCGGTATTCGACGTCAAAACCGGCCAGTGCCTGCACGGCCCCGGCGGTCGCAACCTTAACCGCTACCCGGTTCGGGTCTTTGAAAACCAAATCCAGATTACCTTCGTCGAGGAGATCGTGGCATGAGCGACACCCTGAACTACAACCCGGCGCTGCCGGAAAGCCGCCAGTTTACCCCACCTGCCGAAGGCGGTAACGGTGCCATTCATAAGCCGGGCGATTACCAGAATCTCATCTGGCAAACCCGCAGCCGCGAGCCGGAAAACTGGGAGGTGAACCTGATTGCGACGCTGGAAGATCTCTTCGAACAGGGCGTTGAAACCCTACCGGAACTGGTGAACGGGCTGAACGCGGTGCGCATGCACGACCAGCAGGGCGAGCCGTGGAGCAACGCCAGCTTCCAGGCTTTCTTACAGGTTAACGGCTACTGAGGACAACGCGATGACGACTACCGTACAACATTATCTTGATAAAGGTCTGCGCGGCCTCTGGTATCCGGTGCTGGCAAGCTGGGAAGTGCAGTCTGCTCCCGTGGGCATCACCCGCCTGGGCGAGCAGATTGTGGTCTGGCGTAACAAGGACGGCCAGGTCCAGGCGCTGGAAGACCGCTGTCCGCACCGCGGCGCGCGCCTGTCGATGGGCTGGAACCTCGGCGACCGTATCGCCTGCTGGTATCACGGCGTAGAAGTGGCGGGCAACGGTGAGGTGAAAGACGTGCCCGCCGTGGACAAATGCCCGCTGGTCGGCCAGCAGTGCGTGCGCAGCTACAACGTGCAGGAGGCGCACGGCGCCATCTTCCTGTGGTTTGGCGTGACCGCCGACCAGCAGCCGGACGAGCTGACCTTCCCGGATGAGCTCGCCGACACGGAAAATTTCAGCAACTTCCTTTGCACCGCCGCGTGGAAATGCAACTACCAGTACGCGCTGGAAAACGTGATGGATCCGATGCACGGCACCTATCTGCATTCATCCTCGCACTCGATGGCGGAGGGGGATCGCAAGGCCGACATGGTTCTTCAGCCGACCAAAACCGGCTTCATCTTCGAGAAGAAAGGGCAGAGCGGCGTCAACTTTGACTGGGTGGAGCTGGGCAACAGCGGCACCTGCTGGATGCGTCTCTCCATTCCGTATAAGAAGCGCTTCGGACCGGGCGGCCACTTCTTTATCGTCGGCATGGTGGTGCCGGAAGATAACGACAACTGCCGCGTCTTCTTCTGGCGCATTCGCCGCGTGCAGGGCTGGCAGCGCGATATGTGGCGCTTCATGTACCGCAACCGTCTGGAAAAGCTGCACTGGGAGGTGCTGGAGCAGGACCGCGTGGTGCTGGAGAGCCTGGCCCCGAACGCCCGCGACCATGAATACCTTTATCAGCACGACGTCGGCCTCTCCCGCCTGCGCCGCATGATGCAGAAGGCCGCCAAAGAGCAGCTGGCGATGCGCGAAGCGCAGCAGGGAGCCGCCTGATGAACGGACTGCTGGGCGGAAAGCGCATCGTCGTGACCGGCGCCGCGCGCGGGCTGGGCTATCACTTTGCCAAAGCCTGCGCGGAGCAGGGCGCGGCGGTGGTGATGTGCGACATCCTCAAAGGCGAGCTGGCCGAGAGCGCCCACGGGCTGAGCAAGCAGGGCTTTGCGATCGAATCACACGTCATCGATCTGGCCGATCCGCACTCCATTGAGCAGGTGTTTAGCGCCATTGGCGAGCAGGGTCAGATTGACGGTCTGGTGAACAACGCGGCGATGGCGACCGGCGTGGGCGGTAAAAACATGCTCGATTACGACCCGGACCTGTGGGACCGCGTGATGAGCGTGAACGTCAAAGGTACCTGGCTGGTGACGCGCGCCGCCGTACCGCTGCTGCGCGAAGGGACGGCAATCGTGAACGTGGCGTCCGATACCGCCCTGTGGGGCGCGCCGCGCCTGATGGCCTACGTCGCCAGCAAGGGGGCGGTGATCGCCATGACCCGCTCGATGGCGCGCGAGCTGGGCGAAAAGCGCATTCGCATCAACGCTATCGCGCCGGGGCTGACCCGCGTCGAGGCAACCGAATATGTGCCCGCCGAACGGCATCAGCTTTACGAAAACGGCCGGGCGTTAACGGGCGCGCAGCAGCCGGAGGATGTGACCGGCAGCGTGGTCTGGCTGTTAAGCGATCTGTCGCGGTTTGTCACCGGACAGCTGATCCCGGTCAACGGCGGTTTTGTCTTTAACTGAGGTATGGCGAGTATGGCAAACGATCGGGAAGTGAAGTATCTGGTGCCGGGGCTGGAGCGCGGCCTGCAGCTGCTGTTGGCCTTCGGCGAGCAGCACCGCGAACTGACCTTTGCCGAGCTGCACCGGCTGGTGGATATGCCGAAGGCGACCGCCTACCGCGTGGTGCAGACCCTGGAGTTCATGGGGTTTCTGGAGCGCAACGCGCGAGCCAATACCTTTTCGCTCGGCATGAACGTTCTGCGCCTGGGCTTTGAGTACATCGCCTCGCTGGACGTGGCGCAGGTCGGCCAGCCGGTGATCGAGCAGCTGCGCGACGTCAGCCAGTGCAGCAGCCATCTGGCGATCCGCGACGGGCGCGACATTATCTACATCGCCCGCGTCAGCGCCGCCGGGTCGCGCATCAATCAGGTCAGCATTGGCACCCGTCTGCCGGTGCACTGCACCTCGCTCGGCCGCATGCTGCTGACCGATATTTCCCGCGCCGATTTTGAACAATTGTTCCCGCACGAGCGCCTGCCGGGCAACACGCCGGGGCAGCTTCACGACCGCGAGGCCCTGTGGCAGATGGTGCAGCAGGACAAAGCCCGCGGGTTTGTCATCGGCGAATCTTTCTTCCGCCACGGCATCTCCTCCATCGTCTACCCGGTGTACGACCGAAGCGGACGCGTGGCGGCGGTGGTGAGCATTCTGGTGCCGTCGGAGGAGATCCCGCAGACCGACCGCGAGCGCCTGCAAAACGAGGTTCGCCTCGCGGCGGATAAAATTTCTGGCTTTTTAGGGTATTTGTCACAGGCCAGTTAAATCAGTGAGTTAACGTCAGGCGCTTAACTGCGTCGGGCATGGTTTACGCCCAATTTGGGCCAGATGAGGCAACGAACGATGAGTGTAACCGGAATTGAAAAGCTGGAATTTGGCGTGGAAGACCTGACGCACTGCGCCAAATTTATGCGTGATTTTGGCCTGACGGGCGATGCCAGCGGCCAGCGTTTTACCACCCTGAGCGGCGCGCGAGTGGAGCTAAACCCGATCGACAGCCCCGACCTGCCGCCGGCGTTTGAGGCGGGCAACACCCTGCGCCGCATGACCTGGGCGGTTGCCGCGCAGTCCGATCTTGACGCGCTGCGCCCGAAGCTTGCGCAGCAGCCCGGCTTCCGCGAGGTGGGCGACGCGCTGGAGTGCCTCGATCCGAACGGCATGACCCTGCGGGTGCAGGTCAGCCAGCAGACCGAGGTGGAGCTGAACGTTGAGCCGATTAACCAGTGGGGCGACGCTCGCCGCATCGACACTCCCAGCCCGGTTTACGATCGCGCCCAGCCCATCAACGTCGGGCACGTGGTGTTCTTCGTGGAGGAGCTGGCGGCGGTGGAGAAATTCTACCGCGAGGTGCTCGGCTTTCAGGTCTCTGACCGCTACATCAACCGCGCGGTGTTCCTGCGCTGCGGGGCGCGCGGCGGCCATCACAACCTGTTCCTGCTGCAACTGCCGAACCGCAGGCGCGGTCTGAACCACGTGGCCTTCACGGTGCGCGACATCCACGAGGTGATCGGCGGCGGTATCGCGATGAATAAACACGACTGGAGCACCTTTATCGGGCCGGGCCGCCATCCGGTGTCGTCGGCCTATTTCTGGTACGTCAACAGCCCGACCGGCGGCGCGTTTGAGTATTACACCAACGACGACTACCTGACTGAAAACTGGCAGCCGCGCGAGCTGGAGCACTCGCTGGTCTCCTTTACCGAATGGGCGGTGGAAGGTGGGATTGACCACGACACGCGCCGCCAGCAGAAAAAGCCGGAGGCGGTATGACGTCGCGCATTGTCATTATCGGCGGCGGCCAGGCGGGCGGCTGGGCGGCGAAAACACTGCGCGACGAAGGCTTCGACGGCGAGATTTGCGTGGTGGCGGAAGAGGAGTGGGATTTCTACGAACGTCCGCCGCTGTCGAAAGCGTCCCTGCTGGAGCCGAACGCGGCCCTCCCGCGGCTGTTTAGTGAAGAAGCACAGCAGGCGCTGAACCTGACATGGCACCGCCCGCTGCGTGCGGTGCAGATCGACCACGCGGCGAAAACGGTGCGGTTAAGCAACGGTGAGCATATTAGTTACAACATTCTTTTGATTGCCACCGGAGGGCGGGCGCGCCTGCCGGGCGAGGCGTGGTCTGCGCATCCGCAGGTCTACACCCTGCGCCACTGGCAGGACGCGCAGCGCCTGAAGGGGCGTCTGGCGGAAAGCCAAAAGCTGGCGATTATCGGCGGCGGCTGGATTGGCCTGGAGATTGCCGCCTCCGCGCGCAAAAGCGGCGTGGCGGTCACGCTGTTCGAGCAGCAGCCCGCGCTGTGCATGCGCTCGGTGAGTGGCGAGGTGTCGCAGCGCTTGGCGGCTATCCACCGCGAGCAGGGTGTGGATATCCGCACCGGCTGCGGCGCGCTGGAGCTGGAGGACGATAGCGGTCTGCCGGTTATCCACTGCGACGGCCAGCGCGAAACCTTTGACGCGGTGGTGGTGGGGATCGGCGTCGATCTCAATCTGGAGCTGGCGCGCGACGCGGGGCTGCGCACCGAACGGGGGATCGTCGTGGACGCTCAGGGACGCACGTCGGATCCGTCCATTTTTGCCGCCGGAGATGTGGCCCAGCATCATCATTACGGCCTGTGCATTCAGTCCTGGGCGTTTGCGCAGAATCAGGCGGTGGCGACGGCAAAAGCGATGCTCAACCCCGATGCGCCAGGCTACGACGACGCGTCTTGGCTGTGGTCGGATCAATATCAGCACAACATTCAAATCCTCGGTATTCCGCAGCCGGGGAGCACAACGATAGCGCGCGAAGATTCGCTGTACTTCTCGCTGGACGAGAGCGGGAGGCTGACGCAGCTGGTGGCGTTTAACGATGCGCGCACCGTCAAGCTGGCGAAGCGCTGGATGGCGGCAGGGCGGGATTTATCGGACGTGCCGCTCGCCGACCCGACCTTTTCACTGATGTCACTGCGATAACCCGCACCCGTAGGGGGAGACATGACCACATTAGAGACCAACACCGCGCCCGCTGAGGCGAGCGGTGAGGGAGCCCGCACGCCTGAAAAAGCGGTGCGCTGGGCCATCCCGCTGTCGCTGCTGGCCTGCGTGCTGCTGGCGTTTTTCGACAAAATCAGCATTGCGGCGCTGTTTTCTGACGGCCATTTCCAGCAGGCGATGGGCATTGATTTCGACACCACGCGCCTCGGCATTCTGATGAGCGCCTTTCTGCTGAGCTACGGCTTTTCGTCAGTCTTTTTAAGCGGCTTAGGCGACAAAATCGCCCCGCTGCGCCTGCTCACCGGAATGATGGTCGTCTGGTGCGTGCTGATGGTGGCGATGGGCTTTACCCATAACTACACGCTGATGATCGTGCTGCGCATCCTGCTGGGCGTGGCGGAAGGGCCGCTGTTCCCGCTCGCCTTCGCCATCGTGCGCCACAACTTCCCGCAGCATCTGCAGGCGCGCGCCACCATGCTGTGGCTGCTTGGCACGCCGGTGGGCGCGGCGATTGGCTTCCCGCTCTCCCTCTGGCTGCTGAACGCCTTCGGCTGGCAGAGCACCTTTTTCGTGATGGCAATGCTCACCGTGCCGGTGCTGATTTTCGTGCGCGTCGGGCTGCGCGGGATCCGTCTGGAGGCAAAACCCGGCACCTCGCAGGCATCTCAGGACGAGCGCCGCGCCGCGCGCCGCGAGCTGTTCGTCAGCCCGCACTTCTGGATCATCTGCATCTTTAACATTGCCTTCCTGACCTACCTTTGGGGCATCAACGGCTGGCTGCCGGGCTATCTCATCAAGGGCAAAGGCATTCATCTGGAACACGCGGGCTGGCTGTCGTCAATGCCGTTCATGGCCATGCTGGCGGGCGAGGTGATTGGCGCGTGGCTTTCGGACCGGGTCGATAAACGCGCGGCGGCCTGCTTTATCTCCATGGCCGGGGCGGCGGCAGGTCTCGCGGCGGTGATGCACCTCGACACCCCGCTTGCCATCATCACGGCGATGAGCTTCAGCACCTTCATGTGGGGCACCGGCGCACCCAACATTTTCGCCCTGCTGGCGAAGGCCACCCATCCACGGGTGAGCGCCACGGCGGGCGGCATTTTCAACGGGCTGGGAAACTTTGCGGGCGCGCTGTCGCCGGCGGTGATGGGCGCGCTTATCGCCTTCACCCACAGCATGGATTCCGGGCTGATTTTTCTGGCGGTGATGGCGGCGGTGGGCTGCGTCCTGTTACTGCCGCTGCTGAGACGTTACTGAGGAGAGTGTCATGACTGATTCAACCGTAACCAACACATCAGGCATCAAACCTGACCACCTGACAATGGAAGAGTGGGTCGAGTCGCGCATCGCGCGCTTCGAAGGCCGTAAATATGACTGGAACGCGCTGAAGTTCCAGGCCGATTTTGACCCGAAATACCGCCGGGCGCAGATGCGCTATATCGGCACCGGCGCAACCGGCGTGGCGAACGACACCAATACCGTGCAGGCGGAGCATTTTACCTTCTCCACTATGGTGCTGCCGTCGAAGTGCGAGGGGCCGCTGCACCTGCACGACGACGTGGAAGAGGTGTTCTTCATGCTTAAAGGGCAGATCACGCTGATGATCCAGGACGGCGATAACTACACCGAAACCGTGCTGCGCGAGCGCGATCTGATTTCCGTTCCGCCGGGGATCTATCGCGGCCTGTTTAACCACGGGGAAGAAGAGGCGCTGATGTGCGTCATGCTGGGAACCAACAAGCCGGAAATTCCGACCTATCCCTCCGATCATCCGCTCTCAAAAGTGAAGCGGAACTAAGGGGGCACGATGACGGGTTTTCGTGAACAGGGAAGCGGCATTCCGCTGATGCTGCTGCACGGCATCAGCTCCGGCGCGGCCTCCTGGCACAAGCAGATGGCGCTGGAGGGCTTTCGCGTGCTGGCGTGGGACATGCCCGGCTATGGCGAAAGCCCGATGCTGGCGGTTGAGCGTGCGAACGCGGGGGATTACGCCGACGCGCTGGCGGCGATGCTCGACCGCGCGAGCGTCTGGCAGGCGGTTCTGGTGGGCCATTCGCTGGGAGCGATGGTGGCCAGCGCCTTTGCGGCGAAGTATCCGCAGCGCGTGCTGCACCTGGTGCTGGCGGACGCCGCGCAGGGCTACGGCAATGCAGTCCCGGAACAGCGGGAGCAGGTCTGGCGCAGCCGCGAGCAGCAGATGGCGCTCGGCGGTGAAATCCTCGCGCAGGCCCGCGCCGCGAAGCTGCTGCGCCCCGGCGCGCGCGCGGAAGATATCGCCACCGTCGCGGCGGGCATGCGCGCGCTGCGTTCTGAGGGCTACCTTGCCGCCGCGTGGATGCTGGCGCACGACGACATTCACGGCTGGCTTAAAGGTTACTCAGGCGCGTTTGAAGTCTGGTGCGGCGAGCAGGACGCCATCACGCAGCCCGAGCTGGTGCAGGGGCTGGCGCTGCGCTACCGCATGCCGTTTACCGCCATTCCACAGGCCGGGCACGCCAGCTATCTCGATAACGACGCGTTTTTTAACCAACAGCTTTTACGCATTAACGAAGAGGTGCGCGATGAATGCACAAATTGACGGCCGCGTAGCGGTAGTCACAGGCGGTTCTTCCGGCATTGGCTTTGAAACGCTGCGCCTGCTGCTGGGCGAGGGGGCAAAAGTGGCCTTCTGCGGCCGCGACCCGGACCGGCTCGCCAGCGCCCACGCGACGCTGCAAAACGAATACCCTAACGGGGAGATTTTCTCTTACCGCTGCGATGTGCTGAACGCCGACGAGGTGCAGGCCTTCGCGGATGCCGTTCAGGCTCGCTTCGGCGCGGCGGATATGCTGATCAACAACGCCGGGCAGGGCTACGTGGCGCACTTCCACGACACCCCGCGCGAGGCGTGGCTGCACGAAGCCGAACTCAAACTGTTCGGCGTGATCAACCCGGTGCAGGCGTTTCAGCCTCTGCTGGAGCGGTCCGACATCGCCTCCATCACCTGCGTCAACTCCCTGCTGGCGCTGCAACCGGAGGAGCACATGATCGCCACCTCCGCCGCCCGCGCCGCGCTGCTGAATATGACGCTCACGCTCTCGAAAGAGCTGGTAGGCAAAGGCATTCGCGTCAACTCCATTTTGCTCGGCATGGTGGAGTCCGGCCAGTGGCAGCGCCGCTTCGAAAACCGGGCGGATAAAAGCCAGAGCTGGCCGGAGTGGACGGCGGACATCGCGCGCAGGCGCGGCATTCCGATGGCGCGTCTCGGCAAGCCGCAGGAGCCCGCGCAGGCGCTGCTGTTTCTCGCCTCGCCGCTGGCGTCGTTTACCACGGGCGCCGCGCTGGACGTTTCCGGCGGCTTCTGCCGCCATCTGTAAGGACGCATCATGAAAAAGGTAATGTTAATTGGGTTTGGCGCCATGGCGCAGGCGGTGATTGAGCGTTTACCCGCCGGCGTGGCTATCGGCTGGATCGTGGCGCGTGAAGCCCACCACGCGGCCATTCGCGCGCAGCTTGGTGATGCGGTAATCGCGCTGACCTCGCCGGTAGACTGCGCACAAACGCCCGACCTGGTGCTGGAGTGCGCCAGCCAGCAGGCGGTGGCGCAGTATGGCGAAGCGATCCTGCGCCGCGGCTGGCATCTGGCAGTTATTTCAACCGGCGCGCTGGCGGACAGCGCGCTGGAACAGTGCCTGCTGGCGGCGGGCGGCAGGCTGACGCTGCTCTCCGGGGCGGTTGCGGGCATTGACGGGCTGGCGGCGGCGAAAGAGGGCGGGCTTGAGCGCGTCACCTATCAGTCGCGCAAAAGCCCGGCCAGCTGGCGCGGCAGCTACGCCGAGCAGCTTATCGATCTTAACGCGGTCTCAGAGGCGCAGGTCTTCTTTGAAGGCAGCGCCCGCGAGGCGGCGCGCCTGTTCCCGGCGAACGCCAACGTGGCGGCAACCGTGGCGCTCGGCGGCGTGGGGATGGATGACACCCGCGTGCAGCTGATGGTCGACCCGGCAACGAAGCGCAATACCCACACGCTGCACGTCGAAGGATTGTTCGGCGAGTTCCATCTGGAGCTGAGCGGGCTGCCGCTGGCGTCTAATCCTAAAACCTCCACCCTTGCGGCACTGAGCGCGGTGCGCGCCTGCCGCGAACTGGCCCTGAGCTGAGGAGTGACGATGGACGATCTGAAGATTTTTATCGGCGGCCAGTGGCGACGCGGCGGCGGTAACCCGATGCAGAGCCGCTTCCCGGCTGACGGGTCGATCAATGCGACGCTGAATGCGGCAAGTCTGGACGACCTGCAGGGCGCGATCGAGGCCGGCGAGCGGGCGTGGCGCGATCCCGCGTGGCGCAACTGCCTGCCGCATATGCGGGCGAAGATCCTGCACAAGGTTGCGGATCTCATCGAATCCCGCGTGGATGAACTGGCGCAGATGCAGAGCCGCGATAACGGCAAGCCGCTGGCGGAAGCGCGCGGGCTGGTGATGAGCGCGGCGGGCACGGCGCGCTACTTTGCCGCCGCCTGCGAGCTGCTGGAAGGCGAGCTCCCGACGCCGCGCCAGCCGGATTTGCTGACCCTGAGCCGCTATGAGCCGCTCGGCGTGGTGGCCGCCATTACGCCGTGGAACTCGCCCATTGCCAGCGAGATACAGAAGGTCGCGCCGGCGATTGCCGCGGGTAACGCAGCGATCCTTAAGCCCGCCGAAGCCACGCCGCTGATGGCGCTGGAGCTGGCGCGGATTTTTGAACAGGCCGGGCTACCTGCCGGGCTGCTGAGCGTCCTGCCGGGCAAAGGCTCGGTGATTGGCGATGCGCTGGCGCGTCACCCTAAGGTGCGAAAAATTTCGTTTACGGGCGGCACCACCACCGGCCGCCATCTGGCGCACGTGGCGGCGGAAAAGCTGATCCCGGCCTCGCTGGAGCTGGGCGGAAAATCCCCGACCATCGTGCTGGAGGATGCAGACGTTGAGCAGGCCGCGCGCGGGATTTGCTACGGCATTTTCAGTTCGGCAGGGCAGGCGTGCATCGCCGGGTCCCGGCTGTTTATTCACGAAAGCATCTACGCGCCGCTGATGGCGCGGCTGCTGGAATTAACTCGCGGGCTGCGCGTGGGGCACCCCTTCACCGACGGCGTCCACGTTGGGCCGCTGATCAATGAGAAACATCGCCAGAGCGTGCAGGAATACGTCGAGCTGGCGAAGCGCGAGGGAGGCCGCGTGCTGTGCGGCGGGGAGATTCCGGCGGATCCAGACCTGGCAAACGGCAGCTTCTTCCAGCCGACCATTATCGAAGGGCTGACGAACAGCGCCCGCGCGTGTCAGGAGGAGATTTTCGGCCCGGTGCTGGTGGCGATGCCGTTTCGCGATGAAGCCACGCTTATCCGCGAGGCGAACGACTCGGTTTACGGCCTGGCGGCAGGGATTTGGACCCGCGACACCGGGCGCGCGCTGCGCCTGAGCGAGCAGCTGGAGGCGGGCACGGTGTGGATCAACACCTACAAAGTTTTTGCGATTTCGACCCCGTTCGGGGGCTTTAAAGAGAGCGGCCTGGGCCGTGAAAAGGGCATTCAGGGGCTGAAAGCCTGGATGCAGCAAAAGAGCATTTATCTGGCGACGGGTAATAGCGTCAACCACTGGTGCGACTGAGAAAGGGTGAGCAATGAGCGAAATGATAACCGTCGGCGACGCCATCGCCAGAACGCTGGAGCAGTATCAGGTTGAGGCCATCTACGGCGTCATCTCCATTCACAACCTGCCGATCGCGGACGCGGTGGGGCAGCGCGGCAACATTCGCTTCGTGCCCGCGCGCGGCGAGGCGGGGTCCGTCACCATGGCCGACGCCCACGGGCGTTTTTCCGGCCTCGGCGTGGCGCTGACCAGCACCGGCGCGGGGGCGGGCAACGCGGTCGGCGCGCTGGTGGAGGCGATGAATGCCTGCACGCCGCTGCTGCATTTAACCGGACAGGTGGAGAAAGCGTGGCTGGATGCCGACACCGGGTTTATCCACGAAACCCGCGACCAGCTGACCTTCCTGAAGGCCAGCTCAAAGCGGGCTTATCGGATCGGCAACGCCAGCCAGGCGATAGCGATTCTGCATAAAGCGATTCAGGAGGCGCAGACGCCGCCGTGCGGGCCGGTATCAGTGGAGATCCCGATTGATATTCAGGGGGCCAAAATACCCCTGTCTCTGGTGACCGCACCGGTGAAACCGGCTTCGGCTGCAGCCGTGGATCCCGCGATGGTGGATGCGTTGTGGACGCAGCTCAGGCAGGCGAAACGGCCGCTGCTGTGGCTGGGCGGCGGGGCGCTGGGAAGCGCTGACGCCGTTAAAACGCTGGCGGATGCGGGCGTGACGGTGATCTCCAGCACCCACGCGCGCGGCGTGCTGCCGGACAGCCATCGCGCCAGCCTGCGGGCGTTCCACAACTCGCCGTCGGTGGAGGCGCTTATCGCGCAGTGTGACTTTACGCTGGTCGCCGGTTCACGCCTGCGCAGCAACGAAACCCGCTCCTGGACGCTGGCGCTTCCCTCTCCGCGCGTCCAGATTGATATCGATCCGGCGGCGGCGAGCCGCAATTACCTGATGGATAACACGCTGATAGCCGACTGCTCCGCGTTGCTTCCCGCGCTGGCCGAGAAAGCTCAGGGCCGGGAATGGGGGGACGCGCAGTGGGATACGCAGGTGCAGCAGGCGGTGGCTGAAGCAGAGCAGGGGCTGCGCGAACAGTGCGGCGCCTACGCGAAGCTTAACGACGCCATCGAGAAAGCCCTGCCGCAGGACGGCCTGCTGGTGCGCGATATCACCGTTTCCGGCAGCCTGTGGGGCAGTCGTCTGTTTCGCGCTAACGGTCCGCTGATGAACATTCACTCTCTTGCCGGGGCGATTGGCATGGGGCTGCCAATGGCGATTGGTACCGCGATTGCCAACCCGCAGCGTAAGGTGGTGGGGCTGGTGGGCGACGGTGGCCTGAGCCTGAATTTAGGCGAGCTGGCGACGCTGGCGCAGGAGAAAGCTAACGTGACGCTGCTGATCATGAACGACGGCGGCTACGGCGTGATGCGCGGTATTCAGGATAAGTACTTCGGCGGGCGTCAGTACTATAACGAACTGCATACGCCGGACTTTACCCTGCTGGCACAGGCAATTGGCCTGCAGGCGTGGAGCGTTGAGCGGGCAGAGGATTTTGAAGCCGTGATGACGGAAGCGCTGGCAATGCCGGGGCCGTCGGTGGTGGAGGTGCGGATGGGGCAGATTGGCGCGCTGAAGTTTGCCGGGCCGCCGCAGAAGACGCTTTACTGAGGTGTGAGGTTTCCCCTCACCCCAGCCCTCTCCCCAAAGGGGAGAGGGTGTATTCAATCCCCTCTCCCCTTTGGGGAGAGGGTTAGGGTGAGGGGGCAAATCAGAACACGTTAAACGGGTATTCCACGTAAGCGCGGATCTCGTCTCCGCCCACGTTGTACTCGCTGGCGTTGCTGGAGACGCGCAGCACGGAGTAGCGCAGCTTCAGCTTCAGATCTTTCGCCGGGCCGTCCTGCACCTGGTACTGGATCTGGTTAAACCATTCATGCTCTTTGCCGTTATTGGTTTCCGAGGTCTTGATATTGTCCCCGCGCACGTAGGCGGTAGTCCAGCTCAGGCCCGGCAGGCCAAGGCCGCCGAAGTCCAGGCCATACGACGCCTGCCATGAGCGCTCGTCTTCACCGTTAAAATCAGACCAGTAGGAGTTCGCCAGCCAGATGGTGTTGCCGCCGTCGCCCACGCCGCCCTGGTCGCGATAGCCGCCGTAGTTGTAGCCGGTGCTGCCGCTGCTTTGCTGGTACGCTACTTTGAACGTGTGAATATCCCAGATGTAGCTCGCCGCCAGGCTCCAGATGGAGTTGCTGCGGCCGGTGTCGAGGCTGTCCGCGTAGCTCTGATCCAGACGCGAGTTATAGCCGTTAAAGTCGAGCACCAGCTGCTGCCCGGTGCTGAACGGCTGTTTGAAATTCAGCCCCAGGTACTGTTTGTTCATCACCTCTTCGTTATGAGAGGCGTACAGCGCGCCGCTGAACTGGTCGTTGAACTGGTAGCTTGCGCCACCGAAGGTCAGGCTTTTCAGGCCGCTGTCGTGGCGGTCGTCGCTTTTACGCTGCTCGTCGGTGAAGTAACCGGCGTTCACTTCCAGGCCGTCGATCTCTTTCGAGGTCAGCATGGCACCGGTGTAGCTTTCAAACAGCAGTCGAGAGCTGTCGGCGTTAACAATAGGCAGTTCAGGACGCTGGTTACCGTAGCTCAGCACGGTATTCGAGATCCGCATTTTGGCGGTAGCGCCAAATTTCGCTAAATCGGATTTGGCCCGGCCATCGTCTTCCTGTTTAAAGAAGTCGATACCGCCCGCGCCGCTCTTGCCGCGACCGCCGTCCAGGCGCACGCCGTACTGCGCGATGCCGTCCACGCCAAATCCCACCAGCCCTTCGGTATAGCCGGATTCAAAGGTGGCGATGATGCCCTGGCCCCATTCTGCTTTATCCTGCTGCCCCTGATGGTAGTCGCGGCTGATATACGCATTGCGTAAAAACAGGTCTAAATGGCTGTCGTCGATAAAACCCTTGCTGTCAGATTGCTGGCTTGCAGCGGCGGGTAATGCGGCGAATAAACTTAAAGCAATTAACGATAATTCTTTTTTCACGGAGGGAACGTCTCTGTCTTAATATATTAAATTGAATTACTGCGCGTTTGATAATTACCGGAAAGGTTAACGATTGCAATAAATATGTGACCAGACGTTTCAGCCGAAAAGGGTAGGGTTGACGCGGCTTTCAGAGGTGTTACCGATACGTGCGATTTAGTTAGCAATTCATGCTAAATAAAAAGGAGGCATAAATGCCTCCTGCCAATATTATTTAATTCCGTCTGCGGCCATTCGGTCGCGAATATGCTGCGCGCGGGCTTCTGAAGCCGGGTGGTCGTCAAACATGGAGCTCTGGCGACCCGCTTCCAGTTTTGCCAGCTTTTCGAAGCTGGTGGCTAAACCGGATGGATTAATACCGCGTTTGCGCAACAGATCGTAGGAGTAGTCATCCGCTTCTGACTCCTGACGCTGCGAGAACTGGGAGTTAACCAGCTTTTCGCCTACGTCACCAAGCTGCGACTGTGACAGGCTGCCAACGATACCGCCCGCAGAGGCCGCCGCCGCACGAATGGCGTTGGTGCCTAAGGCAACCTGCATCCCTTTTTTCACGTGGCCGAGCGCAACGTGGCCCATTTCATGGCCGATCACCGCTTCCACTTCGTTGTCGGTCATCATGTCCATCAGCCCGCTGTAGACGCGGATACAGCCGTTGGCCATCGCGAAGGCGTTGACGTCTTTCGCTATGTAAACCTTGTAGTTCACCGGCTGGCCGTTGATGTTATCGCCGAGCGCGGAAGCAATCTTATTCAGACGCTGTGTGTAGGTACTGTCAGCCGGCGCAAGCGTGGCTTTTCCGTCCATATCTTTACAGGCCTGATCGCTCAGCGCTTTAACCTGCGCGTCGCTCAGGGAGTAGGCCTGAAAGGCTTCTGCGCCTGAGGTCATCAGACCGTTAGAGTCCATATTCTGACAGCCGCTCAGCACGAGCGTTGTACCCAGGGCCAGCACTATTGCACGCATTTTCATGAGGTTGCTTCCGTACTCGTTAATCTGAATAAAATCCGAAAAGTGCACCCGCAACGAAGCCGGGGCGGGATAAGTATAAGGAATATCTACAGGCGCGGGCGAGCAGATTGCGCAACATGCGAGCATGATCCAGAGATTTCTTAAGCTGCAAAAGAATGGTCCATGTACATGCCCTGCGGCTTGGGTTACATTGTTGGCACTTTTTTCCGGCGTAGCCCAAAACGCGCTGTCGTCAAGGGCATGGCCTTTAACAGTCCGATCTGGAGTTAAAATGTCCTCACGTAAAGAGCTTGCTAATGCTATTCGTGCGCTGAGCATGGACGCAGTACAGAAAGCCAAATCCGGCCACCCGGGTGCCCCTATGGGTATGGCTGATATCGCCGAAGTCCTGTGGCGTGATTTCCTTAACCACAACCCGCAGAACCCGTCATGGGCTGACCGCGACCGTTTCGTGCTGTCTAACGGCCACGGCTCTATGCTGATCTACAGCCTGCTGCACCTCACCGGCTACGATCTGCCTATCGAAGAGCTGAAAAACTTCCGTCAGCTGCACTCCAAAACTCCAGGTCACCCGGAAGTGGGCTACACCGCTGGCGTAGAAACCACCACCGGCCCGCTGGGTCAGGGTATTGCTAACGCTGTAGGTATGGCGATTGCCGAGAAGACCCTGGCGGCGCAGTTCAACCGTCCTGGCCACGACATCGTTGACCACTTCACCTACGCGTTCCTGGGCGACGGCTGCATGATGGAAGGCATTTCTCACGAAGTGTGCTCCCTGGCCGGTACCCTGAAGCTGGGCAAACTGGTTGCGTTCTATGACGACAACGGTATCTCCATCGACGGTCACGTTGAAGGCTGGTTCACTGACGACACCGCCGCGCGTTTCGAAGCCTACGGCTGGCACGTTGTGCGTGGCGTTGATGGCCACGATGCTGACTCGATTAAACGTGCAGTAGAAGAAGCGCGCGCAGTGACCGACAAACCGTCCCTGCTGATGTGCAAAACCATCATCGGCTTCGGTTCTCCGAACAAAGCGGGCACCCATGACTCTCACGGCGCACCGCTGGGCGACGCGGAAATCGCGCTGACTCGCGAAGCGCTGGGCTGGAAATACCCTGCCTTCGAAATCCCGTCTGAAATCTACGCTCAGTGGGATGCAAAAGAAGTGGGCCAGGCGAAAGAAGCGGCCTGGAACGAGAAGTTCGCTGCCTATGCGAAGGCGTTCCCACAGGAAGCGGCTGAATTCACTCGTCGTATGAAAGGCGATATGCCGTCTGACTTCGACGCGAAAGCGAGCGAGTTCATCGCGAAGCTGCAGGCGAACCCGTCTAAAATCGCCAGCCGTAAAGCGTCTCAGAATGCGATCGAAGCGTTTGGTCCGCTGCTGCCAGAATTCCTGGGCGGCTCCGCTGACCTGGCACCATCTAACCTGACCCTGTGGTCTGGTTCTAAGCCAATCAACGAAGACACTGCCGGTAACTACATCCATTACGGTGTACGTGAATTCGGTATGACCGCTATCGCGAACGGTATCTCCCTGCACGGTGGTTTCCTGCCGTACACCTCTACCTTCCTGATGTTCGTAGAGTATGCGCGTAACGCCGTGCGTATGGCTGCGCTGATGAAACAGCGTCAGGTGATGGTCTACACCCACGACTCCATCGGTCTGGGCGAAGATGGTCCAACTCACCAGCCGGTAGAGCAGGTGGCTTCCCTGCGCGTGACCCCGAACATGAGCACGTGGCGTCCATGTGACCAGGTTGAATCCGCAGTGGCGTGGAAATACGGCGTTGAGCGTCAGGACGGCCCAACCGCGCTGATCCTCTCCCGTCAGAACCTGGCGCAGCAGGAGCGTACCCCAGAGCAGCTGGCTAACATCGCGCGCGGTGGTTACGTGCTGAAAGATTGCGCGGGCCAGCCTGAGCTGATCTTCATCGCGACCGGTTCTGAAGTTGAACTGGCTGTAGCAGCATGGGAAAAACTGACTGCCGAAGGCGTGAAGGCGCGCGTGGTCTCCATGCCGTCTACCGATGCGTTCGACAAGCAGGATGCGGCTTACCGCGAATCCGTACTGCCTAAAGCGGTTTCCGCTCGCGTGGCGGTGGAAGCGGGTATCGCTGACTACTGGTTCAAATACGTGGGTCTGAACGGCGCTATCGTCGGTATGACCACCTTCGGTGAGTCTGCTCCGGCAGAACAGCTGTTCGAAGAGTTCGGCTTCACCGTTGAGAACGTTGTCGCTAAGGCGAAAGAACTGCTGTAACTGTTTGTCCGGTGCGGGCTGATGCCCTCACCTCGACCCTCTCCCACACCCACAGGGAGAGGGAGTATAAAGTAGGCCGGGTAAGCGCTAGCGCGCCACCCGGCTTTTTTGCAGGCATTATTCCACCCAAAATGTGACGCAAGTCATATAGCTCGCTTATTCATCTGGACAGACATTCCTTTTATTCCTCGATTCGCTTATTCTTGCTGAAGCGTTTCAGTCGATTAAATGTTCGACAATTGACCAATCAATCGCAGTTTGTGATAGCAAAGATTCCCCTTCGGGCGTAGCTGGATTACTCTTTCAGCCACCTCAAACTCAGGGATAGCTTTGCAGGAGATCTATGACCGTACGCGTAGCGATTAATGGCTTCGGTCGCATCGGGCGCAACGTGGTTCGTGCTTTATATGAATCCGGGCGTCGTGCGGAAATCACCGTGGTGGCAATCAATGAACTGGCGGATGCTGCGGGCATGGCGCATTTGTTGAAATATGACACCAGCCACGGCCGCTTTGCCTGGGACGTTCGTCAGGAAAGAGAGCAGCTGTTTGTCGGTGACGATGCGATTCGCGTGCTGCATGAGAGCAGTATTGCAGGGCTGCCCTGGCGTGAACTGGGCGTGGATGTGGTGCTCGACTGCACCGGTGTTTACGGTAACCGCGAACACGGCGAAGCGCATCTGGCAGCTGGCGCAAAAAAAGTCCTGTTTTCTCATCCCGGCAGTAACGATCTCGACGCGACCGTCGTGTTTGGCGTCAACCAGCATGAGCTGAAGGCTGAACATCTCATCGTTTCCAACGCCTCCTGCACCACCAACTGCATTATTCCGGTCATCAAACTGTTAGACGATGCGTACGGCATTGAATCCGGCACCGTGACCACGATTCACTCCGCCATGCACGATCAGCAGGTTATCGACGCCTATCACCCGGATTTACGACGCACTCGCGCGGCGAGCCAGTCAATCATTCCGGTGGACACAAAGCTGGCGGCAGGGATCACCCGAATTTTCCCGCAGTTTAATGACCGTTTTGAAGCGATTGCCGTGCGTGTTCCGACAATTAACGTGACGGCAATTGACCTCAGCGTGACGGTGAAAAAAACGGTAAAAGCCTGTGAAGTCAACCTGTTGCTGCAAAAAGCGGCACAGGGAGCATTTCATGGTATAGTTGACTATACGGAATTACCGTTGGTCTCAGTAGATTTTAACCACGACCCGCACAGCGCCATCGTCGATGGCACTCAGACGCGAGTCAGTGGCGCACACCTCATCAAGACGCTGGTCTGGTGTGATAACGAATGGGGCTTTGCTAACCGAATGCTCGACACCACGTTAGCAATGGCCGCTCAAGGTTTCAGGTAAGACGCATCGTGCGTCTGCAAAACTTTAAGAATCAACGAGAGGATTCACCATGTCTGTAATTAAGATGACCGATCTGGATCTGGCTGGTAAACGCGTTTTCATCCGTGCCGATCTGAACGTACCGGTTAAAGATGGCAAAGTGACCAGCGACGCGCGTATCCGCGCATCTCTGCCAACCATCGAGCTGGCTCTGAAGCAGGGCGCTAAAGTGATGGTCACCTCCCACCTGGGCCGTCCAACCGAAGGCGAGTACAACGAAGAGTTCTCTCTGCTGCCGGTTGTTAATTACCTGAAAGACAAACTGTCCAACCCGGTTCGCCTGGTGAAAGATTACCTGGACGGCGTTGAAGTTGCCGAAGGTGAGCTGGTGGTTCTGGAAAACGTTCGCTTCAACAAAGGCGAGAAGAAAGACGACGAAACCCTGTCCAAAAAATACGCTGCGCTGTGCGACGTATTCGTAATGGATGCGTTCGGTACGGCGCACCGTGCGCAGGCGTCTACCCACGGTATCGGTAAATTCGCCGACGTTGCGTGTGCGGGTCCTCTGCTGGCTGACGAACTGGAAGCACTGGGTAAAGCGCTGAAAGAACCTGCTCGCCCAATGGTCGCTATCGTTGGTGGTTCTAAAGTGTCTACCAAACTGACCGTTCTGGATTCCCTGTCTAAAATCGCTGATCAGCTGATCGTCGGTGGTGGTATCGCAAACACCTTCGTTGCCGCTCAGGGCCACAACGTGGGTAAATCCCTGTACGAAGCAGACCTGGTTGACGAAGCCAAACGCCTGCTGGGCACCTGTGATATCCCGGTTCCAACTGACGTTCGCGTGGCGACCGAATTCTCCGAAACCGCTACCGCGACCCTGAAATCTGTTAACGACATCAAAGATGAAGAGCAGATCCTGGACCTGGGCGACGTTTCTGCACAGAAACTGGCTGAAATCCTGAAAAACGCAAAAACTATCCTGTGGAACGGTCCTGTCGGCGTGTTCGAATTCCCGAACTTCCGCAAAGGGACTGAAATCGTTGCTAACGCTATCGCAGACAGCGAAGCGTTCTCTATCGCAGGCGGTGGTGACACCCTGGCAGCAATCGACCTGTTCGGTATCGCTGACAAGATCTCCTACATCTCCACTGGTGGCGGCGCATTCCTCGAGTTCGTGGAAGGCAAAGTACTGCCAGCAGTAGCAATGCTCGAAGAGCGCGCTAAGAAGTAAGCCATTCAAGGGCAGGGAAACCTGCCCAATTTTCAGCGCGCTTTTAAGAGCTCGCACCTTTTCTAACGGCCGAAGATACAGGACTAAGCAACATGTCTAAAATTTTTGATTTCGTAAAACCTGGCGTGATCACTGGTGATGACGTACAGAAAGTGTTCCAGGTAGCTAAAGAAAACAACTTCGCTCTGCCAGCAGTTAACTGCGTAGGTACCGACTCCATCAACGCCGTACTGGAAACTGCTGCTAAAGTTAAAGCGCCAGTTATCGTTCAGTTCTCTAACGGCGGCGCTGCGTTCATCGCAGGTAAAGGCGTGAAAACTGACATTCCTCAGGGTGCTGCAATCCTGGGCGCTATCTCTGGTGCGCACCACGTTCACCAGATGGCTGAGCACTACGGTGTTCCGGTTATCCTGCACACTGACCACTGCGCGAAGAAACTGCTGCCGTGGATCGACGGTCTGCTGGACGCGGGTGAAAAACACTTCGCGGCTACCGGTAAGCCACTGTTCTCTTCTCACATGATTGACCTGTCTGAAGAGTCACTGCACGAAAACATCGAAATCTGCTCTAAATACCTGGCGCGCATGGCCAAAATGGACATGACCCTGGAAATTGAACTGGGCTGCACCGGCGGTGAAGAAGACGGCGTGGACAACAGCCACATGGACGCTTCTGCCCTGTACACCCAGCCAGAAGACGTTGATTACGCTTACACCGAGCTGAGCAAAATCAGCCCACGCTTCACCATCGCTGCGTCCTTCGGTAACGTACACGGCGTTTACAAACCAGGTAACGTGGTTCTGACGCCAACTATCCTGCGTGATTCTCAGGAATACGTGTCTAAGAAACACAACCTGCCGCACAACAGCCTGAACTTTGTCTTCCACGGCGGTTCCGGTTCTTCTGCTCAGGAAATCAAAGACTCCGTAAGCTACGGCGTAGTGAAAATGAACATCGATACCGACACCCAGTGGGCAACCTGGGACGGTATCCTGCAGTACTACAAAACCAACGAAGCTTACCTGCAGGGCCAGCTGGGCAACCCGAAAGGCGAAGACCAGCCGAACAAGAAATACTACGATCCACGCGTATGGCTGCGCGCAGCGCAGACGTCCATGGTGACCCGTCTGGAGCAGGCATTCAAAGAACTGAACGCGATCGACGTTCTGTAATTTGAGCTGCTAACAGCATCAGAAGGCCCGCAAATGCGGGCCTTTTTTTATGCGTTTTCAACATGCTGCAACATCTGCTTTTGTGATCTGTTTGGCAAAACTTGCGCTTTTTGTTTACCCTTTACTGACCTGCCTGTCTCCCTGAGGGATAGATTTAGTGTTTTGGTTTAACAAAAGGAAGAATAAATGGAACAACTCGATGTTGTAGACAGCATCAATCACGCCGGTAACTGGCTGGTGCGTAACCAGGCGCTGCTCCTGAGCTATGCGGTGAACATCGTTGCGGCAATTGCCATCATCATCGTGGGTATGATCGTGGCGCGCATCGTGTCGAACGCCGTCAACCGTGTGATGGTCGCGCGACACATCGACGCCACGGTGGCTGATTTTCTCTCCGCGCTGGTACGTTACGGTATCATTGCCTTTACGCTGATTGCGGCGCTGGGTCGTGTGGGCGTACAGACGGCATCCGTTATTGCCGTACTTGGTGCTGCGGGTCTGGCTATTGGTCTGGCATTGCAGGGCTCGCTTTCAAACCTGGCGGCAGGCGTGCTGCTGGTGACCTTCCGTCCATTCCGTTCCGGTGAATATGTTGACCTTGGCGGCATCGCCGGTACCGTGCTGCAGGTGCAGATTTTCTCTACCACCCTGCGTACCGTCGACGGCCGCATCGTGGTGGTGCCGAACGGGAAAATCATCGCGGGCAACATCATTAACTTCTCCCGCGAGCCGGTGCGCCGTAACGAGCTCATCATCAGCGTGGCGTATGATTCCGATATCGATCGGGTGAAGTCGCTGATCGCGAATATCATCGCCTCTGACGATCGCATTCTGAAAGACAAAGAGCAGACGGTTCGCCTGAACGAACTGGGCGCTTCCTCTATTAACTTCGTGGTGCGTATCTGGAGTAAGAGCAGCGATCTGCAAAACGTATACTGGGACGTGCTGGAGCGCATCAAGCGCGACTTCGACGCCAACGGCATCAGCTTCCCGTACCCGCAGATGGACGTAAACGTCAAAAAAGTCAAAGAAGCAGAGTAACTTTACCTGCAGGCCCGGTAAGCGCTAGCGCCACCGGGCTTTTTGGTTATTAGGCATGCTAATCCCCAATTAATATTATCCATTTCCTCTAATGTGATTCGCGCAGTATAGTCAATCTCCAGAACAACACTGTGAGAATTTCGTCATGTTATCGTATTACTTTCAAGGGCTTGCCTTAGGTGCGGCCATGATCCTCCCTCTCGGCCCGCAAAATGCGTTCGTCATGAATCAGGGCATTCGCCGCCAGTATCATCTGATGATTGCCCTGCTGTGCGCAGTGAGCGATCTGCTGCTGATTTGCGCCGGCATTTTTGGCGGCAGCGCGCTGCTGATGCAGTCACCCTGGCTGCTGGCGCTGGTGACCTGGGGCGGCGTGGCGTTTCTGCTGTGGTACGGATTCGGTGCCCTGAAAACGGCGATGAGCAGCAACATTGAGCTGGCAAGCGCTGAAGTGATGAAGCAGGGCCGCTGGAAGATTATCGTCACCATGCTGGCGGTCACCTGGCTAAATCCGCACGTTTACCTCGATACCTTCGTGGTGCTGGGCAGCCTGGGAGGACAGCTGGACGTTGAGCCAAAACGCTGGTTTGCGCTCGGCACGGTCAGCGCCTCTTTCCTCTGGTTCTTCGGCCTGGCGATCCTGGCGGCGTGGCTGGCACCGCGGCTACGTACCGCCAAAGCGCAGCGCATCATCAATACGCTGGTCGGTCTGGTGATGTGGTTTATCGCTTTCCAGCTGGCGAAAGAGGGCATTCATCATGTACAGGGATTGCTCAACTAAGCGTTGTCTTATGGACAACTGAACAAGACCCGCTAAGCTTGCTGGCATGCGCCCTGTTGTTGGGGCACTCTTCGCAACATGGAGGAATGACAGTGAAGTTTAAAGTGATGGCCCTGGCGGCATTAGTAAGTTTCGGTGCGGTGTCGGTGCAGGCAAGTGAACTGCCGGATGGCCCGCACATCGTCACGTCAGGCACCGCAAGCGTCGATGCGGTACCGGATGTTGCAACCCTGGCGATTGAAGTGAACGTGGCTGCGAAAGATGCCGCTTCCGCCAAGAAACAGGCGGACGATCGTGTTGCGCAATACCTCTCCTTCCTGGAGCAGAACGGTGTCGCTAAAAAAGACATCAGCTCTGCTAACCTTCGTACCCAGCCGGATTACGACTACCAGAACGGCAAAAGCATTCTTAAAGGCTATCGCGCCGTGCGCGCCGTGGAAGTGACCGTGCGTCAGCTGGACAAGCTGAATTCCCTGCTGGACGGCGCGCTGAAGGCCGGCCTGAACGAAATCCGTTCGGTGTCGCTGGGCGTTGCGCAACCGGAGAAATACAAAGACGAAGCGCGTAAAGCGGCGATTAATGATGCCATTCATCAGGCGGAACAGCTGGCGTCTGGCTTTAAGAGCAAGCTTGGCCCGGTATACAGCGTGCGTTACCACGTCTCTAACTACCAGCCAAGCCCGATGGTTCGGATGATGAAGGCGGACGCCGCGCCGGTTTCTGCTCAGGAAACCTACGAGCAGCCGACCATTCAGTTCGACGATCAGGTGGATGTGGTGTTCCAACTGGAGCCAACTCAAACTCAGCAAACTGAGGCGGCTAAGGCGCAGTAATTTGCCCTCACCCTAACCCTCTCCCACAGGGCTGAGGAATCCCCAGTAATTTCTCTACCCGAAGCGATGAACGTTGCTTCAGTAAAATGAATGGCTTGCAGCGACGCCCTGGTCCGGCTGTAAATCGCTGAGGCGTTTCCTGCAGGCCGGGGCGAGGCGCATGGATGCGCCGAGAGGGCGGGCTTTACATGGACGTTACCTCCGCCCGTCCCCGATAAGCCGAAAGGAATAAGCCGAGGGTACCGCGAAGCGGCGATTTACCGCCGGGAGCCCGGGTCGCCAGGGTGGTGGCGACTGAGCCACCCTGGCACGTTCACTGGTCCTGTCGTAACAGAGTAGCAAGGAACGTAAAGTGAACGGAATGACCACTACCGCCGTATATGCCCCTCACCCTAACCCTCTCCCCAAAGGGGCGAGGGGATTGTTCACTGCACGCATTAATTTGTGGGGATTCCTCAGCCCACAGGGAGAGGGAATTCAAGCGATTAATCCTGTCTCAACACCTTATGCCCAAACGCCAGCAGCGCGTCGGTGACGTTGCGCATCATGCGGCTTTCCGGCGCAAAGCGGTGCCAGTAAAGCATCCGGCGCTGATAGAGCCCCGGCGTTAGGTCAATCAGCTCACCGCTTTTCAACTCTTTCTCAATTTGCAGATGCGGGATCATGCAGCAGGTGGTGCCCTGACGCGCCAGCTGCACAAAGGCTTCTGACGAGTTGACGATATGGCACGGCACGCTGCCCGGCGGCAGGTCAAAGTTTTGCTGCAAAAACGCCTGGTGCATATCGTCCAGATGGTCGAACGCCACGGCAGGCGCTTTCAGCAGCGCGGCGCGGGTAACGCCATTCGGGAAGTAGCGCTCCGCAAAGGCTTTTGAACCGACAAACAGGTAGTCGAGCGCGCCCAGCTGATCGACAAGACAGCTTGGCAGCGCCTGAGGCTGGATACTGACCGCCCCAACCACTTCGCCGCGACGCAGGCGCTCCTGGGTGCGGGTTTCATCTTCAACCTGAAGATTCAGGCGGATAGGGGAGTCGGCCAGCACTGGAGCAAGGGCCGGCAGCAGCCAGGTCGCCAGACTGTCGGCGTTGACCGCCAGCGAGAGCAGCAGCGGCGTGGAACCCGTTTGTTCGTCACCCAGCCACTCGTCTTCCAGCAGCTCAACCTGACGCAGCAGGGCGAGAAGTTTTTGCCCTTGCTCCGTTGGGCGCGGCGGCACGGTACGCACCAGCAGCGGCTGCCCGAACATGTTTTCAAGCTGTTTGATACGCTGTGATACGGCGGACTGGGTGATACACAGCTTTTGCGCTGCGCGCTCAAAGCCGCGTTCACGAATAACTGCATCAAGTGCCTGTAGTGTTCTGTAGTCCGGACGTTTCATTGCTCTGGCTGGCTCCTAAATTTTGCTTAATCTGCACTATGACACAATTTTCCCTTCCTGGCAGACGAAATCCATTCGACGTGTTCTATAATGCGCCCTGAGTTTTCACACCACAGGCAAAACGATCATGACGCAGGATGAACTGAAAAAAGCAGTAGGATGGGCCGCTCTCCAGTACGTACAGCCAGGGACCATTGTCGGTGTTGGTACGGGGTCAACGGCGGCGCACTTTATCGATGCACTGGGCACGATGAAGGGGCAGATCGAGGGCGCGGTTTCCAGCTCCGATGCGTCCACGGAAAAGCTGAAAAGCCTCGGCATTACCGTTTTCGATCTCAACGAAGTGGATCGTCTGGGCATTTACGTTGATGGCGCGGATGAAATCAACGGCCATATGCAGATGATCAAAGGCGGCGGCGCGGCGCTGACTCGTGAAAAGATCATCGCCTCGGTTGCGGACAAGTTCATCTGCATCGCGGATGCCTCCAAGCAGGTCGACATTCTGGGTAGTTTCCCGCTGCCGGTTGAAGTGATCCCGATGGCGCGCAGTGCGGTGGCCCGTCAGCTGGTGAAGCTGGGCGGCCGTCCGGAATACCGTCAGGGCGTGGTCACCGACAACGGTAACGTCATCCTCGACGTTCACGGTCTGGAGATTCTCGACGCGATTGCCCTGGAAAACGCCATCAACAGCATTCCAGGCGTCGTCACCGTAGGGTTATTCGCCAACCGCGGCGCGGACGTGGCGCTGATCGGTACGGCTGACGGTGTGAAAACCATCGTAAAATGATCTGACGGGGGGTGTGCTCCCCCCGCTAAAAAATTTTTGAAAAGCTAAATTTGGTGACTTGTGTCACGCTTTTCCGCCTCTTTTGCCGATCCTGCCACGTTTGTAAATTTCCTCAGCATTTTACTCTGTCATTTTGCCCTGTATGACTTTTCTTCAGAGTGCCGACGCAAACGTTCATATTGCTGCAATAGTTTTTTTTGATATGTTGGCTACAGCGGATTTCAATCCAGCACAACATCAGTTCAGATAAAAACAGGGTCGGGGAAATGGCAAAGGTATCACTGGAGAAAGACAAGATTAAATTCCTGCTGGTCGAGGGCGTGCACCAGAAAGCGCTTGATAGCCTTCGTGCGGCGGGTTACACCAACATCGAATTTCACAAAGGCGCGCTGGACACGGAAGAGCTGAAAGCCGCCATCCGTGATGCCCACTTCATTGGCCTGCGATCCCGTACCCACCTGACTGAAGACGTGATTGCCGCGGCAGAAAAGCTGGTTGCTATTGGCTGCTTCTGCATCGGCACCAACCAGGTCGACCTGAACGCTGCCGCAAAACGCGGTATCCCGGTCTTTAACGCCCCGTTCTCCAACACCCGTTCCGTGGCGGAGCTGGTAATTGGCGAGCTGCTGCTGCTGCTGCGCGGTATCCCGGAAGCTAACGCCAAAGCGCACCGCGGCGTGTGGAACAAACTGGCCGCGGGCTCCTACGAAGCCCGTGGTAAAAAGCTGGGCATCATCGGCTACGGCCACATCGGTACCCAGCTGGGGATCCTGGCGGAGTCGCTGGGGATGCACGTCTACTTCTACGATATCGAAAGCAAGCTGCCGCTGGGTAACGCGACGCAGGTGCAGCATCTTTCTGACCTGCTGAACATGAGCGACGTAGTCAGCCTGCACGTGCCGGAAAACGCCTCCACCAAAAACATGATGGGCGCGGAAGAGCTGGCGCTGATGAAGCCGGGCTCGCTGCTGATCAACGCCGCGCGCGGTACGGTGGTCGATATCCCTGCGCTGTGCGATGCGCTGAAGCGTAAGCATCTGGCGGGGGCGGCCATCGACGTGTTCCCGACGGAACCGGCCACCAACAGCGATCCGTTTAACTCTCCGCTGTGCGAATTCGACAACGTGATCCTGACGCCGCACATCGGCGGTTCTACTCAGGAAGCGCAGGAGAATATCGGCCTGGAAGTGGCGGGTAAGCTGAGCAAATATTCCGACAACGGTTCAACGCTCTCTGCGGTGAACTTCCCGGAAGTGTCTCTGCCGCTGCACGGCGGTCGTCGTCTGCTGCACATCCACGAAAACCGTCCTGGCGTGCTGACCGCCATCAACCAGATCTTTGCCGAGCAGGGCGTTAACATTGCCGCCCAGTACCTGCAAACCAACTCGCAGATGGGTTATGTGGTTATCGATATTGAAGCCGATGAAGATGTTGCCGAGAAAGCGCTGCAGAGCATGAAGGCCATACCGGGGACAATTCGCGCGCGTCTGCTGTACTGATCCGTGCGGTCTGTGGTGTCGGGTGGCGGCTGCGCCTTACCCGACCTACGTTGAGGTTTTGTAAGCCGGGTAAGCGTAAGCGCCACCCGGCTTTGTTCTACCAGACCCAGATTTTGCCGGGCGTCACCACCGCCGGCAGCGGCACATCCCATTTCTCCACCGGCAAGGCTTCTACAGCCTGGCAATCATGCGCATAGCCGACCGGCTGCAGCCCGTACTGCTGCCAGTTTTGCAGGGTTCTGTCATAGAATCCCCCGCCCATGCCTAAACGCTGGCCCTGTTCATCAAACGCCACCAGCGGCGTAATCAGCACGTCCAGCTCGGACAGCGGTAATACGTCGCGCACGTCGAGTTTCGGCTCGGTAATTTTCAGACGATTTACCACCAGTTCGCTGTGCGGGTGGTAGTGCAGAAACAGCAAATTACCCTGGCTAAACGGATGCAGTACCGGCAGGTAAACCTTCTTTCCGGCGCGCCAGAGCTGGTCGATAAGCGGTTGGGTATCCAGCTCGCCATCAAACGACAGGAACAGAGCGACCGTGTTGGCCATCACCACAGGCGGATACGCCATCATGCGGGCGGCGGCCTGCTGCGCAAAGTGTGCTTGTTGTTCGGACGTAAGTGCGCGACGACGCTGTCGAATGAGCTGACGAATATCCTGGCGTGAGGCAGAAACTTCAGGGAATTGAGTCATGGTAGTGGGTAGAAGAAGAAAGAGGGAATCTCCGAGATGCCGCCGCAGGCTGTAACCCTTGAACCCTTGGTTCAAGGTGAATGTGTCGTCATAGTTTTAAGGCTTCTCGGACGAACCGAGCATGCTCACCAACCATGGAGCGCCACATTCTTGTGGTATGAAATATCGGCTCAGGGGACTGGCCCGCTTGCGAACATCTCAGAGAAATTTTGTCTTCACAGTTACTCTACCATAGTCAACTGAGAAGTGTTATTCAAACTTTGGTCCCGGTCTTTCGGGATTGCGACCTTGATCAAGCAACGCCTGTTCAATGGTCTGCTGGAGCATTTTAATGCGCTGCTCCATGCTAGCCGCGTAGTCGCGGGTCTTCGCTTTTTCCTGAGTCAGTTCATAGCTGATGTTCAACGCGGCGATGAAAACCAGCTGCTCAGTATTTGTGACTCTAGTGCGTTCTTTTAGATCTTGCAACCGCTGATTCAAATCGTCCGCAGCCTGATTCAAAGCATCCCTTTGTTCAGGCGGACAATTCACTCGCAGTGAACGGCCAAAAATCTGGAGATCGACGGGTTGTGCAGACATGCCACCTTCCTGCTGATTGACTGCGCTGCCTTCGCTTACTGCCCCGGGGGCTGCGAAGGGGCGACACTATAGCTACCCTGATGTGAAGATACAAGCCCTTTTCTGGTATCACCAGGGTCCAAAGTGGTAGCATATCATGAATATCCTCCCTTTGATGACGAATGCGTATGTCTATACAGAACGAAATGCCTGGTTACAAGGATTTAAACCAGTTACTGAACCAGCAGGGAGTCGGTCTTACCCCTGCCGAAATGCACGGTCTGATCAGCGGCATACTGTGTGGCGGAAACAGCGACAGCTCATGGCAGCCGCTGATCCACGACCTCACGAACGAAGGGCTGGCGTTTGGCCACGAACTGGCGGAAGCGCTGCGAAAAATGCACGCGGCAACCAGCGATTCGCTGGAAGACGATGGCTTCCTTTTTCAGCTTTATCTGCCTGAAGGCGACGATGTCAGCGTCTTCGATCGCGCCGATGCGCTCGCGGGGTGGGTAAACCACTATCTGCTTGGCCTGGGCGTCACCCAGCCTAAGCTTGATAAAGTCACCGGCGAAGCGGGTGAAGCGATTGACGATCTGCGCAACATCGCCCAGCTTGGCTACGATGAAGAAGAAGATCAGGAAGAGCTGGAGATGTCTCTCGAAGAGATCATCGAGTACGTGCGCGTGGCGGCGCTGCTGTGCCACGACAATTTCACGCGCTCGCAGCCGACCGCGCCGGAAGTTCGCAAGCCAACCTTACATTAAGAAAAATAACGCACAGGAGGGTGTCATGGTTATCTCGCAACAAGAGTATTTGCGCCGTCGTCAGGCGCTGCTGGCAAAGATGCAGCCGGGCAGCGCGGCGCTGATTTTTGCCGCGCCCGAAGTGACGCGCAGCGCAGACAGCGAATACCCCTATCGCCAGAGCAGCGATTTCTGGTACTTCACCGGCTTTAACGAGCCGGAAGCGGTGCTGGTGCTGATTAAGAGCAATGACACCCACAACCACAGCGTGATTTTCAACCGCGTACGAGACTTAACCGCTGAAATCTGGTTTGGCCGCCGCTTAGGGCAAGAGGCCGCACCGGAAAAGCTGGGCGTTGACCGTGCGCTGGCATTTAGCGAAATCAACCAGCAGCTCTATCAGCTGCTTAATGGCCTCGACGTGCTCTACCACGCGCAGGGCGAATACGCCTACGCCGATGAGATTGTTTTCAACGCGCTGGAAAAGCTGCGTAAAGGCTCGCGGCAGAACCTGTCCGCGCCCGCGACACTCACGGACTGGCGTCCGGTGGTGCACGAGATGCGTCTGTTCAAATCTGAAGAGGAGCTGAACGTGATGCGCCGCGCGGGCGAAATCAGCGCCCTGGCGCACACCCGCGCGATGGAAAAATGTCGTCCTGGAATGTTCGAATACCAGCTGGAAGGCGAAATTCACCATGAATTTAACCGTCACGGCGCGCGCTTCCCGTCCTACAACACCATCGTTGGCGGCGGGGAAAACGGCTGCATTCTGCACTACACCGAAAACGAAAGCGCGCTGCGCGACGGCGATCTGGTGCTGATTGACGCCGGTTGCGAATATCAGGGCTATGCGGGCGACATCACCCGTACCTTCCCGGTGAACGGTAAATTTTCGCCGGCGCAGCGGGCGATTTATGACATTGTTCTCGAATCGCTTGAGACGGCGCTCACGCTGTATCGCCCTGGCACCTCCATTCAGGAGGTGACCGGTGAGGTGGTGCGCATCATGATTACCGGGCTGGTTAAGCTTGGGATCCTCAAAGGGGATGTCGACACCCTGATTACCGAGAATGCTCACCGTACGTACTTTATGCACGGCCTGAGCCACTGGCTGGGGCTGGACGTGCACGACGTGGGCGCGTACGGCCCTGAACGTTCGCGCGTGCTTGAGCCGGGCATGGTGCTGACCGTCGAGCCGGGTCTGTACATCGCGCCGGATGCCGACTTGCCAGAGGAATACCGCGGAATTGGCATTCGTATTGAAGACGACATCGTCATTACCGAAACCGGCAACGAAAACCTGACCGCGAGCGTGGTGAAAAAAGCGGACGATATCGAGGCGCTGATGGCAGCGGCGCGCGTATGAGCGTGATTATCGTTGGCGGCGGCATGACCGGCGCCACGCTGGCGCTGGCCATTTCGCATTTGACGAAGGGCCAGCTTCCGGTGCATCTGGTTGAAGCCGTCGCGCCGCAGGCGAAGAATCACCCTGGGTTTGATTCCCGCGCCATTGCCCTGGCGCAAGGAACCTGCCAGCAGCTGTCGCGCATTGGCATCTGGCAGGCCATCGCCGACTGCGCCACCGCCATTAATACCGTGCACGTAAGCGATCGCGGCCATGCCGGGTTTGTGACGCTGGATGCCCACGATTACCGTATTGACGCGCTGGGTCAGGTCGTTGAACTGCACGATATTGGCCTGCGCCTGTTCCGCCTGTTGCAGGACGCGCCGGGCGTTACGCTGCACTGCCCGGCACGCGTTGCCAGCTTTACCCGCAGTGAAGACGCGGTCAGCGTAACGCTGGACAATGGCACCGTGCTTGACGGACTGCTTTTGGTTGCGGCTGACGGGTCGCGCTCGGCGCTCGGCACCCAGTGCGGCGTAGAGTGGCGGCAGCAGCCTTACGGGCAGGTCGCGGTCATTGCGAACGTCTCGACCGCAGCAGAACACAACGGCCGGGCGTTCGAGCGCTTCACCCAGCACGGCCCGCTGGCGATGCTGCCGATGACGGACGGGCGCTGTTCGCTGGTCTGGTGCCACCCGCAGGATAAGGCCGAAGAGGTTAAGTCCTGGTCAGACGAACGTTTTTGTACCGAGCTGCAGAAAGCCTTTGGCTGGCGGCTGGGGCGTATTACCCATGCCGGAAAACGTGCGGTCTATCCGCTGTCGTTAACCACGGCATCACAGTCTGTTTCTCACCGCGTGGCGCTGGTTGGCAACGCGGCGCAAACCCTCCACCCCATCGCCGGTCAGGGCTTTAACCTCGGCCTGCGGGATGTGATGAGCCTGGCAGAAACGCTTTCGCAGGCGTGGAGCGAACAAAAAGACTGCGGTGCATATTCGGTGCTAAGCCATTACCAGACGCGACGCCAGGCCGATAAAGAGGCGACAATTGGCGTCACCGATGGTTTAGTCCATCTCTTTGCCAATCGCTGGGCGCCGCTGGTTGCCGGTCGCAACCTCGGGCTGATGGCGATGGAATTGTTCATTCCGGCACGTGACGTGCTGGCGCAGCGGACCCTGGGTTGGGTCGCGCGTTAAGGAGTTATCACCGTGCATAATGTTGATGTTGCCATCGTTGGCGGCGGAATGGTTGGGCTGGCGCTGGCCTGTGGATTACAGGGCAGCGGCCTGCGCGTGGCCGTACTGGAGCAAAAGCAGCCCCAGCCCGTCGCGCCTGATGTCCCGCCGGAACTCCGCGTGTCGGCGATTAACGCGGCCAGCGAAAAGCTGCTGACGCGTCTCGGCGTCTGGTCAGATATCGTCGCCCAGCGCGCAAGCTGCTATCACGGCATGGAAGTGTGGGACAAAGACAGCTTTGGCCATATTGCCTTTGATGATGAAAGCATGGGCTATAGCCATCTGGGCCATATCATTGAGAATGCGGTGATCCACCACGCGCTGTGGCAGAAAGCAGAGCAGTGCAGCGACGTGACGCTGGTAGCGCCTGCGCAGATCCAGCAGGTGGCATGGGGCGAAAACGAGGCGTTTATCACCCTGCAAAGCGGCGACATGCTCACCGCGCGTCTGGTGGTGGGTGCCGATGGCGCCAACTCCTGGCTGCGCAACAAGGCCGATATTCCACTGACGTACTGGGATTACCGCCATCATGCGATGGTGGCGACGATCCGCACCGAAGAGCCGCACGGCGGCGTGGCCCGGCAGATTTTCCACAACGACGGTATTCTGGCGTTCCTGCCGCTTGCCGATCCGCACCTGTGCTCGATTGTCTGGTCCCTGGTGCCGGAGAAAGCCCAGCAGATGCAGGAGGCAACGCCGGAAGAATTTAACCAGGCGCTGTGCGTGGCGTTTGATAACCGCCTTGGCCTGTGCGCGCTTGAAAGCGAGCGTCAGGTGTTTCCGTTAACCGGCCGCTACGCGCGCCAGTTTGCGGCGCACCGTCTGGCGCTGGTGGGCGATGCGGCCCATACCATTCATCCGCTGGCCGGGCAGGGCGTTAACCTCGGCTTTATGGACGCGGCTGAGCTGGTGGAAGAACTGCGTCGCCTGCATCGTGAAGGTAAAGATATCGGCCAGCATCTGTATCTGCGTCGCTACGAGCGCAGCCGCAAGCACAGTGCGGCGATGATGCTGGCAGGCATGCAGGGCTTTCGCGAGCTGTTTGCCGGGGCAAATCCGGCGAAAAAACTGCTGCGCGATATCGGCCTCAAGCTGGCCGACACCCTTCCCGGCGTCAAACCTCAACTTCTGCGTCAGGCAATGGGTCTAAACGACCTTCCCGACTGGTTACGCTAATCTCGATCCCCGTCACACTTTATTTTCCCGGCCTCTGCGCCGGGAAAATTCCCTCGTTTGAAATATTCTAATTCCACGCCATTTTTCGCATTAGATATTCTCATGTCATGATTTTTATGTGACGGAAATTCGGCCCGTTTTTCCGCACGAAATATCACCATGTGCTAAATCCTGTTAGATCATTGTTAATTTTGTGCGGGGTTAATCGCATTTTTCCAGTGAATAACTCTGTAGGCTTTTCAGCGTTTTTTGGTCATAAGCTAATGTGATGACCCATTTTACCTTATGGTTAACCGCCGGTTTCGGTGGTAAGTTCAGGTAAAAGAGAACGTTTGCGTCGGCATTCGGGAACGAGGCCGATACCGGGTTTCACGGTGAATTTTTCAACGAGGACAAGATGGCTCAACAGACTCCTTTGTACGAACAGCACGTGTTATGCGGCGCCCGCATGGTGGACTTCCATGGCTGGATGATGCCGCTGCACTACGGCTCGCAGATTGATGAGCACCACGCGGTGCGCACCGATGCCGGTATGTTCGACGTGTCCCACATGACGATTGTCGACCTGCGCGGAAGCCGCACCCGGGAGTTTTTGCGTTATCTGCTGGCAAACGACGTCGCCAAGCTCAAGACGCCGGGCAAAGCGCTCTATACCGGCATGCTGAATGCCTCGGGCGGCGTGATTGATGATCTTATCGTCTACTACTTCACCGAAGATTTCTTCCGCCTCGTTGTAAACTCCGCCACCCGCGAAAAAGACCTCTCCTGGATCACCCAACACGCCGAACCTTATGCCATCGACATCACCGTCCGTGACGATCTGTCGCTGATCGCCGTGCAGGGGCCGAACGCGCAGGCAAAAGCCGCGTCTCTGTTTGACGACAATCAGCGCAACGTCACCGAAGGCATGAAGCCGTTCTTCGGCGTGCAGGCGGGGGATCTGTTTATCGCCACCACCGGCTATACCGGTGAAGCGGGCTACGAAATTGCGATGCCGAACGAGAAAGCAGCCGATTTCTGGCGCGCGCTGGTGGAAGCGGGCGTGAAGCCTGCGGGTCTGGGCGCGCGCGATACGCTGCGTCTTGAAGCGGGGATGAATCTCTACGGTCAGGAGATGGATGAAGGGGTTTCTCCGCTGGCGGCCAACATGGGCTGGACCATCGCGTGGGAACCGGCTGACCGTGATTTCATTGGCCGTGAAGCGCTGGAGATGCAGCGCGAGAAGGATACCGAACAGCTGGTTGGCCTGGTGATGAAGGAAAAAGGCGTGCTGCGCGGCGAACTGCCGGTGCGTTTTACCGATGCCGACGGCAATCCTCGCGAAGGCGTGATCACCAGCGGTACCTTCTCCCCGACGCTGGGCTACAGTATTGCACTGGCACGCGTGCCGGCGGGCATTGGCGACACGGCGGTGGTACAAATCCGCAACCGCGAAATGCCGGTCCACGTGACCAAACCGATTTTTGTTCGCGCCGGTAAGCCGGTCGCCTAATCATTTTTATCAGGAGAACTTCAATGAGCAATGTGCCAGCAGAACTGAAATACAGCAAAGAACACGAGTGGCTGCGCAAAGAGGCGGACGGCACTTACACCGTAGGGATCACCGAGCACGCGCAGGAGCTGCTGGGCGACATGGTGTTTGTTGACCTGCCTGAAGTGGGCGCAACCGTCAGCGCAGGCGATGACTGCGCCGTGGCGGAGTCCGTCAAAGCGGCATCCGATATCTACGCACCGGTAAGCGGCGAGATTGTTGCCGTGAACGACGCGCTGAGCGACTCCCCGGAACTGGTCAACAGCGAGCCGTATGAAGGCGGCTGGATCTTCAAGATCAAAGCCAGCGACGAATCTCAGGTTGCCGCGCTGCTGGATGCGACCGCGTACGAAGCACTGTTAGAAGACGAGTAAGCTATTATCCCTCTCCCCTTTGGGGAGAGGGAGAAAACACATTCACTGCACGTTTCAGGAACCATCGCTCATGACACAGACTTTAAGCCAGCTTGAAAACCGTGGCGCCTTCATTGAACGTCACATTGGGCCGGATGCTCAGCAACAGCAGGAGATGCTGAAGACGGTTGGCGCGGATTCATTAGACGCACTGATCGGCCAGATTGTGCCAAAAGACATCCAGCTTGCCACGCCGCCTCAGGTGGGGGAAGCCACCACGGAGTTTGCCGCGCTGGCGGAGCTGAAGGCTATCGCAGGCCTGAACAAGCGCTATAAGTCTTACATTGGCATGGGCTACACCAACGTGCAGCTGCCGCCGGTTATCCTGCGCAACATGCTGGAAAACCCGGGCTGGTACACCGCTTACACCCCTTATCAGCCAGAAGTCTCCCAGGGTCGTCTGGAAGCGCTGCTGAACTTCCAGCAGGTGACGCTGGATCTGACCGGGATGGATATCGCCTCCGCCTCTCTGCTGGATGAAGCGACCGCGGCTGCCGAAGCGATGGCGATGGCAAAGCGCGTCAGCAAGCTGAAAAATGCCAACCGCTTCTTCGTGGCGGCTGACGTGCATCCGCAGACGCTGGACGTGGTGCGCACCCGCGCGGAAACCTTCGGCTTCGACGTGATCGTCGACGACGCCGACAAAGTGCTGGATCACCAGGACGTCTTCGGCGTGCTGCTTCAGCAGGTGGGTACCACCGGTGAAGTTCACGACTACGGCGCGCTGATTGCCGAGCTGAAATCCCGCAAAGTGGTTGTCAGCGTTGCCGCCGATTTTATGGCGCTGGTGCTGCTGACAGCGCCGGGCAAACAGGGCGCGGATATTGTATTCGGCTCCGCGCAGCGCTTCGGCGTGCCGATGGGCTACGGCGGCCCGCACGCGGCGTTCTTCGGCGCGAAAGATGAATTCAAACGCTCCATGCCAGGCCGCATTATCGGCGTCTCAAAAGATGCTGCCGGTAACACCGCGCTGCGCATGGCGATGCAGACCCGCGAGCAGCATATCCGCCGCGAGAAAGCGAACTCCAACATCTGTACCTCCCAGGTCCTGCTGGCAAACATCGCCAGCCTGTATGCAGTATTCCACGGTCCGGCTGGACTGAAGCGCATTGCCAGCCGCATTCACCGCCTGGCCGATATTCTGGCCTGCGGCCTCCAGCAGAAGGGCCTCAAGCTGCGCCATGCTCACTACTTCGATACCCTGTGCGTGGAAGTGGCAGACAAAGCGGCCGTGCTGGCGCGTGCGGATGCAGCAGAAATCAACCTGCGCAGCGACATCCACAATGCAGTCGGCATTACGCTGGATGAAAGCACCGCCCGCGACGATATCCTGAACCTGTTCAACGTGCTGCTGGGCGACGCACACGGTCTGGACGTTGATACGCTCGACAAAGAGGTCGCGCTCGACAGCCGCTCCATTCAGGAAAGCATGCTGCGCAATGACGCGATCCTGACTCACCCGGTGTTCAACCGCTATCACAGCGAAACCGAGATGATGCGCTATATGCACTCTCTGGAGCGCAAGGATCTGGCGCTGAACCAGGCGATGATCCCGCTGGGATCCTGCACCATGAAGCTGAACGCCGCGGCAGAGATGATCCCGATTACCTGGCCTGAATTCTCCGAGCTGCACCCGTTCTGCCCGCCAGAACAGGCGGAAGGCTATCACATGATGATTAACCAGCTTTCAGACTGGCTGGTGAAGCTGACCGGTTACGACGCGCTTTGCATGCAGCCGAACTCCGGCGCGCAGGGCGAGTACGCGGGCCTGCTGGCGATCCGTCACTATCACGAAAGCCGCAACGAAGGTCACCGCGATATCTGCCTGATCCCAAGCTCCGCCCACGGCACCAACCCGGCCTCAGCCCAGATGGCGGGCATGGAAGTGGTAGTGGTGGCGTGTGATAAGAACGGCAACATCGATCTGGCCGATCTGCGTGCGAAAGCCGAGCAGGCGGGCGACAAGCTCTCCTGCATCATGGTGACCTACCCGTCCACCCACGGCGTGTACGAAGAGACCATCCGTGAAGTGTGTGAAGTGGTGCATCAGTTTGGCGGTCAGGTTTACCTCGACGGCGCGAACATGAACGCTCAGGTGGGTATTACCTCTCCGGGCTTTATCGGCGCGGACGTGTCGCACCTGAACCTGCACAAAACCTTCTGCATTCCACACGGCGGCGGCGGCCCGGGCATGGGACCAATCGGCGTGAAAGCGCACCTGGCGCCGTTTGTGCCGGGCCACAGCGTGGTGCAGATTGAAGGCATGCTGACCCGTCAGGGCGCGGTCTCTGCGGCCCCGTTCGGTAGCGCATCAATCCTGCCAATCAGCTGGATGTACATCCGCATGATGGGCGCGGAAGGGCTGAAGCAGGCGAGCCAGGTGGCGATCCTCAACGCCAACTACATTGCGACTCGCCTGAAGTCTGCCTTCCCTGTGCTCTACACCGGTCGCGACGGTCGCGTGGCGCACGAGTGCATTCTGGATATTCGTCCGCTGAAAGAGCAGACCGGCATCAGCGAGCTGGATATCGCCAAGCGTCTGATCGACTACGGCTTCCACGCGCCAACCATGTCGTTCCCGGTTGCGGGGACGCTGATGGTGGAGCCGACCGAGTCTGAAAGCAAAGCCGAGCTGGACCGCTTTATCGACGCGATGCTGGCCATCCGCATGGAAATCGATCGCGTGCAGGACGGCGAATGGCCGCTGGAAGATAACCCGCTGGTTAACGCCCCGCACACCCAGCACGAGATAGTGGCAGAGTGGAACCACGGTTACTCCCGCGAACTGGCCGTCTTCCCGGCAGGCGTGGCAAACAAATACTGGCCGACCGTGAAGCGTCTTGATGACGTTTACGGCGACCGTAATCTGTTCTGCTCCTGCGTGCCGATGAGCGAATACCAGTAACATTGTTGGTGTAGTAACACAGGCCGGGTAAGGCGAAGCCGCCACCCGGCTTTTTTATTGGGAGAAGAGAATGGCAATTGCACTGGTCACCGGCGCGAGCCGGGGCATTGGGAAAGCCACCGCGCTGCAGCTGGCACGCGAAGGCTACACCGTGGCGGTGAACTATCACCACAACATTAAAGCCGCGACGGACGTGATCAACCAGATCGTTGAGGCCGGCGGCAAAGCCTTTGCCGTGCGTGCGGACATCAGCGATGAAGCTCAGGTGCTGGCGATGTTTGACAGCATCGATCGTGAAGGCGAGCCGCTTAGTGCGCTGGTCAATAATGCGGGCATTCTGTTTGAGCAATCCACCATTGAGAATCTGTCCGCAGAGCGCATTAACCGCGTGCTGGCGACCAACGTCACGGGCTACTTTCTCTGCTGTCGTGAAGCGGTGAAACGCATGTCCATCAAGCATGGCGGCAAGGGCGGGGCGATTGTAAATGTATCATCCGCCGCATCTCGTCTGGGCGCGCCGGGTGAGTACGTAGACTATGCCGCTTCTAAAGGCGCGGTAGATTCCCTTACAACCGGGCTATCGCTGGAGGTGGCGGCGCAGGGCATTCGCGTGAACTGCGTGCGGCCTGGGCTGATTTATACCGATATTCACGCGTCCGGCGGAGAGCCGGGGCGGGTGGATCGGGTGAAATCGCTGCTGCCGATGCAGCGCGGCGGCCAGCCGGAAGAGGTGGCTCAGGCGATTGTCTGGCTGCTGAGCGAGAAGGCGTCGTACGTAACGGGCAGTTTTATCGAGCTGGCTGGCGGGAAATGAACCCCTCACCCTAACCCTCTCCCCAAAGGGGAGAGGGGATCACGGCGTTAAAGTTTCTCGCCGTTGCTGGCAATCACGCCTTTATACCATTCGAAGCTTTTCTTACGGGAGCGCGACATGTCGCCCGTGCCATCGTCGTGCTTGTTGACGTAGATAAAGCCGTAGCGCTTGCTGTACTGGCCGGTGGTGAACGACACGCAGTCAATGCAGCCCCACGGCGTATAGCCCATCAGATCCACGCCATCGTGCGTGACGGCTTTGATCATCTCTTCCACGTGGGCACGCAGGTAGTCGATGCGATAGTCGTCGTTGATGCTGCCGTCTTCTTCCACCTTATCGTAGGCGCCAAAGCCGTTTTCCACGATAAACAGCGGCTTCTGATAACGCTCGTAAAGCTCGCACAGGGAATAACGCAGGCCCACCGGGTCAATCTGCCAGCCCCAGTCGGACGCCTTCACGTGCGGGTTCGGCACGCTGCCTTCAAAGCCGGAGATGGCGTCACCTGTTCCGCCTTCCGCCTTCACCGCGTTGGTCATGTAGTAGCTGAAGCCTAAGTAGTCGCAGGTACCTTCACGCAGGATCTCCTCGTCGCCCGCCTCCATTCTGATGGAGAAGCCGCGGCGCTCCCACTCGTTCAGTACGTAGGACGGGTAGTAACCGCGCAGCTGGACATCGGTAAAGACATAGCGCTCGCGCATGGATTCCTGGGCGAACATCACGTCTTCCGGCTTGCAGGAGAACGGATAGAGCGCCACCATCGCCAGCATGCAGCCGACTTTCATCTCCGGGTTGATGCGGCGCGCGGCTTTTACCGCCAGGGCGCTGGCCACAAACTGGTGGTGCAGCACCTGGTACATGGTCTCTTCCGGGTTTTCATGTTCGGTATAGACCACGCCCGAGCAACAGTAGCCGAACAGCGGGGCGCGCCAGTTTCGCTGGTTGTTGATTTCGTTGAAGGTCATCCAGTATTTGACCTTGTGCTTGTAGCGCTCAAACACCACTTCCGCGAAGCGCACAAAGAAATCAACCACTTTGCGGTTGGTCCAGCTACCGTACTCCTGCACCAGGTGCAGCGGCATTTCGAAGTGGGAGAGGGTGATCACCGGTTCGATGTTGTACTTCAGCAGCTCATCGAACATGTCGTCGTAAAACTTCAGCCCTTCTTCGTTTGGCTGCGTTTCGTCACCTTTCGGGAAGATGCGCGTCCAGGCGATAGAGGTACGGAAGCACTTGAAGCCCATCTCGGCAAACAGCTTGATGTCTTCTTTGTAGTGGCCGTGGAAGTCGATGGCCTCGTGGTTTGGGTAGTATTTACCCGGCACCACCTCCTGCGTGATTTCGCGCGGCACGCCGTGTGCGCCGCCGGTCAAGACGTCGCAAATGCTTGGCCCTTTGCCGCCTTTGTTCCAGCCGCCTTCAACCTGGTGAGCGGCAACCGCACCGCCCCATAAAAAATCTTTTGGTAAGGTTAATTTTTTCATCGCTGCTATTCTCAATAAATGGCTTATTGGCATTGAGTCTAGCAAAGCGAAATTGAATGTCACGATATAACAATTTGCGGAAATTGTGATTTGTCACATCAAAAAAACAGGGTGTTTTATTCCGTCAGTTTCTTCGCCAGCTTGCGTCCGAGAGATTCCAGAATATAGATAACGGGAATTTGCGTGGTGATATCGTAGACGCCGCCAATTCGCGTCTGGGGAACGTGCCAGGAGAGATTAAAGTCCGCCAGTTTTGCCAGACGCGAGTGCTCATGGCTGGTGATGGAGAGCACCTTGCAGCGATGCAGGCTGAACTGGCTGGCGAAGCGCAGGATCTCCTCGGTTTCACCCGAGACGGAGAGCACAATGGCCAGCGCATTTTTCGCCATATCATTGGTGACCGGGAAATAAGGGTCATCAATATGATTACTGAATTTACCAATATTCGAAAAGAAACGTGCGCCATATTTCGCCAGTGAGCCTGAGGTTCCCGCCCCGACAAATATAATGCGCTCGGAAGAGAGAATGATATTTACCGCGTCATTTAATAGCGCATCGAACTCCTCATTATTCACGCTTTTAAAGAAGCTGATAATTTCGCTGGCGCCGAAATTCGCCTGCTGAGGCTCGTTCTGCTCAAGATAGAGCTTAAAGCGCACGCGAAATTCAGAATACCCTTCGCAGTTGAGCTTGCGGCAAAAGCGCAGGATGGTGGTGGTTGAGACGCCGGCCGCATCCGCCAGCTCGCGGATGGTCATGTACATCACTTTGTCTCGGTTTTTGATGGCATAGTTGTAGACCATCATTTCCAGGTTATTGAGACTGGCAATGGCGGAGTGGGTGAACATACTCACAGTGGCAAAACTCTCATTCAGACCTCATTTATCCATCATATCACGCAGCCAGACGGCAGGAGCCAATTTTATGCTATTGATTAGTAACGCTTAAATTTTTATGTGAACAAATGTCAGGTGAATTATTTGTATATGTTTTTGATTTTTATTATAAAAATTTACGTTAAAATTATTTTAGCTAACAGGTGTTCACTGGAATCATTCTCAGTTAGCATAGTCATGCGATGAATAATCATCTTTAGTTTTCCCGGAGTTTTGTATGGCGAGCAGACCATTAATCGCACAGGGATATTCGCTGGCTGAGGAAGTAGCCAACAGCATCAGCCACGGCATTGGCCTGGTGTTTGGGATTGTCGGTTTAGTGTTATTGCTGGTACAGGCGGTGGATACCAATGCCAGCGCGATGGCCATTACCAGCTATAGCCTGTATGGCGGGAGTATGATCCTGCTGTTCCTGGCGTCGACGCTCTATCACGCGATTCCGCATCAGCGAGCCAAAATATGGCTTAAGAAATTTGACCACTGCGCTATCTATCTGCTGATTGCGGGTACCTATACGCCTTTCCTGCTGGTGGGGCTCAATTCACCGCTGTCGCGCGGCCTGATGATTGTTATCTGGAGCCTGGCGCTGCTGGGGATCCTGTTTAAGCTGACCATTGCGCACCGGTTTAAAGTGTTGTCGCTGGTCACCTATCTGACGATGGGCTGGCTGTCGCTGATTGTGGTGTATCAGCTGGCGATTAAGCTGGCGGTCGGCGGGGTAACGCTGCTGGCGGTGGGCGGTGTGGTCTACTCGCTGGGCGTCATTTTCTACGTCTGCAAGCGCATCCCATACAACCATGCCATCTGGCACGGCTTTGTGCTGGGCGGCAGCGTATGCCACTTTTTGGCGATTTATTTGTACGTAGGGCAGGTGTAGTTTTTTCCACCGTGCGGGCGGTGGCCCTCACCCCGGCCCTCTCCCACAGGGAGAGGGAGGACACCAAAACCGTAGGTCCGGTAAGCGCAGCGCCACCGGGCGATACAGCATCACTCTTCCAGTGAATACGGCAGCGGCTCAATACTCAACGTATTAGAGTCGTCGCGCACGCGGAATACGCTGTCCGCTTCCATGTCGTTGTTCATTACAGCCTGTACCAAAAGACGGCCATCGTCCAGCTGGACGGCGGCTAACACGGTACCGGTGCGGCGCCAGTTCTCACCCATCTTCAGCTCTAAATCTTCACCTGCTTCTGGTACGCGGCTGGCATGGCCTGCCAGTGTCCATAGCGCGCGTTTGTTTGCCCCACGGAATTTTGCCCGCGCGACCATCTCCTGACCGGTGTAGCAGCCTTTTTTAAAGCTGATGCCCCCCAGCGCCTGCAGGTTAGTTGCCTGAGGAATAAACTGCGCGCTGTTGGCTGCGTCAATTACCGGCAGACCCGCTTCGATGTTAAGCGCCAGCCACTGCTGGCTGTTGTTGAGCTGCGCTTCGCCGCGCAGCGCCTCGGTCACGCGTTCGGCTGTTGCGGCATCCGTGACTAACAGGAAGCGCTCTGCCGGGTGTTCAAACCACAGGATGGAGGTCGCGCCCTCGCTGACCACCAGTTTTTCTGCATCCGGCAGTTCAGCAAACAGGTTTTTCAGCGCCGCACGCGCCTGGAAGCCCGCCACGCCCAGCAGAACATGTTCGTCGTCCGGGGCGATGGTGACTTTGGAAAAGACCGCGTATTTTTTCAGCTCTTTGAGCTGCGCATCGCGCAGGCTGCGGCGCTCAATAAAGGCAAAACCGTCCTGACGGCGGAAGAGACGCAGGTTGCTCCACATTTTGCCTTTAGGATCGCAGTGCGCGGCCAGCAGATGCTGGTGTTCAGTCAACTGGGCGACATCCGCGGTGACCTGACCCTGCAGGTATTTTTCGGCGTCGGCGCCGGAGAGGGTTGCCAGCGCCCAGTCATCAAGAGAAATAAGCGTCAGCGGCAGACGCGCAGAGGCGGCGGGCTGGCGAGGAGAAAATGGTGTAAATGCCATAACGGTATCCTGAATTGCTTAACGCTTTGATAATGCCTAATGGTAAAAGAGCCTGCAGGCATTGCAAGCGCTTTCAGCAGACCATTTGTGCCATAAACCGCTTATGCGTAGCGCTACGCAAAATAGTGTAATCCGCTGTCTTTGTAGGGATTATTCTGGAAGCCAGCTCGTCGATCGCAATATTCCAGTAATGAAACGGTCAAAAACACGTTACACTAGCTGGTGTCCCCGTAGAGAAATTAAGAACAGAGAACGGGGTACCGACTGTGCCAAACGTAATGCAGGAACCTGAACATGGATATTAACAACAAGGCCCGTATTCACTGGGCATGCCGTCGCGGCATGCGTGAACTTGATATTTCCATCATGCCTTTCTTCGAATATGAGTACGACAGCTTAAGCGAGGATGATAAGCGTCTGTTTGTTCGCCTGCTTGAGTCTGACGATCCGGATTTATTCAACTGGCTGATGAACCACGGCAAACCCGCCGACACCGAGTTGCAACGGATGGTGCAATTAATTCAAACACGGAATCGGGAACGTGGTCCTGTGGCAATCTGATCTTCGCGTCTCGTGGCGCTCGCAGTGGATGTCTTTGTTGCTCCACGGCCTGGTTGCGGCCATCGTGTTACTCATGCCGTGGCCGCTCAGCTATACGCCGCTGTGGCTGCTATTACTTTCGTTTGTTGTTTTTGACAGCGTACGTAGCCAGCGCCGCATTAACGCGCGTCAGGGCGAGATTAAGCTGCTGATGGATTCCCGCCTGCGCTGGCAGGGAAAAGAGTGGGATATTCTCGGTGTGCCCTGGATGCTTAACGCCGGGATGATGTTACGGTTACGCAAAGTGGGGGGCGGACGTTGCCAGCACCTGTGGCTGGCGGCGGACAGTATGGACGCATCAGAATGGCGGGATCTGCGCCGGATGTTGCTGCAACAGCCGACGCAGGAGTAACGCGCGTTAGCTGAATTTTTCTGCCATTTCGCCGAGGATCTGCTCGCACCAGGCCTGCAGGCGCTCGTCGCTGAGATCGTACTGATTGGTTTCATCCAGCGCGAGCCCCACAAACAGCTCGCCGTCGGCAATAATCGGTTTTTTACTGGTGAATTCATACCCTTCGGTTGGCCAGTAACCGATAAACGCCGCCCCTTTTGGTGCCAGCTTGTCGTGCAGCATGCCGAGTGCGTCCAGGAACCATTCGCCGTAGCCTAACTGGTCACCCATGCCGTACATCGCGATAATTTTACCGTCGAAATTGACTGAATCGAGCCGATCCCAGATGGCTTCCCAGTCTTCCTGTATCTCACCAAAATCCCAGGTTGGGATGCCGAGGATCAGCACGTCGTACTGCTCCATCAGCGCGACCGCGTCATCTTTCAGGTTATGCAACGTCACCAGTTCCGGGCCAATGATGTCGCGAATTTTCTCTGCCGCCATCTCGGTGTAGCAGGTGCTGGAACCATAGAACAGACCAATATTCATCGCGTAACTATCTCAATTCATGCTTTGACTTTGCGCGTAGTGTACCAGAAACCGGTCGCAATCAGGCATAATGGCCTGACTGCAAAATCAAAGGGGCTGATGTGGAAAAGGATCTCGCACTCGTTGAACAGTTTCTCGACGCGCTGTGGCTGGAGAAAAATCTGGCCGAGAATACCCTCAGTGCGTACCGGCGCGATCTCACCATGCTGGTGGAGTGGCTGGCGCGTCGGGCGCTATCGCTTGCCAGCGCGCAAAGCGACGACCTGCAGGCGCTGCTCGCTGAACGCGTAGAAGGGGGGTACAAAGCCACCAGCTCTGCACGCTTGCTCAGCGCAATGCGTCGGCTTTTCCAGCATCTTTACCGGGAGAAGATTCGCGAAGACGATCCCAGCGCGCTGCTGGCGTCCCCGAAACTCCCGCAGCGGCTGCCGAAAGATCTCAGCGAAGCACAAGTTGAGAGATTATTACAGTCACCGGCTGTTGACCTGCCGCTGGAGTTACGCGATAAAGCCATGCTTGAGCTATTGTATGCTACCGGCTTGCGCGTTTCGGAACTGGTGGGCCTGACGATGAGCGACATCAGCCTGCGTCAGGGCGTGGTGCGCGTCATCGGTAAAGGAAACAAGGAAAGGCTGGTTCCGCTGGGAGAAGAGGCGGTTTACTGGCTGGAGACGTACCTTGAGCATGGCCGCCCCTGGCTGCTCAATGGCGCGTCTATCGACGTCCTGTTTCCGAGCCAGCGCGCGCAGCAGATGACGCGGCAAACGTTCTGGCATCGCATCAAGCATTACGCCACACTGGCGGGTATCGACAGTGAAAAGCTTTCGCCGCACGTATTGCGTCACGCCTTCGCGACGCATCTGTTAAACCACGGCGCAGATTTACGTGTGGTGCAGATGCTGCTGGGACACAGCGATCTTTCAACGACGCAAATTTATACCCATGTCGCGACGGAACGCCTGCGGCAGCTACACCAACAGCACCACCCTCGTGCGTGAGTGCCGACAAATTGTAACAGGATCAATTATGAAAAAGTCTTTCGCGCTGTTCACCCTGCTGGCAGCCTCATTTACCGGCTTAGCCCATGCGGATGACGCCGCCATCAAACAGTCTCTGGCCAAGCTTGGCGTCACCAGCAGCGACATCCAGCCTGCGCCGGTTGCCGGTATGAAAACGGTACTGACGAACAGCGGCGTGCTGTACGTCACCGAAGACGGCAAACACTTCATTCAGGGACCGCTGTACGACGTGAGCGGCGCGCAGCCGGTGAACGTCACCAACCAGCTGTTGATGAAAAACCTGAACGCGCTCGAAAAAGAGATGATCGTCTATAAAGCGGCGCAGGAAAAACATGTGATTACCGTCTTCACCGACATCACCTGCGGCTACTGCCACAAGCTGCATGAACAGATGAAAGACTATAACGCGCTGGGCATTACCGTGCGTTACCTGGCCTTCCCGCGCGCAGGCGTACAGAGCAAGCCAGAGCAGGACATGAAAGCGATCTGGTGTGCCAAAGACCGCAACAAAGCGTTTGATGACGCGATGAACGGTAAAGACGTTAAGCCTGCCTCCTGCGACATCGACATTGCTAACCACTACGCGCTGGGCGTGCAGTTTGGCGTGAGCGGTACGCCAGCGATTGTCCTGAGTAACGGTTACGTTGTTCCGGGCTACCAGGGACCGAAAGAGATGAAAGAGTTCCTCGACGCGCACCAGAAACAGTTTGGTGGTAAATAATTCGCGTGAAAGCCCCCATCAAATTGCGCCGCCGCGAGGCGGTTGAACACGTTGATTTGCCGGACGATCTCCCGGCGCTGCTAAAGCGCCTCTACGCCAGCCGCGGCGTGCGTCGCGCGGAGGATCTTGAGCGCAGCGTGAAAGGGATGCTGCCCTGGCAGCAGCTGAACGGTATCGAGAAAGCTACCGAAATGCTCTACAACGCGCTTCGTGAGGGAACGCGCATTGTGGTGGTTGGGGATTTCGACGCCGACGGCGCAACCAGCACCGCCCTGAGCGTGCTCAGCCTGCGCGCGCTGGGCTGCGATAACGTCACCTACCTGGTGCCGAACCGCTTTGAAGACGGCTATGGCCTCAGCCCGGAGGTGGTCGATCAGGCCCATGCCCGCGGTGCGCAGATGATCATGACCGTAGACAACGGGATCTCTTCCCATGCGGGCGTCGATCATGCTCACGCTTTGGGGATCCCGGTGCTGGTCACCGATCACCACCTGCCCGGCGATACGCTCCCCGCAGCGGAAGCGATTATTAACCCCAACCTGCGCGACTGCGATTTCCCGTCGAAATCCCTCGCCGGCGTGGGCGTGGCGTTTTATCTGATGCTGGCGCTACGGACCCTGCTGCGTGATAAGGGCTGGTTCGAATCCCGCGGCATTGCCGTACCAAACCTGGCCGAATATCTCGACCTGGTGGCGCTGGGCACCGTGGCGGACGTGGTGCCTCTTGATGCCAATAACCGCATTTTGACCTGGCAGGGCTTAAGCCGCATTCGCGCGGGCAAGTGCCGTCCCGGAATTAAGGCGCTGCTGGAGATTGCCAACCGCGATCCGCTCAAGCTGGCGGCAAGCGACCTGGGCTTTGCCCTCGGGCCACGCCTGAACGCTGCCGGAAGGCTGGACGATATGTCCGTCGGCGTGGCGCTGCTGCTGTGCGACAACATCGGCGAAGCGCGCGTGCTGGCCAACGAGCTGGACGCCCTGAACCAGACCCGTAAAGAGATTGAGCAGGGGATGCAGGCCGAAGCGCTGACCCTGTGCGAAAAACTTGAGCGCAGCGGCGATACGCTGCCGGGCGGGCTGGCGATGTACCATCCTGAGTGGCATCAGGGCGTGGTCGGCATTCTGGCGTCGCGCATTAAAGAGCGCTTCCACCGCCCGGTGATCGCGTTTGCGCCCGCGGGCGACGGCACGCTGAAAGGCTCTGGCCGTTCGATTCAGGGGCTGCACATGCGCGATGCGCTGGAGCGTCTGGATACGCTATATCCGGGTCTGATGATCAAGTTCGGCGGCCACGCGATGGCGGCTGGCCTGTCGCTGGAAGAGGCGAAGTTCGACGAATTCCAGCGCCTGTTTGGCGAGCTGGTCACCGAGTGGATTGACCCGGCGCTGCTGCAGGGCGAAGTGGTCTCTGACGGTGAGCTGTCTGTCTCTGAAATGACGATGGACGTCGCGCAGATGCTGCGCGATGCGGGGCCGTGGGGGCAGATGTTCCCGGAACCGCTGTTCGACGGGCGATTCCGCCTGCTGCAGCAGCGTATCGTCGGCGAACGTCACCTGAAAGTGATGGTTGAGCCCGTGGGCGGCGGACCGCTGCTGGACGGCATTGCCTTCAACGTTGACACCTCCATCTGGCCGGACAACGGCGTGCGCGAGGTTGAGCTGGCGTACAAACTGGATATCAACGAGTTTCGCGGTAACCGCACCCTTCAGATCATCATCGACAATATCTGGCCAATTTAGCGGCAGTAATCTCTATAAAAAAGGGCGTGGATTCGGTACAATCCCGCTCTTATCACCGCATTTTGACAAGTCCATAAAAGAAAACAGACCATGTTTGAAATTAATCCGGTAAAAAACCGTATTCAGGACCTCACGGAGCGCTCTGACGTTCTTAGGGGGTATCTTTGACTACGATGCCAAGAAAGAGCGTCTTGAAGAAGTAAACGCCGAGCTGGAACAGCCGGACGTCTGGAACGAACCTGAACGCGCACAGGCGCTGGGTAAAGAGCGTTCCTCTCTCGAAGCTATCGTAGATACGCTGGATCAAATGGCTCAGGGGCTGGAAGACGTTTCCGGTTTGCTGGAGCTGGCCGTCGAAGCCGACGACGAAGAAACCTTTAACGAAGCCGTGGCAGAACTCGACGTGCTGGAAGAGAAGCTGGCGCAGCTGGAATTCCGTCGCATGTTCTCCGGCGAATACGACAGCGCTGACTGCTATCTCGATATTCAGGCAGGTTCTGGCGGTACCGAAGCGCAGGACTGGGCCAGCATGCTGACGCGTATGTACCTGCGCTGGGCGGAAGCGCGCGGCTTCAAAACCGAAATCATCGAAGAGTCTGAAGGTGAAGTGGCCGGCATTAAATCCGTCACTATCAAGATCATTGGCGACTACGCCTACGGCTGGCTGCGTACCGAAACCGGCGTTCACCGCCTGGTGCGTAAGAGCCCGTTTGACTCCGGCGGTCGCCGTCATACCTCCTTCAGCTCCGCGTTTGTGTACCCGGAAGTAGACGAAGATATCGATATCGAAATTAACCCGGCGGACCTGCGCATTGACGTATACCGCGCATCCGGCGCGGGTGGTCAGCACGTTAACCGTACGGAATCTGCGGTGCGTATTACCCACATTCCAACCGGGCTGGTAACACAGTGCCAGAACGACCGTTCCCAGCATAAGAACAAAGACCAGGCTATGAAGCAGATGAAAGCGAAGCTTTATGAGCTGGAGATGCAGAAGAAAAATGCTGAGAAACAGGCGATGGAAGACAACAAGTCCGACATCGGTTGGGGCAGCCAGATCCGTTCTTACGTCCTTGACGACTCCCGCATCAAAGACCTGCGTACCGGGGTTGAAACCCGCAACACGCAGGCGGTGCTGGACGGCAGCCTGGACCAATTTATCGAAGCAAGTTTGAAAGCAGGGTTATGAGGAACCAACATGTCTGAACAACAAGCACAGGGCGCTGACGCGGTAGTCGATCTTAACAACGAACTGAAAACCCGCCGCGAGAAGCTGGCAGCGCTGCGCGAGCAGGGCGTGCCGTTCCCGAACGATTTTCGTCGTGACCATACCTCAGACCAACTGCACGCTGACTTCGACGGTAAAGAGAACGAAGAGCTGGAAGCGCTGAACGTTGAAGTGGCCGTTGCAGGCCGTATGATGACCCGTCGCATCATGGGTAAAGCCTCCTTCGTGACCTTGCAGGATGTTGGCGGCCGTATTCAGCTGTACGTTTCCCGTGACGACCTGCCGGAAGGCATCTACAACGAGCAGTTCAAGAAGTGGGACCTGGGCGATATCCTGGGCGCGAAAGGTAAGCTGTTCAAAACTAAAACCGGTGAACTGTCTATCCACTGCACCGAGCTGCGTCTGCTGACCAAAGCCCTGCGCCCGCTGCCGGACAAGTTCCACGGCCTGCAGGATCAGGAAGCGCGCTACCGTCAGCGCTACCTGGATCTCATCTCTAACGATGAATCCCGTAAGACCTTCAAAATTCGCTCCCAGATCATGGCCGGTATCCGCCAGTTCATGGTGAACCGCGACTTTATGGAAGTGGAAACCCCGATGATGCAGGTGATCCCTGGCGGCGCGTCTGCGCGTCCGTTCATCACCCATCACAACGCACTGGACCTGGACATGTACCTGCGTATCGCGCCGGAACTGTACCTGAAGCGTCTGGTGGTCGGTGGTTTCGACCGCGTGTTCGAAATCAACCGTAACTTCCGTAACGAAGGTATCTCCGTTCGTCATAACCCAGAGTTCACCATGATGGAACTCTATATGGCGTACGCGGACTACAAAGACCTGATCGAGCTGACCGAATCCCTGTTCCGTACCCTGGCGCAGGACATTCTGGGCACCACGCAGGTCCCTTACGGTGAAGAAGTGTTCGACTTCGGCAAGCCGTTCGAAAAACTGACCATGCGCGAAGCGATCAAGAAATACCGCCCGGAAACCAATATGGCGGATCTGGATAACTTCGACTCTGCGAAAGCGATCGCTGAAAGCATCGGCATCAAGGTTGAGAAGAGCTGGGGTCTGGGCCGTATCGTGACCGAGATCTTCGAAGAAGTCGCGGAAGCGCACCTGATTCAGCCGACCTTCATCACCGAATACCCGGCTGAAGTCTCTCCGCTGGCGCGTCGTAATGACGAGAACCCTGAAATCACTGACCGTTTCGAGTTCTTCATCGGCGGCCGTGAAATCGGCAACGGCTTTAGCGAGCTGAATGATGCGGAAGACCAGGCGCAGCGCTTCCAGGATCAGGTTGACGCGAAAGCGGCAGGCGACGACGAAGCGATGTTCTTCGACGAAGACTACGTGACCGCGCTGGAGCACGGCCTGCCACCAACTGCAGGTCTGGGTATTGGTATCGACCGTATGGTGATGCTGTTCACCAACAGCCACACCATCCGTGACGTGATCCTGTTCCCGGCGATGCGCCCGGTGAAATAAGGCGCTACGTTGCTAAAAAAAGCCCCGAAAGGGGCTTTTTTATTGCGCTGCGAACGCTCTCAACGCCTCTCGTGCGGCCGTTGCTTCCAGCACCATCCACGGGCTAAAGCTCCAGGGCGCGGCGTCAAGCGCGCGGAATAACGACTCCAGCCTGACCCACTCAAATTCCATCACTTCATCGTGATTAATACGCAGTTCGCTGGTAACGCGTGCCGCGAAGACCGGGCAAATTTCATTTTCCACGATGCCGGAAGGATCGGTTTCACGGTAGCGAAACTCGGAGGCGACAGGCGTAATCGCGGTGATTTCAGCGCCAACCTCAAAGCGGCAGCGGCGGATAATCGCCTCTTCCGTCTTTTCACCGGATTGAGGGTGCCCGCAGACGGAGTTCGTCCAGACGCCCGGCCAGGCTTTTTTGCTTAACGCGCGTCGTGTTACCAGACACTCGCCTTCGGCGTTAAAGAGCCAGGATGAGAAAGCCAGATGCAGCGGGGTTTGGGTGGTGTGCGCGGCGTATTTTTCCTGAGTGCCAATCACCATTCCCTGGTCATTTACCAAAATAACGTGTTCTTGAATACTCATTCATGCTCCAGTGCCAACGATGCGGATGGTTCTGCACCATCAGCAGAGAGCATTATACTGCATTCTTATACGAACGGTTTGTCTCCAGGAGCGGAAAAGGGCTGACCCATAACTCTCCGGGCTGCTATCATAGTGCGCCATTCACGCTGACCGAGGATCTGTTTTGTTTGCAGGAAGCCTGACGAGAAACCCCATCATCGCCATCTTTTGCCTGACGCTGACGCTATTCCTGGCAGGCTGCTCAGGAAGCAAATCGTCGGATATGGGTAGCTATTCCGGCTCGGTCTATACCGTTAAGCGCGGTGATACGCTGTACCGGATTTCGCGCGCAACGGGGACCAGCGTGAAGGATCTGGCGCGCCTGAATAACATCTCTCCGCCGTACACCATCGAAGTGGGACAAAAGCTGAAGGTGAACGGCAGTTCGTCCTCGGGCAAAAAATCCTCATCGAAAGGCAAAACCGCCAAAGTGACGCCGTCCTATCAGGTACCGCAGTCGTCATGGCCGCCGGTTGGACAGCGCTGCTGGATTTGGCCTGCCAGCGGTAAAGTTGTTGCCCCTTACTCACTCTCTGAAGGTGGTAACAAGGGTATTGATATCGCCGCTGCGCGCGGTACGCCGGTTTATGCCTCCGGGGCTGGGAAGGTGGTTTACGTCGGTAACCAGTTGCGCGGCTACGGTAACCTGATCATGATTAAGCATGGGGAAGATTACATCACCGCCTACGCGCATAACGACACGATGCTGGTCAACAACGGCCAGAACGTGAAGGCGGGGCAGAAGATTGCCACCATGGGCAGCACCGGTACCGATTCGGTGAAGCTGCACTTCCAGATTCGCTATAAGGCGACGGCCATCGATCCGCAGCGTTATCTTCCTGCGCCCGGCAGCAAACCGAAGTGCTAAGTGGTTATTTAATCGCCACTTAGTGGTGAATAGGCTTGTATGAAGAGGCGTAAGGTCTATAATGCCTTACGCACCTCAAAGCGGGCGTAGTTCAATGGTAGAACGAGAGCTTCCCAAGCTCTATACGAGGGTTCGATTCCCTTCGCCCGCTCCACTCTCTCCCATGTAGAGAAGCCTTAACAGCCTGCTCTATCAGAAAAATATTTATCTCTCTTAGTCGCCTGTGTGTTCTACCGTTGTGTTTTTTCTGAAATTAACAGAAAATTTTTGATAGCACTCTTAGCATCACTTTGTGTAATACAGTTTGGATAACAAGAAACCTTACGGCAACGATATACGCATGACAAAGGAGGTTGTGCCTGTGCCGGCACTTACGCCTTTGCCAAATATTCTGGTAGTAATAGTGCCGTTGCTGGCATAAGCAGGCGTATGGTTATTACAAACTCCCTCCAGCTTGACGCGATATTTTGCAATATTGTCTCCTTTCCCGCCTTTCACATCCTGATACTCATTAGATGTCTTGCAATCGTCAGAATAATTTTGGTCAAGTATTTCTATTTTAGGTCTCTCATTCTGCGGGCATGACCAGTTTACTGCGGCTTGAGCTTGATCTTCTCTGCTACCAGCGACGTATGTGGTGAGTGATACGTTAGGGGTTACTGAAGTAAAAGAGCAAGGTTCTCGCTGAATTTCGGCTAAACAACCTGAATACCAGCTGCCATTCTTATTTCGGAAATAGTGGCACCATTTTGTCCTTCTGCTGCCCGTATTATTGAGTGGTAGAAGAATAGGACCGGCGATCAATGCTTCATTAGACCATCCAGGAAAATACTTAATCTGCCCTGTACAGTTCATTAAATTCCATGCAACTTTGGTACATGTTGCCAGGATTTTTTCTTCTCCTGTTTCCTCTTCAACGAATTTATGAATAACCCAGGTTGCACCTGCTGGCATATCATATGGATAAAACTTATGAGACATGTTAGTCCTAACCGGAACAGAAATCTGCCCTGGATTGCCATAACTAAAAGCTATGTTGTTATCCATGGCGATACCGGGGCTTAATGTTTCAAGACTATTTATTGTCGCAGCCTGCACATCAAGGCTCAGTGAAAGAAAGAGTGTTATGGCAAGATTTTTTTTCTTTAAGGCACTATTTTTCATCGTTTCACCATTAAGTTCGTATGGTTGTTAATTATGTGAGTTAAAGAAAGTAAATAAATAAGAGCGCTCTCAAAACAAATATGGCTGAATTAAACCCGATTTGAGAGTGCTCTTGTAGTGGAAAGAATGATGCAAGTTTAAATTTATCTCACGGATGTTAGCCTCAATAACGTCCGAGCCAGATATCTACATCAATACCTTAGGGATAAAAAATGACATTAACACGTTTAGCACTGGCTGCGGCAATTGCTGCATCAAGTCTCTCGGCTGCACAGGCCTCTACCGGTACCGTAAACTTCTCCGGTTCAATCGTTACGGCTTCTTGCTCTATTGCCCCTGGCGAAGGTGGCGATGCCAGCAATATTAATATGGGCCAGATTGGTAACGCTATCCTTGAAGCCAATGGCAACACGGGTGAAACCGCGCCTAAACCTTTCACCATTAAGCTGGAAGGTTGTGCTCCGGGCACTGGTGCAAATACCGTTAGCGCTAAGTTTATGGGTGATGCCGCTTCCGCTGACCCGAAAAGCTTTGCTTTGAACGGTTCGGCGTCTGGTGCGCATCTGGTATTGACTGAAAAAGACGGCACTAAAATCGGACTGGGCGAAGAGTCCGTTGCTCAGCGCTTTGGTAGAGGTGATATGACGCTGGAATTTGCAGCAAAGCTAAAAGGTGACGGCAGCACCACGGGGGCAGATCCAGAGTTGATTCCCATTGTGCCGGGCGCATTCACCGTGCCGGTGACATTTGCACTGAGCTACAACTAATGATGCGTCTCCTTCTGTTGAGCAGAAGGGGACTGTTAAACTGAAAAATCTATTGCGCAAAACATAATGAATAACCACAAACCCAGCGCAGCATTTTTATTAGTTGTTTTATCATTATTTATACAACGTACTGCTCAGGCGGATTTTTTAAAGCATGGCCATGTCAGCCTGCAGGGAGAAATCTTAAGCTCCCCCTGCCTGATCAATTTTTCGGATAATGCTAAAACGTGGGATGGTAACTATATTGCCTCAGAAGACGTTAACAATATAAGGCGTTCATTATCGCTGGTAATTGATTTGAAAGGGTGTAACACCCCGACGCTGTCGCACCATCATGCGGACATCGGTTTTGAAATTTTACCTGCTGAAGTTATGACTGCAAAGGAGACGAGCCTGAACTTTCCGGACGTTAGTATTCGTGACGCAGCAGGTAATGAAACAGTGAGCGGGAATGGTTATCAACCTGTTAGGCATTCATTTGACACCAGAGCATTAAAATATACTTTCCATTTTAGGGGAGACAGCAGTCTTTTGAGGGATGGTTTTTACCGCCCGGCGGTCAGGTTCAGAGTGGATTATAACTGAGGTATCCCATGCGTATTTTTCGTCGTTCAGCGATGAATATTTACTGCCGTAAGGCGCTGGCGGCTGTGCTGGCTGGATCAATAGGTTCGGTCCATGCTGAGGAGATCCAGTTCAATACTGATATTCTGGATGTGAAAGATCGCGAGAATTATGACTTAAGTCAGTTTTCCCGTAAGGGATATATTTTGCCGGGCATGTATAGCCTCGCCATACAGCTTAATGAACAGAAATTATCAGAACAAAATATAGATTTTATTGTGCCAGATGACGATCCCAACGGCAGTGAGGCTTGTTTAACTACGAATATTATTAAGCAATTGGGATTAAAGAAGAGTGCATTACGCGATTTAACCTGGTGGCACGACGGTCAGTGTTTATCGACAGCCAGTTTGCCCGGCATGGAAATCCGTACCGATCTCTCCAGCGCGACATTATATGTCAGCGTGCCGCAGGCTTATCTGGAATATAGCCATCCGGACTGGGATCCACCCGTACGCTGGGAAAACGGTATTTCAGGCGCGCTATTTGATTACAACGTCAATGTGCAGACACAAAAACAGAAAAGCGCCGGTGCCTCGCATTATCTGTCAGCGAATGGGACCGCAGGCGTCAATGTCGGCGCATGGCGTTTGCGCGGCGACTGGCAAGCGCGTCATGAGAAAACCCCACACCAGACCGGGACTGAGCAACCCTGGCAGTGGAGTCGTATTTATGCCTATCGCACGCTGGGTGAGATGGGGGCGAGACTGACGATAGGCGAGAACTATCTCAACTCCGCCATGTTTGACAGTTTTCGCTATACCGGCGTGAATGTGGCAACGGATGACGCCATGCTGCCACCCAACCTGCGCGGTTATGCGCCAGAGGTCACAGGGGTGGCACGCACCAACGCGCGCGTAGTGATTTCGCAACAAGGGCGCTTAATTAAAGAAGTACAGGTTGCCGCTGGCCCCTTTCGCATTCAGGACTTGAGCAGTGCGGTAAACGGGACGTTAGACGTGCTGATTGAAGAGCAGGACGGCAACGAGCAGCGCCTGCAGGTTGACACGGCGACTATTCCCTATCTGACGCGACCCGGCCTGGTGCGTTACAAAGTGACGGTGGGACAACCCTCTGACTGGGAACACCGTTTGAACGGTTCACTCTTTGCCGGCGGCGAGTTCGCATGGGGCGTCAGCAACGGCTGGTCGCTGTATGGCGGACTGCTGGGCGACAGTCAATATCAGGCGCTGTCGCTGGGCGTAGGCCGTGACTTAATGATGTTTGGTGCCCTTTCTGGCGATATCACAGAGTCACGGATGCGCCTGGCCGACCGGGCGTTGCTGCGTGGGCGTTCGTACCGTCTGAGCTACTCGAAACGCTTTGACAGCACGAACAGCCAGATAACGTTTGCGGGCTATCGCTTCTCGGAACAAGACTTTGCCAACATGAACGATTATCTGGCGGCGCGTCTTCAGGGCGAGTGGTCTCGTTATGGTCGTAATAAAGAGATGTATACGCTCAGTTTCAACCAGTATATCGAGCCGCTGGGGTTGACGGCCAATCTCAATTACAACCACCAGACCTACTGGGATCGCCCGGAAAGCGACAGCTATACGCTGACGATGTCGCGAGGTTTTGATTTTTGGCGCTTCCGTAACGTGAATCTCTCGCTGACGGGATTTCGTAATAAATACAGGAATGATAACGATGAAGGCATGTATTTAACGCTCTCCATGCCGCTGGGCGAGCGGTCGCGTCTCAGCTATAACGGCGCGTATACCCGACGCGAGCAGCGCAACAATGTGAGTTATTACGATCGTCCCGGCGATAACCAAAGCTATCAAATTGGTTTTGGCAAATCGCAGCGGCGAAACGAAGTCAACGGCTTTTATGGTTATAACGGATCGATTGCGGATGTGACGGCGACCGGCAGCTGGGTTGAAGGTCAATATGAATCATACGGCGTGTCAGTGCAGGGGGGCGCGACCGTCACACCCCAGGGCGCAGCCCTGCACCGCATTAGCTCGTTGGGGGGGACGCGTATGTTAATTGATACGCACGGCGTATCGGGTATTCCCATCGCTGATTCAGGACGCAGTACCTATACCAACTACTTTGGTAAGGCAGTGGTGGGCAGCATGAACGACTATTCGCGCAGCAGCGTCAGTATTGATGTGGCAAAACTGCCCGATCACGCGGAAGCCCTGCGCAGTGTGTCACAGGCCACTTTGACCGAAGGCGCAATCGGTTATCGCAGTTTTGAAGTTGTGTCAGGAGATAAAGCCATGGCGTTTATTCGCCTTGCTGATGGCAGCGTACCACCCTTTGGCGCCACGGTGCTGAACAGCAAGCAGCAAGAAACGGGAATTGTGAGTGATGATGGACACGCTTATTTAAGCGGCATCCAGGCGGGTGGAATCATGTCGGTACGCTGGGGCGGCGCCGTGAAGTGCGTTATTACCCTCCCTGCTGTGCTGCCTGCGGATATGAGCTCTGAGCTGCTCCTGCCTTGCGAACGCAAGCCGGAACCAAATTAATAGTCTGTTGGCGTTACGCTGACAATGTTGTGGAATGAACAAGCATGAAAAAACGTTTTATAGCCAGCGTGTTAACCGGCTCGTTACTGGCGACTCTTTCTCCTGTACTGAATGCTGCGGTTGCACTCGATCGTACCCGCGTGGTTTATCCGGGTAATGAGAAATCGATCAGCCTCAGCATCAGCAATCAAAACCCGAAATTGCCTTATCTGGCGCAGGCGTGGCTCGAATCGGAGGAGGGGACCAAGCTCACCGGTAACGCGCCATTGATGGTCCTGCCGCCGGTTCAGCGCGTTGAGCCTAATGGCAAAGGGCAGGTCAAAGTTCAGGCAATGCCCGGTGCCGCACAGCTGCCGCAGGATCGTGAAACGCTTTTTTATTTTAACCTGCGCGAAATTCCGCCGAAAGCAGATAAAGGTAACGTGCTGCAAATTGCCTTGCAAACGCGCATCAAGCTTTTCTATCGCCCGACGCCGTTAGCCTCCGCGGCCGCTAATCAAAGCAATGCGCCGTGGCAGGAAAAACTCACGATGAGCAAAACCGGTGATAGCTATCTACTCAACAACCCAACGCCGTATTACATCACCATTATTGGTGCCAGCAATAAAAAAGGGGGAGAAAGCGTTAAAGGTTTCCAGGCCGTGATGATTGCACCAAACGGTAGCGAAAAGCTCAGCGTTCCGGCATCCAGTTTGGGGGCAACACCGGTGCTAACGTATATCAATGACTACGGTGCACAGCCGGAACTGGTGTATCAATGTTCGGGTTCCAGCTGCAAAGTGGATAAAGGCGCCAGTAAATAAGCGCTGCCAGCAAATCGGGATTACTTATGAAGATGAAAATGATGACATCAGCATTGCTGATATCACTCTGCTGTGGCGTATCGGCACAGGCTGCAGACATAGATAAAAACGAAGTCACCATTAATATTACCGGCAGGCTTTTTTACCCACCTCCCTGCGTTGTCAGCAGTGAAAATATTACGGTTCCGCTTGGTGATATGACGACCTCTAAAGTTGATGGCACTGAATATATCAAAGAGATTGGGGTGACCATTACCTGTACAGCAGCGAAAAAGGACTCGCTTAAACTATCGTTTGCGGGCGATGCTGCAACGGGAACGGGTGTGCCGGCAGGGTTGCTGAAAACAAGCTATGACCGACTGGGCATTCGCTTTAAAACGGGAGCAACTACGCCCGTCGATTTGAATATTAATACCGATTTTAATTTTACAAAGACAACCGTTCCAAAACTGTGGCTCGTCCCGGTAAAAATTGGTACCGCAGAACTGGAACCACGCGATATCACCGCGACGGCGACATTAAAAATTCAGCATAACTAACGCAGGAGGCAGGAGGCGTAATGTTACGTAAAAAATCAAAGCTTACCATGCGCCAACTGGCTTTTATTTCTTTTATTGCCGGGCTGAATTTACCTGCTTCAACGGCACAGTCTTCAGAAGTTGAAGTGACTTTTTCGGGTACTTTATTCTATCCACCGCCTTGCACGATAAGCAGCGTGGTTAATGTTGAGCTGGGAGACGTTATTTTTGATTCAACGAGTGCATCATTTATAAACTTACCCGTTTCATTTAACTGCGCTTCTGCCGGAAAAAACCAGCTTACCTACGCCATCAGGGGGGAAGGAATGGCGGGTGACCAGCAGTATGTTATTAAAACATCCATTGATAATCTTGGCGTGACTTTTATTGATGAAAGTAATACGGATGAGGACGATAATGGACGGGTTAACATCAGAAAAACCTACAACTTTGATAAGGATAGTGTTCCAGAAATACGAGTTGGCGCTTTCCACTTCAAAGCTGTGCCAGTTGATCGGAAACCGATTCCCGGGGCATTTACTGCAATTGCTACGCTCGAGATTGGCTATCAGTAATAGCGTTAGATCAGAATTACAAAAAGAGTGAATGCGATTCATGAGAATATTATCCAGTATCTGGCTATTGGCGATAGCCTCTGCTACTTCACAGGCAAACAGCAATGATCTGGTACTCAATATCACCGGAGAACTGGCCTATCCAGTCCCGTGTAAGTTCAGTAGTGATACGATCGAGGTCGATTTTGGCGACAATTTACATCACAATGCGGTTGACGGCGTCAGATATGAACAAGTGCTGGAAACCCTTGATTGCAGTGCCGCTGCGGTAAATGCCTTAAAATTACGTTTTGTTGGAGAAGGGGCCGAATTCGATAGCGAGGTACTTAACACCACGCATGGTGATTTAGCCATTGAAATTCGTCAGAGCGGGAACAAGCTGGCGAATGGTGAATGGCTTAATTTTACCGCTACACCACCTAAACTTTCTGCTGTACCCATAGTAAGGCCAGGACGCGTTTTAACCCCCGGTCAGTTTACCGCTACGGCCACGCTGGAAGTGGATTATCAGTAATGTGTTCAAATAAAACAGACTATATAAGATGCTCGATGATTGCATTTTAAAAATATTCAGGTGGGAAGATGAATAGCACAATTATTCAAAATAAAAAGCAGCGCTTTACCCTCTTCGTCGCCTTGTTGAGTTTAAGTTCTATGGTGCTAGCATCGGATGCGAACGAGGTTGAAGTCAGCATTACAGGTAAACTGCATTATCCGCCGCCATGTAATGTTTCATCAGAGGTTAATGTTACGTTCGACGATATGCTGACTACAAATGCTAATACCCAGCGCAAAGATATCCCTTTAACGTTAAATTGTGCTGGCGCAAAAAAAGATCAACTTGCTTATCGCGTCACGGGACGCGGCATGTCCGGCAATGTCTGGCAGTGGTTTGAAACCGGTATTAGTGGTTTAGGTATAGGAATTTACAATCAGGATGATGCACAACTTAGAATTGGATCATGGTATTCGTTTAACAAAAACGATGTGCCAACTTTTTATGCCAGGACGAGACACTATTCCACCGCAGTGATAGAACCGGGTAATTTCTCTGCCACTATAACGCTTGAAATCAAACATGAATAAGACTCTTCTAAACGACTTCGCGATGGTAAAAAAAACGGCAGCGGTCTGCGTATTTACTTTATTATCGCTAAAGGCTGCTTATGCTGATGACCTTACGATCACGGTCAATTTTACGGTGTTAGAGACGCCTTGCACGGTCAATTCAGGAAATCCAATTTCAGTGAGTTTTGGTGATGACATACTGACAACGTCCATTGCGGGGGATTTACAAAAAAAGGATATTGCCATGACATTCAATTGTGCGGCAAATAATTACACCGGGAAAATAACAATTGTTCCCGGCGCGATTTCTACTTTTGATGAGAATGCTATCGCGACCAACCTAGCGGGGCTAGCCATAAAAGTAAATCTTGATGATAACCGGGTAAGGATGAACGAGGCGCACGTCGTCGATCTCAATTCGGCGCCTAAATACGAAGCGGTATTGCTAAAAGACCCCTCAGTGGCCTTACAGCCTGGCAAGTTTACTGCCAGTGCGACATTTCGTCTGACAGTTGATTAAGGTTGTTTATGCGAGTTCATCTTGTTGCCCTCATCGTTTATAGCGGATTTTTACCCGCACATGCTGCTCAGGATACCAATAGTGTGGCGATGACCTTATCTGGTAAGGTTTTTTATCCCCCGCCTTGTGTTGTCACAAGCAACACGATTGAGGTTTCATTTGGAAGAATATTCACCGATGAGATCAGCCCTTCAACGGTTGGCAGTGATAAAAATACAAGAAAAATAGCCTTAGGCTTAGATTGTCAGGGAGCAAAAAAAGATCAGCTTAAGATCATGGTCAGCGGTGATGCCGCAGAGCAAGACAGTAATGTACTGAAATCTGCACAAGACGGTTTTGGGTTTCGCTTCGATGATGCTTCAGCACACAGCATCATGCCGGTTAACCAATGGTACTCATTCGACAAAAATAGCGTTCCTGACTTAACCGTTACGCCGGTACGATGGGTAAATCAGAACAACCTGAAGCCTCTGACCATTAATACCAATGCCACGGTGCATATTATGCACGACTAAGTGCTGAGCTATTCGGCTCATGCATCTATTCCTGCGTTAATAACTGAGCAATTGCTCACCGCCCAGTTCGCCAGCCAGCTGCGATTGCTCCGGTGAAGTGATACCGTCAATTTGTATAAACTTCCCTTCTCGCTGATGCATTTTAAGCTCGGCTTGTGCATCGCTTGAGGCCAAGAGTGTCGCCATATCATAGCGCACGCCATCACAGAGCATTTTCAGGCGTAAATAGCGATCGCAGCGTCCTTGCGTACTCATAACAAAACGCAGACCCTGCTGTTTTAGCTCGCGAATATTGGTAAGGACCTGTTCTGTCAGCGTATCGCTGTTGCCGCTGTCAATGTTCAGTACCAGCTGTACCGGTTGCTGTGAGAAGGAGAGCGTCCGGTACAGCAGCTCGGGTAAGCTGGCATGGGAGAGCCAGGCAAGACTGACTGTTAGAGACAGTGGTGCAATCGCGTGAATTTGCTGTTGCACCATCTCCTGCAGCAGGCGAAAGCTTGCAAGCATCTCCAGCCCGCTTTCATTGAGGCGTAGAAATGAGATTGTGGCATCGTGAGGCTCAGGTTCACACGCCAGGACCTGGTTTGAATCAACCGTGCGCCAATAGCGAATGCGTGCAATCAGCGGAGCCGGGTTGAGTAAGCGTCGCAGCAGTTCAGCAGACTGCTGCTGTTGCTTCAGGCGCGGTTTTAAGGCATGCATGATCCAGTTACGCTGCACCTCCGATAACATCGCGGGCTGAAGATGAATGGCGCTTTGCTGCGTAATACTGGAGAGCTGCTGACAGACCAGAATGATGCTGCCTCCTGCCTGTCGTGGCGCCGCTGTCATTGCGTAGCGCAGGTTTTTCAGGTTCTTCATCAGCAATTCGACGCTGGCGGCATCGGGCAGATCGTCGATACACGCAATTCCACCCGCCACATTATTGTTGTGCCATGCATTGAGCGCTGACTGGCAGCAGGCGCAGCAGGAGGTATAGCTCAGCTTCGACTGACGGATCAGAAGCAGCAATAATTTTTTATTGTTACTACAGGCGGAGAAGGAATGCTCAATGTTCATCACGCTCTCGTTCAGGGATCCGGTAAAAAGGGGATATCAACGTCAAATACCAGCGTCGCAGAGCCCTTCCAGGTCGAGCCCGGGTGCGATGCCATTTTAAGGCTTTCGACTTCATTAACGGTAAAATGCACCTGGCCAGTGACATTATTAAGATAATTATCCGGCTCAATAATCACGCCCGGCGTGGCTGGTGTGGTAATAGGTATAGCCACTCGGGTAACGGATTCCCCTGTGTCACGTTCATGCACTCCAGGCATTGAGAAGTTGATATCAACGGCAACGGTTTCATCCCCTCCTTCACGTTTAAGGGCACAGCTCTTCAGCTGCTCATGCGTGCAATATGCCGTAATGCTGACAGGTGAGGATGCCGTCATCAGGATCTGTCCCGTACCTTCCAGTCGAAACTGCGGCTTACTGCTGTTACTCCATGAACGCCATCCTCCTGGCGGGATTAATTCAATACTGTTAGAACCCTGAATGCTGGCCTTAAAATCATGCTTGATTTCAGCATTGATATAAACCTGTAGGTAGGTATCGTTATAGGTTCCTTCCCCAAGATCAATATCCTTGTCTTTTCCCACTGTATACTGGAATCCGCCACTGTAATTGCCGTTAGGTAATGTTAATGGGCTGGCGATACTTCTTAATTCATAGCCAATCGAGACTTCATCGATATTCACATTATCTAGATCAAGCGATGATACCGGCGCACGGTTACATGTTGAAGAAGCCCTGTCTGGATGAAGCCATGCGAAACGGTATGAGGAACCGTCACTAAGCGCCCATCCTTGCGTCCCGGTGCACCCACCACCGGGAAGTGCACCAGCGCCGTTCAATTTATTTAAAAGTCCTTTATCGCGGTGGTAAAATCGTTGGCCTAATAAGGTAATGCGAAACTGTAAAATGATGGTCTTGCCCGTTTCAGCATCAGTCAGAGTAACGTATTGCCAGTTGGATTTTACTTTCTGAAATGTTTGTTCCCGCAAAATACCACCGGTACCTCTTAATATTTTATTCTCGACCTCAATCCCCGTGTCGATTGAAAACGTGCCCTCAGGGCAGGTTTTGGCACGATCGCCAACGCAAAATCCTGTTGATGGCGTGATATTTGTAAAATCTACCACATCAGGATTTGCGGCGGACGGTTTAAATTCTGCATTGACAACAACTTCCGCAGCATAGCCTGACGGTAGAAAGATAAGTGTAAGAGATACACAGGATAACAATATAAAGATGTATTTCATTTTACCTCACGCTGAACAACATCAATGTGTAACGTCAAAAATCATCTGCAAATGATGTCTTAAATCGTCTTAATTTGGATACAAGAGCACTCTCAAACCAGAAAAAAATCAAACAAAATAAATCGAGCTTATAGTGGAAATGAAATTTAAAGAAAAGAGAATTTATTGCATCTTGTTGATTTTGAATGGTTATTTTTTGTTATTGAGAAATTCGAGAGTGCTCTCATATTTCTTAGAGGCAGTAAAACCAGATACTTCGCTTCGTTAATTAAGTGCTGCCAGACAAGGATAACAGTTTAGTGGCGGTGCTGATGAAAAGAGGACTACCATTGTGAAAAAACTGTTAGCGACAGCATTAATGGCCGTGAGCTTTACGGCAACTGCTATACCGCAGATCTCTGTTGGTCAGATGTATGAATTTATTGAAAGTGATAAGAGCACGCTTCTGAAAAGAATCATGAATAACGGTGACAATACCGCCTTTATTAAAACAGAAGTCAGTGAAATTACCTGGAGCGCCAATGGGCAAAAAAATGAGAAGCGCTTTGATGCCAGTGCAATATCAAATACCAATGCCGATGGTCTGATCGTGACGCCAGCCAGAATGATTGTGCCTGCAAAAAACATGCAGCCGGCGCGTTTTATCGTTACGGGCAACAGGGATAAAGAGCGTTATTACCGTGTGCGTTTTATCCCGGTTATGCCTAAGGATCAGTATGAGTTTGGACAAACTAAAAAAGATTTTGACGATTACAGTAAAAAACTGAATGCGGGCGTCAATGTCCTCACCGGCTTTGGCACTATAGCGGTAGTGCGGCCAAAAAACTCAATATTTAACACTACCATTCAGAGTGAAGGAAGTAGCATCACTATTCGTAATAACGGTAATAGCACCGTAGTGCTGGACAATATTAAACAGTGCGCCGGAAATAGTTGTTCGGAAAGCGCATCCATTATTCTCTTGCCCGGGAAGCAGCATCAACTCCGGAAAGAAATGAAAAAAATCTGGCAATTTACCTTGCTGGAAGGACGTAAGAAAACGCCGAAAACATTCGGATGACCATTAATTTAACATGAGATATTTAAATGAAATATTCAAATAAAACTATTTTCGCTGCACTGCTCGCCACTAGCTCCGCCGCGATCGCAGATGACCAAACGGAACTGCAGTTTCAGCTGGAGGCTAACATTCCTGCTCAACAATATTTTGTTGAGTTTCAGGATCCCGCCTTTGGTACCACGACACAAACAATGGCATGGGACAACGTAAACGAAAAGCTGGAGGATGTGAGCACCACCCTGCTGGCCAAAAATAACGTTGGCAAAATTACCGCGCATCTGGATTCCGCTGCCGCCTTATCAAATGGCACCCAAACGATCCCGCTGACGGTTTCAATTAACAACCTTGCTCTGCCGGTGGGAGCAACAAGCGCGGTTGAAATTATCAACGCCTCTACAAATACGACGCAGTCACTGCCGTTAACCGTTACGCCAACCGGCACGCCAACTTACGCGCCGGGTGATTATAACGGCGCAGTCAAAATGATGTTTGATTTTGAATTGCCTTAATCCGTTACCTTCCTGACACATTAAAGGACGCGCAGGCGTCCTTTTTTAGCGGACAAACTCATGACGTTATCTTCAAAAACTCGCCTCGCAACGGTTATCGCATTTACGCTGATGTCTCTGCAGGCCGCGGCGTTGCCAATGGAAGACTTGATCTCTCAGACAGAAAATCTGCCTGAAGATTTTAGCTCTCATTTCTTTAATGCGCCTTTGATGACTCGTATTGAACTCGATGGTCAATACCTGGGTGACGCCATGATTTTGTTATCGACGGAAAAAACGGTACAGCTTATTAACTTCATCCAGTCAAACGAGAGTCAGTTTCCACCTGCCACGCGCAGCCGCTGGGCGCAGGCGCTGAGTAAACCCGTTTCTCTGGGAAGCTGTGATAAGCAGTGCCCGCAGGGGTTAGTCAGTCTTTACTATAACCTTGTAAATACCACGCTATCGATTGCCACAACGGAGGCTCTCGCGGTACAAGGCGAGCAACGCCATGTTGCGCTGCCGGAAGGTGGCAGCAGCGGGCTGATTTTGCGTAATCAGCTGAATTTAATCGGTGGTGAACAGCAGCCGTGGTCGGGTTCACAGAACCTGAACCTGGAAAGCAGCCTCGGTAACTGGACGGGGATTGCCGCGGGTCAGCTGAGCCGGAGCGATATCGAAAACAGCCAAACGGAAGCACGTGTGAGCTCATTGTTTGTTCAGCGGGAATACCCGGATCAGGTCTTACGAGCGGGTCTGTTCCAGCCGGATAGCCAGGGTATTTTGCGCCAGCCGAACATGCCGGGTGGCAGCAGCGTGCAAACGGTGGCGGGGGCCATGCTGGCATCATCCGACACGCTGTTGATCCAAACCGGGCAGGCCAGCCTTTACCCGGTCATGGTTACGGCGAATCGGGACTCTGTCGCTGAAATTTTTCGCGACGGCGTTCTGATTAATAGTCAGCCGGTTGCACCAGGATTACAGCAGCTCGACACCACCGTTCTGCCTGGCGGCATTTATGATGTAGAAGTGCGCATTGTTGAAGCGGGTAAAGAGATTAGCCGCAGCACTGAAACTATTTATAAGCCGTCGAACTGGCGCAATCCAAATAAGCGCTGGCAATACTCAGCGTATGCCGGCATGGAGCAGCAGCTCGGCAATAGCCGCTATAAAAATAATGAAGGCGAGCCCGCTCTTGGGGCCAGCGTCAACTATATGGCGCACCCAAAAGTGGTACTGGGCGCCGCTGCACAACATGCTGCAGAGGGCAAGCAATATGGCGTATCTGCGGATGTGCAGGCCGCGGAAAATATTCAATTATACGGCAGCGCAGGAAGCAGCGATCGTTGGGGATCGCGCTACGACACGCAATTAAACTGGAGGCTGGGCCAGCAAACAAGCCTGATGTTTAACCACAATCAGAGCTGGTATCAGGAAAGTAAGAGCCGTAATTCACCTGGTCGTCAGCAAAATAGCAGCGCAACGATCAATCAGCGGCTCGGCAATGGCGATTCACTTTCGCTGCGCGGCACGCATTACAGTCGCGAGAATGGCGTCGGTGTGGATGCGACCTGGCGCACGCGCATGAAAATAAAAGATACGCCGGTCACGTTAAGTCTGAACGCCTACGACCGTCCATACATGCAAGGTGCTCAGAAGCGTAATCGTGGCGCCAGCCTTAACCTCTCATTGGCATTGGGTGGCGAAAACCGGAGCGTCAGCGCCAGTTTAGGGAGTCGTAACGACAACAAAGGCGGGCGCGATCTGTTTGCGTCGGCCAGCGTCAGCCAGAGTTTTGAAGAGAGCGTGTTTAAAGACGTGAGCGCAGGCGTCACCGGCGATAAGTTCGGCGTCAGCACCAATCTTTACACCCGATTTGAAGGTCTCTACGCCAGCGGCACCGCGTACGCCAATCATTCTTCGCAAGGACAGGCTTTCAGCGGCGGCCTTAACATGAACAATACCCTGGCCGTGGGGGGAGGGAAGGTTTCAGTGAGCCATAGCCCGGATGCGTATGGCAATAAAACCGGCATTATCGTTGATGTGGAGAGTGACGATCCTGATGTGCGCCTGAAAACCCGGGACAGCCAGGGAGGTAGCAGTACGCTGCGAGCCGGACGTAACTTTATTCCGACCACGGCATATAAACCGGGCCAGCTGCAAATTGATTTCGACGGTCGCGATGCGCCGCCGCTGAAAATTTGGCCCGCGGAACTGCCTTATCACCTGAATAAAGGTGGTGTCGCGCACAGCAAAGTACGCGTGATGAAAACGCTAACGTTAATTGGTCGCGTACTGGATCACAACGGGACGCCGCTCTCCGGCGCGAAACTGGTTAATCATGCCGGCCAGGGTATCACAGAGAATGACGGCTTTTTCATCATGGATATGCACGAACACACGCCTGAGGTGGTCGTTCATGCTCGCGATAAAGAGCTCTGCACGGTTAAATTCGACCTCAAGGATTATAAACGTGAGAACGATACGCTAATGATTGGCGATTTTAGCTGCAAACGTAATACAAAAAGCTGATATGCATTTAATCCCCAGGCCAGTAACGTGACCTGGGGATTAAAATTCATTAATAAAAGGAACCCGTCACCATGGGTAATAATCCCCTCAATCGTACCCGAATCGTCATTATTGATGACCAGGCGATCGCCCTTCATGGCATGTACGCACTACTGAATAAGCCGAATGACTTCCAGGTCGTTGGCCGCTATGTTCATAGCAGTGACTTATTGGCAGAGCTGGCAAGCTTAGACGCAGACGTTCTGGTGATGGATTTTGCCCTCGCACCCGACGATATGGATGGCATCAGCCTGCTGCGTTTACTCCAGACGCAGTATCCGACGCTGGCAGTCCTTGTGATTTCTGCCATTTACAACAGCGCTACCGTGCTGCTGGCTTTGCATGCAGGCGCCAAAGGATTTATCAGTAAAAGCATGCATACGGAGGAGTTAGCCCGTGCAGTCGGCAATGTCGCGAGCGGACAAATTCATCTTATGCCTGAGATGGCGCTGGAATTGACCCAGCTGTTCAATACCGAGCTCACGCACCATCTGCCGCCTTTTGGTAACAGTGCTAAACAGCCGTCGCTGGACTTTTCACTTTTGTCACCGAGAGAGCAGGAGGTGATTCAATGCTTCATCGACGGTATGAGCGTTTCAGAAATCGCCGATAAGTTTAAACGCAGCATAAAAACCATCAGTGGTCAGAAGCAGACGGCAATGCGCAAACTGGGTTTCAGTTCGGACCGGAGTTTTTTGCAACATCATAACGCGCTAAATGGCTCCAGTGTGCCGTTGCCATAAGTCGCTACAATAAACAGAAAAACTGTTCATTAGCGTTGCCTTTTGCAGGCTGCTGCTGGCCTTAAATAAACGCAAATCCGGCAATTCTTTTACTCGCTCTACTTTACTTGCTTAAAATTCTATACAGTAGGAGATGACGTCCAGGTCTGTGAAGGATAGCGAATGCTACGTTGGTGGTTCCTGATTGTGCTGGTGGCGGTATCCTTACCGTGCATGGCGAAACAGCAATTTTCATCCCAGCAGCAAGCCTGGATCGATGCCCATCCGCGCGTGTTCTACACCGTCAAAAACCTCTGGCCTCAGGAATCCGTGCGTGACGGTAAGCATACCGGGCTAAGCCGGGAAGTGCTGGATGAAGTCACGCGGCGCACCGGCATCACCTTTATCTATGTTCCTCCCGGGCAAACCGGCGAGCAAAAGCCAATGATGGACAGCGCTGTTACTGCCAATTTACTGAGCGATGAACAGCGTAAGCGGTGGCTTCTGACCTTTCCATGGATTAATACCATGCCCATTATCGTGTCCACAAAAGATCAGGTTCAGGTGCGCACGCTCAGCCAGATGCAGGGCAAAAGGATAGCCGTCTCGGCAGACGGTGAATACGCACAGTGGATCCGGCAGCACTATCCTGCCATACGGCTAAGCGTCAAACCCGATGTGGTTAGCGCATTAAAATCTGTTCAGTCGGGTGAGAACGTGGCCGCTATTGCTTCAGGTTTGGTGGTGTTGCCCATTTTGCAGCGCCACTATATTAATCATCTCGGCATCGTAGCGCAGATTCCGGAAATGGTCAGCGGCGTGAATATGGGCATTGACCCTGCTTATCCTGAACTGCGGGACATTCTCAACAGCGTCATGGCGAATATCACCGCGCGTGATGCTGAACGTTTATTTGCGCATTGGGTCAGCGTGGTGGATATCGGAACGCCGACTTTGCTTTTTGTGTTATGGCAATATCGGTACCCGTTGATAGTGATTGGTGTCCTGATCGTGCTGTTACTTATTGCCATGCGGTTCGCCTGGGTTTCACGACGTCGTGCTATCCGAAGCGAGCAGTATAAAAGCCAGTTCCTCGCCGTAATGAGTCATGAAGTGCGTACGCCGATGAATGCCATTATTGCTTCGCTGGAGTTGTTACAGCAAAGCAGTGGCGATAAGCGTCAGAAGTATGCCGACCTCGCCTATGCCTCTTCGCAGGAACTAATGGAACTGCTGAACAGCGTACTCGACCATGAGAAAAGCAACCAGAATAGTCTGGCGCTTGCCCTTGAGCCTGTTGATCCAGGCGCGCTTCTGGAGGCCGTTATCGACAGCCAGCGGCCTGCCGCCGAGCGTAAAGGATTATCGCTAATCTTTGAGGATGTCCGTAGCGAACCGTTCCAATGGATCCTTTCCGATCCGCATCGTCTGCGGCAGGTAGTCAATAATATCATTTCTAATGCCATCAAATTTACTCACAGCGGCAGCGTAAAGTTGCGAGTCAGTGATGAAGAACAGCAGTTCCGTATTTGCGTCGAGGATAGTGGAACAGGCGTTCCGCCAGCGCTGCAGAAAAAGTTGATGCAGGCGTGGCAACAGGGAGAGCCTCAGGCGGGTGGCAGCGGCCTTGGCTTATACATCAGCCGCTCCCTGGTGACACAGATGCAGGGGACGATTCAGCTAGAAAGCGCTCCAGGAAAAGGCACAACGGTAACAATAACTCTGCCACTGCAGACAGTTTCAGCCGTTGAGGGGGGCAGTAGCTCTCATTTGCAGGCATTACCCGATTTCGCCGGAAAGTGTGCAGTGCTTGTGGTGGAAGATCATTTTGCGAACAGACAATTACTGGCTGAGCAGCTTACTCTTTTAGCTTGCCATTACGAGCTGGCTGAAGACGGAGAAAGTGCACTTGCGCTGTTAGAGGAAGAGAATTATTACGATGTCATTCTGCTGGATTGCGGGCTTCCGGGAATGGACGGATATGCCGTGTCGCGAAAAGTCAGGCTGTTAGAACAGCAGCAGCAGCGTGACCCATCAATCATTATCGCCATTTCTGCTCTGCAGTCTGCCAACCATCTCGCCCGCTGCCGTGAAAGCGGGATGGATGCGGTACTGACAAAACCGATCCGGTTAGGTGAACTCGCCGCTCAGTTACAAAAGTGGTTTCAGCCTGCTGATATAAGAGCGGTGAGAGATGAAATACCCCTCCAGCTCTCGGAAGATGTCTGGCAGTCATTGCAGGAGGATGTGCAGGATTTTTATGCGGCAAGCGAGCGGCAGCAAACTCGTCATATGATACATCATATTCATCGTATAAAAGGCGTGGCGCTGATGTACCAGCTGCACGCTCTGGCGGAATATGCTGAATCAATTGAAAAAAGTTTGCGAGCCGAATTGCCCCCTGAGCAGTGGCGTCCTGAACAGTGGCGTCAGCAATTATGGGCGCTTTGTTCGCCCCTAAATCCTGTTAAAGACTAATGATTTAAGAGTGCTCTCGTAGTTAGGGTGAGAACATTTTCTGTTCAATTGCTACTCATTTACACGAACATCTGTGGTAGCAAAGTGAGAAAATGGTTATGCCCTCCCGTATTGCAACTTTATTAATTGTAATGGCGTTGTCCCTCCTGAGTACCAGCGCTCGGGCCACATCGCTGTTCAGTGAGGAAGAGCATGCCTGGATGGTGGCAAACCCCGTGATTAGCTATAGCGTGCAGCAGGAGTGGCCGCTTGATTATAGCGATCGGGGCAGGCACTTCGGCCTGAGCCGCGCGTATCTCGACCAGATTGAGAAGATGACCGGGCTGCGTTTTAAGCTGGCCGAAGAGCCCCGGAAGGCCGCGCTGGTTACCAATCTCGCACCGTCCCTGATGACAGACACAGAACGTGCAAAATGGCTTTTCAGCCAGCGCTGGATCACCACGAATGCACTGATGATCGCACGAGATGATGCCAGTAATTTACGTACTCTTGAGCATCTGCGCGGTAAACGGGTAGCGGTTCGTAAGGACAGTGACTATGAGCGCTGGCTACGCCGCTTCCATCCTGAGATTCATCTTTTTCCTCAGGAGGATATGCCTGCTCTGTTGCGAAGCGTAAGGGAAGGGGAAGCCGATGTTGCCATCGGTGCCGATCTCATCATTCGTCCGCTGCTTTACCGCAGTTTGGGCAGTAAGCTGGTGGTCTCCGGACAACTCCCCTCGCTAGTGGCGGGCCTGCACATGGGGACGCTGCCCGAATTGCCTTTGCTGAAAACCATTATCGATAAAGCGCTGGGCGAGATGCCAGCAAGCCGAACAGACGCCATGTTCAGCCAGTGGATTGGCGATCTCAAAATTGGAAAGATGACTGCAGGCATGATTTTCGGCCTTTACCAGCTGGAACTTTCGCTCATTGCTCTGCTTCTGCTCGGTCTCGCATGGGCGCTGTGGCGCGCGCTATGGCACCGCAAACGTGCTGTCGCCAGCGAGGCGCGCATGAGTCAGTTTCTGGCAGTGATGAGCCATGAAATCCGCACCCCGATGAATGCGATGATTGCGGCCCTGGAGCTACTACGGCTGCCCGGCACCCCTTCACAGCGCAATGAGTATCTCGCCCTTGCGCACAGCTCATCAACGCATTTAATGAACTTGCTGAACGACATTCTCGACCATAGCAAGCTGTCGCACAGTCAGCTTGTCCTGAACAGGCAAGGCTTTTCACTGAAAAAACTGGTAGACGATCTGGTGGCAGTGCATCGTCCCCTGGCAGCTCAAAAGAGATTATCGCTGAATGTGACGCTGGATACGACGCTTGAGCGGCAGTGGATAGTGGGTGATGCACATCGCTTACGTCAGGTAATAAGTAACTTGTTGTCGAACGCCATTAAGTTCACCGAAGCAGGCAGCGTCACGCTCCTCGTTTCTGCAGAACCTTATGACAATACGGAAGGATTACGTTTTACCGTCTGCGACACGGGCATTGGCATTCCGCTTGAGGCCCAGCTGACGCTCTTTGACGCCTGGACGCAGGCAGATTCTTCAGCCGCGCGCTCGTACAGCGGCAGCGGCCTGGGATTGTATATCTGCAAAGAACTGGTGAAATTAGCGGGGGGGCGATTAAGTTGCACCAGCAGACCGGGAGAAGGGGCGACTTTTATCGTTGAACTGCCGGTTATTTTCTGTGACGTATCCGTTGAAGATGTTAGCGAATCTGCCACCGTGCGAGAATTCGTAAAAGGCACCAGCGTTCTGATTGTAGAAGATCACCCCGCTAACCAGGCGATGATGGCAGCACAGCTGGGGGCGCTTAACTGTCACTATGATATTGCCGGAGAGGGCATGGAAGCTTTGGCGTTGCTTGCTGAGGAAAATTATTACGATGTCATCTTGCTTGACTGCAACCTTCCGGATATCGATGGTTATGAAGTCGCGCGGCGGATACGTGCCTTTGAAAGCGCTCAGGGTCTTGAGAGAACGCCGATTGTGGCAATTTCTGCCCTGAGTGGCTCAGCGCATCAGCAGAAATGTCTGAACAGTGGTATGCAGGCCTTGCTGACCAAACCTTTGCGGCTCTCGTGTCTGTCTTCAATGCTCATGCGCTGGTGCCAGACGGCTGGCACCATGTCGACAGAGGTTGTAGATGTAAGGCCGGAGGGTGAGGTTGCCTCCTGGCTTTTACAGGACATTGCGGGCTTCGCCGAGGCGCTAAAACAGCAGGATGCTCGCTGGATGCTACATCACATTCACCGTTTACACGGCGCAGCGAAGGTCTATGCACAACATGCGCTGGCTGAGTGCGCCGCGGCATTTGAGCAACAAATGCGCGAGGATAATATTCCTTCAGTGACGGAGGGCGAGCGCTGGATTGAACAGCTTAAGCGCCACCTTTCAGCAACTCATCTTTAATGATAAACAGCTCATGGTCAGCTTTCAGGCCCAGCTTACGCATTGCACTTTGCTTCTGACCACTGACCGTTTTAAGGCTTCGGGAAAATTTTTCGGCAATGTCGGTAACCGTCATACCGGTCAGGAAGCAGCGAATGACCTCCTGCTCCTTGGGCGAGAGCATTTTTAACGACACCGCGTGCTTAATATTGTCGGTGCTCAGGTTGCCATTGATGAGCACTTCTCCGTGGTGCTGCTGTTCAGCAAGACGTTGGGTCATTTCAGGTTCAAGATAGATTCGCCCGGCCGTCAACTCGGTTATCGCTTTACTCAGCTCCTCAAATGGACGGTTTTTACCGATAAATCCCTTTGCTCCGCTGCGAAGAGAAAGCGCGACTGTGGCAGGATTGTAGTGTGCAGATACCACCAAAATGGCGATATTGGGATGGCGGCGGTGAAGGGTTTTGATGAGATTTAACCCATCCACATCCGATGGAGCCAGCTCATAGTCCACGATTGCAACATGGCAAGGTGTGGATTTTAGATGATTGAAAAACTCGTCGCTTGTGGTGAACGTGCCCGTTACGTTGAATGCTGGATTTTCGGTTAACACATCGCGTAATCCACGTAAGACTAAAAAGTGATCGTCCAGCAAGGTAATGGAGATATTTTTTTTTGCGAAATCCTTCATCTCAAATCACTCTGTTTACTCTGACAAATGGATACAAGTATAAGGTATTTTCTGAATAAAGATCGTTCGGAGTCCCTTTTTTTGCAGGTCAAAATGAAGCCCTTCAGCCAGATGGCGTATGCTAAATCATAAGGCAGCAATTTCATTCTTCCGCACGGCCCGTGAACTGTTCTGCTTTGTAACAAAAAGCATGTCCACCTGTTTGTCTTGTACAGGTTTTGAGAGTGCTCTTGTTCCGATAATAGTGAGCTTTTTCATATGATTTGCATCGGCACATTCACTAACTAAAAACATATATTATTAAAGTTAGAAAATAAATTATCTCTATTTGCTGAAGCTAAACGACTTAAGCGAAATTTCTGCGTGCTCTGTATTAATTGAAAGCTGACAGAGTCGGAACGCATTTCGAAATATTCAGCAAATAAAATCAGCCCCAATATACGGAAGTTAATATGATGCTTTTAACTGCTGACTCCAGACGACTCATGTTCGCCTGTGGCGTACTGATGCTGGCTGGCTGCGCCGGTCATTCAGGTACCCCTTCAACCACCTTAACACAGGCCGCTGAGGACGCAAAGCCACTGCAACGCTGTCAGGATGAGTTGGCAGCCCTGAAACAATACGATGCGGCACGTTTTGAAAAGCATAACGGAACATTAACGGTGTTGTTAAATAACAGTGCCCAGTATTTGCTGACGCGGGATAAAGTTCAGGAAGACATAAAGAGCGTAGTAGATAGCATATTTCAGGCTCAGCTCGCGCGGGAATGCCAGGCAATTCATATCGCCTTGTATCAATCTATCGTGTCGCAAGCAGACGAGGGGATTAACCCATGAAAAGCGTAACAGCGATGCTGGGTATGCTTTTCCTGACTGGCTGCAACTCACACCCTGTTGAGCGTGAAAAAACACCTCAACCTGCACTGCTCAATGAATTTAATCAGCAGGTGGCGGCTGTTCATGAACAGGCCGGGCGTGGCGATGTGCTGTCTCAGCAACGTAGCGGGGCCTGGCTGTTTTCTGCCGGAAAGGATGCATTAGCCGAACCGTTGCTGCGTGCTGCGGCAGAGAAACATCAGGCGGAAGCCCAATTTCTACTTGGCAGGCTCCTTCTGGAACAGCAACCCGCTGAGGGTCGACGGTGGTTAGAAGCCTCCGCTGAACAGGGAAACATCAGTGCCCAACAATTACTGGCCCGTCATTATCGTTCAGGTTTATTGAACGTTCATCCTGAGAAGGCGTTTAAGTGGCTACTCATGGCAGCTCAGCAGGGCGATGCACAGGCACAAAATGATGTGGGCGCCGCGTATACCCAGGGGGCAGGCGTAAAAAAAGATGTGCGCCAGGCATTCACCTGGTACAGCAAGTCGGCAAAGCAAGGCAACGCCCTTGCGCAGTTTAATCTGGCGGGGGCGTACCAGGCCGGAGAAGGGGTCTCTGCACAGCCAGAGCTGGCTTTTGCCTGGTACAACGCGGCAGTCAATAACAGCCGCGATGAGCGCCTGAAACGAACAGCGGAAAAAATGAAGTTACGTATGTATGCAGAAGCGTCGCGGCAGGGGAAAGCGTTAAAAGCCCGTCAACTGGCAGAGCAACTTCTTGTAAATAACTCAACATCATGGAGCGCAGAATGACAAACATGAGATTGACCAGACTCAGTTTCTGCATTGCTGCGCTGGTATTGGCCCCACGGATTAATGCAGCTGAGCCCGCGCTGACAGGCTACAACTCGGATAATACCATTCCTTATTCACTGTTTGATGATACGGAGAAAAAGCAACCGTGGATTAAGCCTCCGGTTGCCCGAACGCCTTCTCTGCGACCCGCAACAACCGGACAGGCGAAGGAGAATCAGCGCGTGCAGGCGCTGGAAAAATCACTTTCAGAACAGCAGCGCCTCTACAAAGAGACGCTGGATAAGCACGCAGGGGAAGTTCAATCTTTGCAAAATAAGCTGAGCTCATCAGAGGTTGACAGGGATGCAATGACGGCTCAGCGCGAGAAGCTGGATGCGCTACAGCGAGCGCTGGCCGAAGCACAAGCGCAGCACGACAATTCCGATCGGGAGCTGGCGGAGTTACGCGCAAAAGTTGCCGCCCATCAAATGCTGGAGGATTCCCGCGCAATAACCCAGTCTGCGTTTGCCGATCGGCTGAAGGAAAAAGAGGACAGCCTTCTCGCGATGTCGCAACAAATCGAAGCGCTGAAGGCTGAAAACAACGTTTTGACCGAAAAACAGCAGGCTGTTAAGCCTCAGACCCGCGAACAAAAAATTTCCTATGCCAACGGCGTGGCGTTTGCCAGCGATATAGTACGCGTTTTACGTTCGCAGCAGGAGGTGGGTATTGAACCCGATCGCCCGATGGTGCTTGCCGGTCTGAAAGATGCTTTCGGCCAACGTATCGCGTTACCAAAAGATGAAATTGCCGAACTGGTAAGCGATCTTGACCGCCAGCTTAATGAAAAAGTGGCCGAACAACAGCAGCAGCAAATACAGACGGCCAGTCAGCAGAAGAAGCTCGGTGAAGAGCTGATTAAAAAGACACAAAATCGTTCAGGAATGAAAGAGATGGATGGCGCCTATTACTTCGTCATTAAAAAAGGGGAGGGAGCAAAACTTAGCGCTGACAGCACAGCTGAAATGCTTATTACAGGGAAATTAGCCGATGGCACCGTATTTGATAACAGCGGTGAGCTGAATGAAATTCAGCAGCTTAAAATCGATACATTGCTTCCGGCAGTGAGCAAAATTATAAGCCAGAGTAACGTTGGCAGCGAACTCGAAATCATTCTGCCGCCAGAGCAGGCCTTTGGCGAGGCGGGAGCTCAGCCTCTAATTCCGCTTGGTGCAACCCTGGTATTAAAAATAAAAATCATCAGTGCTATGTGAAGCTCTGGCAGGAACAGCCATTACTATAAAAAATTTCGCTGAGCCATGCCTCTCGTAATAGCGTTTTTTAATGTAAGGATAGACTAAAATAAGGTAATTATGATGACCAAAAATATCATTATTCTTGATGATCACCCTATTTTTCATAACGGCGTGAAACAGCTAATAGATTCGGAACCTTTACTGGAAGTGTTAGATATGTGCCGAACCAGCGAGGAGTTGTTTTTCTCGTTGAGCTTAGGGCCGGCAGATATACTTCTGTTAGATTGTTCGCTGCCAGACGGTGAAAGCAATATTCTTGAACTGGTTGAGCAGTTATCTCTACAGCTGACTGACTCAGCCCTGGTTTTGATGGGGGATAGTGTTTCACATCAAAAAATCGCTGAGCAATGTTCTCCAATGATTGCAGGGTATTTCTGTAAAACGTTACCGGCAGAAAATTTTCTCATTTTACTTCACCGTGTTCGAAGAATGCTTAATAATGAGTCAAATAATAACAGCAAATGCAATATAGTTATGCAAGATAATGTTCCGTTTGTAAGTAATCGTTTGTCGGTAAAAGAGAAGACCGTTATGAAATATCTACAAAAGGGTCTGAGCGTAACGCAAATAGCCGAGTGTTTAAACCGCAGCGTTAAAACGATTAGCTCTCAGAAAAGGCAAGCAATGCGTAAGCTCGATCTGAAGAACAATCGCGATATTTTTGAGTTGAAGATAAATGAGTTGTAGTCAATTTTGACAAAGCTGCGAGGAATACGGCCAGGATAATACTGGCAAGGAATGTAAAAGCGACTCTGAAAAATTCAGATTGGGAAACTATGTGCGCGACAACAGTCTAGCCAGTTTATCTCAGTAATGCACTGACTCGCGGCAGATATCCGTTACATTTACCTCTGTTCTGAAGGTGAAATTCAAAAATAAACAAAATTTCTTTTTACTCATGCTTTTCCATCTGATATCACTTCTCCCCTTATACTTGTCTGAGCATTGACCGTTGTAGACTATACTGGCCATTACCCAACGCTAAAAGGTGGTGTCATGAATATTTTACCTCCCGTTCGGCCTGAGCAATCCATTGAACGTCTGACGGCCATCCTTGAGCCGATCGCGGATAAAGTAAAGCTCGTCCCGCGCAAGCGGATCACCTGGAAACACAAAGGCCATCAGCAAATGTATCTTTTTCAGGAGGGTGAGCTTTCTTTGCTGCGGGCATCTGATGGCCTGCTCCTGGTGACCGTTTTCGAGCCTCATCTGTTCGGCATTGCCGAGATGATCCAGCCGACACAGGGTCATATATTACGTGCGGAAAGAGAGTCCATCATTTTACGTGCTGATGCAGATGAAGCAGCTGCGCTATTTCGCGAGCAGGGCGTCTGGGAAGATGTTGCGGCCTTGCTGTCGTATCATACGGCGTATCTCATCTATCGTGATGCGCAGGTCGTGCAGCAACGTACCTATTCCGTGATTCGTAGCTATCTGCAGGAGATGATATTACTGCCCGAAGAGGCACGTATGCGAACCAGCATTCTGGAATATATTCAGGACCGCACGCTTCTTTCACGCAGCAGTATTCTCAACGTATTATCGGCGCTTAAGCAAGGTCAATATATCGCATTTAAGCGCGGCGGGTATTTAATGGAGGTTGGAAATTTACCGGAGTCGTTCTAAAATTTAAAATTAAACAGAAAAGCATTTCACGTTGTTCTCGTTTGTCTATATCGTTTGCTCACTGAAACTATTCAACAGAGTAAACGGGATTTGTATGAAGAAGACACTTTTCGCATTAATTATTGCTAACGCGTTCACAGCCACAACTGCATTTGCAGCTGCAGATACAGGTACATGGTATAGCGGGGCTAAATTCGGCTGGTCACACTATTTTGACGCCAGCACCGGTTCTAAAGCGAGCGATAATAACAATGGCTCCAGCCAGTATAATATCGATCATGATAACGTCGGTGGCGGGGTTTACGCTGGCTATCAGATGACACCCTGGCTGGCAGTAGAAGGTGGTTACGATTATTTAGGAAATATGCAGATGAAAGGTAACCATAGCGCGGGCGCACAAATGAAAAGCCAGGGGCTGCAGATGTCCTTAAAAGCCAGCTATGCCGTGACCGACAGCTGGGATATCTATGGGCGCGCCGGGGCGATGGCCTATCGCGCAGAATCTGATGTAAGTGGTCACAATCGTTTCGATACAGGCGTTCGCCCGCTTGCCGCGGTAGGGACGGAGTATGCATTCAACAAAAATTTGGCTGGCCGCCTCGAATATCAATGGGTAAGCAATGTGGGTAATGCCAACCAGATTGGCGTCAGCAGCGACGTAAGCTCCGTAACGGCAGGTCTGACATGGCGTTTTGGACAGCACGATTAATCGTTGTTAGCCTCTCAATGATAAAAGCCCGACTGCTCAGCAGTTGGGCTTTGTGCCATTTAAGTGACTAAAGGCTCAAGAGCAAGTTTAATCTTTTGCAGGCCGATAACGTTTTTATCTTTCAGGTATTGCTGATTAATCAGTTCAAGCTGTTCCAGTTTTGTCAGTGAGGCGTAGACTGGCTGAACGGAGCTGTCTTCGGTGAAAATATCCTTCGCGGTAGCGTGCTGTAAATATTCTGATTTCAGCTGTGCTGACAATCTGTCTATCTGTACTTTATTCTCTTGATAAAGCGCTGCAATATGCGATGCCGGAACGGCAGGCGGTTTTTCTCCCGGTAAAACTAGCGGGACCTGCATATGGTGTATCTGTTCAACCTTATCTGGCGCAGAAGCGCTGCAGGCGGTTAATAAATTGAGGCTGAGCAGAGTCAGTAATAATGACCGTGTCTTCATGGGTAACTCGTGTTAAATAAGCAGAGCGGACATTATCGTAAACGACAGGCATATCTTCAGATTAAACTTGTTTAATTTTAAACATCTCACCGGGAATAGAACGCTAGTTCACGCTTTATATATAAAACAGCCTGTATGCGCAGCCATCCACGTACGCAGGGGGACGCAATCCGGCAAGATAAGCGTTGTGAGCTGGCTTTTCGAGATAGCTATCAGGATCCCGTAAGGCTATGCTTCATTCAGCACGAGAATAATTACAGAGGCAATGTCATGGATAAAGAACTACTGGATGCGGGTTACCGGGCCTATACCGGCGAGAAAATTGACGTTTACTTCAACACCGGGATCTGCAAACACTCCGGTAACTGCGTGCGTGGAAGCGCAAAGCTGTTTAATCTGAAACGCAAGCCGTGGATTATTCCCGACGAAGTAGACGTGGAAACGGTTGTAAGCGTGATTGATACCTGCCCGAGCGGTGCGCTGAAGTACCGCCAAAAATAAGCGAGGAACCATGGATATTCTGGAAGGCCATAACAAGTTTTACGTGAATGATGCAGACGGCAATCAGGTCGCAGAGATTGTCTTCGTGCCGACCGGCGAGCACCTGAGCATCATTGAGCACACCGATGTCGATCCGAGCCTGAAGGGGCAGGGCGTTGGCAAACGGCTGGTGGCGAAAGTGGTGGAGAAGATGCGCGGTGAGAACCGCAAAATTATTCCGCTGTGCCCGTTTGCCAAGCATGAGTTTGATAATACGCGGGAATATGACGATATTCGGGCGTAAATAACACCGGCGATGGCCGGTGTTTTTTTATCTCATCTGTTCAAACAGCAGTATCAACGCGATCAGCACCATTATCCCTCCCGATGCCATGCTCACCAGACGCGCCGCCTGCGGCCGGGTCGCCAGCACCGCTCTCGAACCATACCCCACCAGCAGATAGACCAGCGTGCAGGTGACCAGGTGCATCACGCCAAGCGCGGACATCTGCATCGCTATCGACCAGCTTCCGGCCGGATCTGTAAACTGCGGAAGCAGCGCCAGAAACAGCAAAAAAACTTTCGGGTTAAGGCCGCTAATGCAGAGCCCTTTCACCGCCCACTGTCTCCAGTTTCCCACGTGGTGGGTGGCCTTTTCCGGTGCGGCGGGGTGACGTAACAGCGTAATGCCAAGCCACAGGAGATATATCGCCCCCGCGAGGGTCAGCCCGGTTAACGCCAGCGGATGTTGAGCAATCAGTACGCCCACGCCAGCCACCACAATCAGCGTGGCTAACAGATGCCCGGACATCAACCCCATCACAGCCGGGACAACGCGTTTCCCGTTAATCCCGGCGCTAATGGCGTAGGCCCAGTCGGCACCCGGCGTCATGATGAGCAGAAAAGAAACCACCCAAAAGCCGGCCACAATACTCATTTCCATCGTCCTGAAGACTCCCGCAGTGCGTCAAAGTTGAGAAAAAGAATATCGCTAACCCTGCGAAATAGGCTTTCAATGTTATGCTCATAACACGGTTAAAATGAGAAAATCTTCCACATGGATAGCATCGATCGAAAAATTCTTGCGGAGCTACAGTCTGATGGCCGCTTATCCCTGACCGAGCTGGCTGAACGGGTGAATCTGAGCCTCTCGCCGTGCCATCGTCGCGTGCGGGCGCTGGAGCAAAGCGGGGCCATAACGGGATACCGTGCCAGCCTCGACCCCGCCAAAATGGGCTTTAACTTTCTGGCGATAGTGTTTGCGACGCTAAAAGAGGGTGACCGAAAGGCGGTAAGCGCGTTTGAAGAGGCGGTAGAAGAGATCCCGCAGATCGTGCTGGCACAGCGTCTGTTTGGCGATCCGGATTATCTGATGCACGTCGTGACCCGCGACCTGTCGGCTTTTCAGAAACTCTATGACGAGAAACTCTCCGCCATGCCCGGCGTGCAGCACCTTCGCTCTACGCTTGTCATGAAAACGGTAGTGCAGGACAGACCTTTTCCGCTGGAATCAGCGGGGCGGGACTAAGAGGCATGCCCGACAGACGTCGGGCATGAAAGGGGGTTAGCCAACAAACATTACCGACACGCACAGCACGCCGACGATCAGCGTCAGCAGGCTGCCAATGGAGCGGTACGGTTTCAGGGAAGGGATCAGATACGTTGACAGCGTCGGCATGATAAACAGGATCATGGCGATAAGCGGGCCGCTGATGGCGTAAATCATCGAAATGGCGTTCGGGTTAATGCAGCAGACCGCAAAGGTGATTAACGACACTCCCATTATGGAAATCGCGCGGTTAAAGGCGCGGCTCTTTTTAATGCCCACCTGATTCAGCGACGACTTCACGATCTCTGTCGCCCCTTCAATCACCCCAAAATAGGTGCCGAGGAACGATTTCGACATCGCTACGATTGCCACGATAATCCCGGAAATGCCGAGCCAGGCGGGAGAAGAAGGCATCATCGACAGCGCTGAGAGGATCGTTACCCCCTGCTCTTTGGCGGCCACAATATAGGACGGCGGGATTGAGAGCAGGCAGCTGAAGACAAAGAACAGCACGCTCAGGCAGATAATCAGGTACGCCACCTTCATGATCTTCTTGCATTTATCCATGGCTCCGTCGGCAAACTTCTCGCGACGGTCAACGGCAAACGTTGAGATAATCGGGGTATGGCTGAAGGCAAACACCATCACCGGAATTGAAATCCAAACCTGGTGCAGCGTATGACGATCGAAGGCCATCTGGCCGGTGAGTAGCGAGGGCTGCCAGCTTCCGGTGAGATAGATCGAGACAAACAGGAAGTAGGCAATCAGCGGAAACACCAGGAAGCCCATCACTTTTATCGTGATATGCCGTCCCATCAGGAAGATCAGATTCAATACCAGCACCACCCCCAGGCTGACCAGCACGCGAACGGCGGTATCCACCGTCAGGTGTTTTGCCAGCTGCTCGGTTAACGAGTTGGTAATGGCCACCGCATAAATCTGCACCACCACAAAGAAGGCGATGAAATAGAGCGTGGTGATCAGATTGCCAATCTTTTTACCGTAGTAGTGGGAGACGGCGCCGGTGATCCCTTCATGACCTTTGGTTTTTGACGAGAGAATAAATTGCGCCAGCGCGCGGTGCGGCCAGTAGGTTAACGGGTAGGCCACGAGGGCGGTGATAAACAGGACAATAGCGCCTGCGGAGCCCAGCTGAATGGGCAAGAACAGCGTTCCTGCGCCCACGGCCGTGCCATAGAGAGCGAAACTCCAGAGAGTCTCATCTTTTGACCAAATTTTCGACATTAGAGCAACGTTTCAACTAACAAACCATCAGAATGGCGTGCAATTTACCATAGTTATGCCCGGAGAGCGCAGTTGCTTCGACGGAGTTTGGCCGGAACGGACGTCCGGCCAGTGGAGGTTTAGCCTGCCAGAGCGCGTCGTTGCTGGCGACGCTTAAGAAATTTCTCGCGCAGGGTATCGTACGCCCAGTTATAGAACATGGTGTACGGCAGGAAGAACAGGAAGAAACCTATTTCCAGCGTGAATGCCTGAAGCAGGGTCACGCCCAGCACGGCGGCGACAATCGACACGCCGATCACAATAAACCCGCATTCGAACCCCAGGGCGTGCAGCGCGCGAACCTTAGCCGTGCGTTTGACCCGCTGGACAGGCCAGAAACGGTCGAAACCGAAGTTATAGATAATGTTCCAGAGCATGGCGGTGGTAGCCAGGATAATGGTTAACCCACCCATCTCCACCACCGAGCGCTGCATCAGCCACGCCGCCGTGGGGGCGAGAATTGCGGTGGCAATTCCTTCGAAACAGACAGCGTGAAAGATCCGCTCCGGCAGTTTACGTTGGAGTGCATTCTGATGTTGCATAGTGTAGACCTCATTAATTCTCCGATATGGGCGTTGATGCAGCCTATTTTTATCGCTAAAGCTGATATATTAAAGATGGTATCCATCGATAAAGTAGATAGTTTATGCGCTATTCACCTGAAGCCCTTACCGCGTTTGTTGAGACCGTTGCGGCAGGCTCTTTTTCTGCTGCCGCGCGCCGGCTGCGTAAAAGCCAGTCGACGATCAGCACCTCCATTGCCAATCTTGAAGCCGATCTGGGGTTCGAACTGTTTGACCGCTCGGCGCGCCAGCCGGTGTTAACGGTCCAGGGAGAACAGGTGCTGGGCTACGTGCAGGCCATCCTCGCCGCCAGCACGCGGCTGGATGAGCTGGCGGTGTCGTTAACGGCACAAACGGAGGCGCGTCTGACGTTTGTCCTCTCCGATACCCTCAACCCCGACGTGCTGGAAGATCTGATGAAGCAGTTTGACGCTCGCTTTCCCCACACGGAATTCGAATGCCTGATTGGCGAGGAAGAGGACGTGATCGATCTGCTGCAAAAGGAGCGCGCGCAGGTGGGCCTGACGGAAGCGCGAGACGGTTACCCGACGGATATTGGCGCTACCCGGCTGCCGGTGCAGACCCGAATGGCGATATACGTCGCGACCACGCATCCGCTCGCCGGACAACACGAGGTGCAGAGCGACGAGCTGCACGGCTGGCGGGAGCTGAGGCTCAGCACCTACCTTGAGCGCGAGGCTGAGATCGCGCGCGGGCCCGTCTGGTCAGCGCCGAACTACCTGCTACTGCTGAGCATGGCCGTCCAGGGGTTCGGCTGGTGCGTGCTGCCGTGCGCGCTGGTGGATGAATTCGCCGCCGCGAAGTCGCTGGTACAGCTCAATGTTCCCGGCTGGCCACGGGCGATCGGCATTGATTTGCTGTGGAATAAACGATCCCCTCCCGGCGTAGCCGGAAGCTGGCTGCGGCAGTATCTGCAGGATGCACGCTAATCCTTGTGATTAAACTCACTATTTTTAAACAATTAAGATAATTGCCAGTAACAATCCTCTACTATCGTCATGTCATTTAACACAGAGGTCGTGATGAAAGATGTCGTAATAGTGGGTGCGTTGCGTACGGCTATCGGCTGTTTTCAGGGAGCGCTTGCGCGTCACTCGGCGGTTGACCTGGGCAGCGTGGTCGTTAAAGCGCTGGTGGAACGTAGCGGGATCGCCGCCCATGAAGTTGATGAGGTGATCCTGGGGCAGGTTCTCACGGCCGGTGCCGGGCAAAACCCTGCGCGCCAGGCGGCGCTGAAGGGCGGGCTGCCCAATACCGTATCCGCCATCACCATCAACGACGTCTGTGGTTCAGGATTAAAAGCGCTGCATCTCGCCACCCAGGCCATTCAGTGCGGTGAAGCGGATGTGGTTATTGCTGGCGGACAAGAGAACATGAGCCGCGCGCCGCACGTTCTGACCGACAGCCGTACCGGGGCGCAGCTGGGCAACAGCCAGCTGCTCGACAGCCTCGTGCATGACGGGCTGTGGGATGCGTTCAACGACTATCATATGGGCGTGACGGCAGAAAACCTGGCGCGCGAGTACGGCATTAGCCGCGAATTGCAGGACGCCTATGCGCTCAGTTCGCAGCAAAAAGCGCGTGCCGCGATTGATTCCGGTCGCTTTTGCGACGAGATTGTTCCGGTCAGCACGCAGCGTCAGAACGGCGAGGTTATCGTGATAGATAGCGATGAACAGCCGCGCACGGACGCCAGCGCGGAAGGCCTGGCGAGACTGAATCCCGCGTTTGAAACCCAGGGCTCGGTCACGGCGGGAAATGCCTCTTCCATTAACGACGGTGCCGCCGCCGTGATGATGATGAGCGAAAGCAAAGCCCTTGAGCTCGATCTCCCCGTGCTGGCCCGCATTAAGGCGTTTGCCAGCGTGGGCGTGGATCCTGCGTTAATGGGGATTGCGCCGGTCTACGCTACCCGTCGCTGCCTGGAGCGCGCAGGGTGGCAGCTTTCGGATGTGGATCTGATTGAAGTGAACGAAGCCTTTGCCGCGCAGGCGATCTCGGTCGGCAAAATGCTGGAGTGGGATCCGCTGCGGGTCAACGTAAACGGCGGGGCGATTGCGCTGGGGCATCCCATTGGCGCGTCCGGCTGCCGAATCCTGGTTTCGCTGGTCCACGAAATGAAAAAGCGAAACGCGCGCAAAGGGATCGCTACCCTCTGTATAGGCGGCGGACAGGGCGTGGCGCTCGCCATCGAACGCTAATCTCTCCTCACTGAAAAAACCTCCTCCGGGAGGTTTTTTTTATCGCGGTCTTCTCTTCATGAGGAGTAATCGTGATCCGCGCGTCATTTCTGTTATAAACAAAAATAAAAAATGAAACGTTGTTTTAATTGCAATTGAAAACCCTATTCTATGCCGTTAGTATGTGCTCATCATAAAACGAAACGTCGTTTCGTTTAATTTCTGCCTTCGGGCATGACCACATCTGGAGGTTACCGTGGACGTCAGACAAAGCATCCACAGCGCGCATGCCAAAACGCTGGATACTCAGGGACTGCGCAGCGAGTTTTTAGTTGAGCAGGTGTTCGAAGCCGATGAGTACACCATGGTCTATAGCCACATCGACCGCATTATCGTGGGCGGCATTATGCCGGTGGCGAAAACCGTCTCCGTGGGCGGTGAAGTGGGCAAGCAGCTGGGCGTAAGCTACTTCCTGGAGCGTCGTGAACTGGGCGTGATTAATATCGGCGGGCCGGGCACGATTACCGTGGACGGCCAGTGCTACGAGATTGGCCACCGCGACGGGCTATACGTCGGCAAAGGGGCGAAGGAGGTGGTCTTTGCCAGCATCGACAGCGGCAAGCCCGCGAAGTTTTACTATAACTGCGCTCCCGCGCACACCGCTTATCCAACCAAAAAAGTGACGCCTGCGGACGTTGCGCCCGTGACGCTGGGCGATAACCTCACCAGCAACCGCCGCACCATCAATAAATATTTCGTTCCGGATGTGCTGGAGACCTGCCAGCTCAGCATGGGGCTGACCGAACTGGCCCCGGGCAATCTGTGGAACACCATGCCGTGCCATACCCACGAACGCCGCATGGAGGTCTACTTCTACTTCAACATGGATGAAGACGCTTGCGTGTTCCACATGATGGGACAGCCTCAGGAAACCCGCCATATCGTCATGCATAACGAGCAGGCGGTGATTTCACCCAGCTGGTCCATTCACTCCGGCGTGGGGACGAAAGCCTATACCTTCATCTGGGGGATGGTTGGAGAAAACCAGGTCTTCGATGACATGGACCACGTCGCGGTTAAGGATCTGCGCTAGTCGCGGGCAGTTAAGCATACATCTGCCTGTTGATGACAGGCGCTGAAAGAGTAAGGAACAAACATGATTCTGGATGCATTTTCTCTGCAGGGTAAAGTGGCCGTGGTTTCCGGGTGTGACACCGGACTGGGCCAGGGGATGGCGTTAGGCCTGGCGGAAGCGGGCTGTGATATCGTCGGGATCAACATCGTTGAGCCCACGGAAACCATCGAACGCGTGACCGCGCTGGGCCGCCGTTTTCTCAGCCTGACCGCCGACCTGCGTAAAATTGACGCCATTCCGGAGCTGCTGGATCGCGCCGTGGCGGAGTTTGGCCATATCGACATTCTGGTCAACAACGCGGGGCTGATCCGTCGTGAAGACGCGATTAACTTCAGCGAGACCGACTGGGACGACGTCATGAACCTGAACATCAAGAGCGTGTTCTTTATGTCGCAGGCGGCGGCGAAGCACTTCATCGCGCAGGGGAAGGGCGGCAAGATCATTAACATCGCCTCGATGCTCTCCTTCCAGGGCGGCATCCGCGTGCCGTCTTACACCGCGTCGAAAAGCGCGGTGATGGGCGTGACCCGCCTGCTGGCGAACGAATGGGCGCAGCACAACATCAACGTCAACGCGATTGCGCCGGGCTACATGGCCACCAACAACACCCAGCAGCTGCGGGCGGATGAAGAACGCAGTGCGGCGATCCTGGAGCGTATTCCGGCGGGCCGCTGGGGGCTGCCGAGCGATCTGATGGGGCCGGTTGTGTTCCTGGCTTCCCCGGCATCGGACTATATCAATGGTTATACCGTCGCGGTTGATGGCGGCTGGCTGGCGCGATAACCTTACTTATGACAAACACCTCTGCTTTTCGGCGGAGGTTTTTTTTGCTTAAAATTTGCCAAAGTCCATATTGATAAACACGAAAAATCCATACTGAAAATTCATAGATGACTGTCATCACACTTTTATTACTGAAAAATTAAGGCATTAGTAAAATTAGGTGATTATCCAGCATTAGTTGAAATTGTAATGTCCATCACAGATCGCTATGCCATAGCGAAATAATCCATATCTTCACGAATTCCGGCCTGACACTTTTCCCCGCTATCTCGTAATTTCACTTAACGAATTTTGCTGTTGAGGCAGGAAAAATATGACATCTATAAATGACTCTACCCTGATGCCCGCCGCGCTGCGCGATACCCGCCGCATGAACCAGTTTGTCTCCATTGCGGCAGCCGTGGCCGGTTTGCTGTTTGGTCTGGATATCGGCGTTATCGCCGGGGCGCTGCCGTTTATTACCGATCACTTCACGCTGAGTAACCGCCTTCAGGAATGGGTGGTGAGCAGCATGATGCTCGGCGCGGCCATCGGCGCGCTGTTTAACGGCTGGCTTTCGTTCCGCCTTGGGCGTAAATACAGCCTGATGGTCGGGGCGGTCCTGTTTGTTGCCGGGTCCATTGGCTCGGCGTTTGCCACCAACGTTGAAGTGCTGCTGCTCTCCCGCGTGCTGCTGGGCGTGGCGGTGGGGATTGCCTCCTACACCGCGCCGCTGTATCTCTCTGAAATGGCGAGCGAGAACGTGCGCGGCAAGATGATCAGCATGTACCAGCTGATGGTGACCCTGGGCATCGTGCTGGCGTTCCTGTCCGATACGTACTTCAGCTACAGCGGTAACTGGCGGGCGATGCTCGGCGTGCTGGCGCTGCCTGCGGTAGTGCTGATTGTTTTAGTGATCTTCCTGCCCAACAGCCCGCGCTGGCTGGCGCAAAAAGGGCGTCACGTGGAGGCGGAAGAGGTGCTGCGCATGCTGCGCGACACGTCTGAGAAAGCGCGTGAAGAGCTGAACGAGATCCGCGAAAGCCTGAAGCTGAAGCAGGGCGGCTGGTCATTGTTCAAGGCTAACCGCAACGTGCGCCGCGCGGTGTTCCTCGGCATGTTGCTGCAGGCGATGCAGCAGTTCACCGGGATGAACATCATCATGTATTACGCGCCGCGCATTTTCAAAATGGCCGGTTTTACCACCACCGAACAGCAGATGATTGCCACGCTGGTGGTGGGGCTGACCTTTATGTTCGCGACCTTTATTGCGGTATTCACCGTCGATAAAGCCGGACGTAAACCGGCGCTGAAGATCGGCTTTAGCGTGATGGCGCTCGGTACGCTGATCCTCGGCTACTGCCTGATGCAGTTTGATAACGGCACGGCGTCCAGCGGCCTCTCCTGGCTCTCCGTGGGCATGACCATGATGTGTATTGCTGGCTACGCGATGAGCGCCGCGCCGGTGGTGTGGATCCTGTGCTCTGAAATTCAGCCGCTGAAATGCCGCGATTTTGGCATCACCTGTTCCACCACCACCAACTGGGTATCGAACATGATCATCGGCGCGACCTTCCTGACGCTGCTGGATGCGATTGGCGCGGCGGGAACCTTCTGGCTCTACACGGTGCTGAACGTGGCGTTTATTGGCGTGACATTCTGGCTGATTCCAGAAACCAAAGGCGTGACGCTGGAGCATATTGAACGCAAGCTGATGAGCGGGGAGAAACTGCGAAATATCGGCGTGTAAGAGTTAATGCCGGGTAAGGCTCAGCCGCCACCCGGCTTTTTGGTTTACACAAGGATTCACACGAGTAATGCCGTAAATAACTACCAACTTTGATAGCAATTCCTCAGATAGTCCATTCTCGCATTCAGATTATTCTTAGTTTCTTGTATTATCGGGCAACTGAATTCACCCGGCAGGAATTTACTGCATTCGAAACAGAAGAACGGCTATGTCAGCAATGGATTTCAAAAAAAACACGGACCTCGACTTTCCCTCGTATGCCCCTCCAGCAGTCAGTTCAAAAGAGATCGATCTTCTGGGTCTGTTAGATGTTCTTATTACCGCGAAAAAGCGTATTGCCACCATTATCTTTGTTTTCGCGCTGGCAGGTCTGGCAATTGCGCTTCTGCTACCGCAAAAATGGACCAGTAAAGCGGTGATCACTCCGGCGGAACAGACGCAGTGGAACCCGCTGCGCCAGATGATGGTGGCGCTGCAGGTTCTTGATGTGAAGGTGCCGGTTACCCGTCAGGAAGTCTTTGACCTGTTTATTAAAAAATTCCAGTCGCAGTCATTGCTTGAAGAGTATATGACCTCTTCCCCTTACGTGATGGCGCAGCTTAAAAATGCGGAAGTGGACCCGCTTGAACTGCACCGCGCGGTTGTCAATATCGCAGAAAGAATGAAGGCGGTGAATGATGTTCAGGGAAAAGACGCGGATAAAGCGCCTTTCGTCTCCTGGACATTGAGCTTCACCGCGCCGACCGCAGCCGATGCCCAATCCGTCCTGGAAGGGTATATCAACTATATCTCGGCAATCGTTGAGAAAGAGACGGTGCAGAATATCCGCAACCAGATCGCCCTCAAAACGAACGAGGTAGAACAGCAGCTGACGCTCGACCGCGTTCGTTTGACCAATGTGCATAACACCAACCTGCAGCGGCTGAACTATTCGCTGGAAGTGGCGAATGCCGCGGGCATTAAGAAGCCCGTCTACAGCAACGGACAGGCGGTAAAAGACGATCCGGATTACTCCGTTGCGCTCGGGGCTGACGGTATCGCGGAAAAGCTAAAGATTGAAAAAAATCTGAAGGACGTGACGGAGCTGAACGCGGATTTCCAGAACCGGGAATATTACCTGGCGCAGCTGAAAAAACTCTCCTTTGCAGACGTTAAGCTTGAGCCATTCAGGTATCAGCTTTCGCCCTCCATGCCGGTGAAAAAAGACGGCCCGGGCAAAGGCATGATTATCATTCTGGCGGCGATCCTTGGCGCTCTGTTTGCCTGCGGCAGCGTGTTACTCCGTGAGGCCATGCTCAGCCGAAACTCATTGCCAGAGCCGGTAACGGAATAAATTCTGCATACAGGAAGGCGCTGAAACAGCGCCTTTTTTATTTCAGGAAATCCTCGCGAACAGGCGTAAAGGTGTCCAGCAGCGTGCCGGCCCTGAGGCAGACGCAGCCGTGCATCACGTGCGGTTTTTTGTAGAGCGTATCTCCCGCCGTCACGACATGCTTCTCATCACCAATGGTAAATTCAAATTCACCGGAGAGAACATAGGTTAACTGTTCGTGCGGGTGGTTATGCAGCGGGCCAATCGCGCCCTGCTCAAAATGCACTTCAACCGCCATCATCCTGCCGCCGTGGGCCAGCACGCGGCGCGTAACGCCGTTCCCCAGATCTTCAGAGGCGGTCTCTTTGTGGAACATAAACATGGCTTCGCCCTTTATAATAAAACGGTGTTTTATTTAATTTATATCGGCCAGCTTAAAAAGAAAACGACGTAATAAAGAACTGGAAACAGGATCACAAGTTTGCTTCACTGGCTTAAAGAGATAAGGAGGGGTGATGAAAACGATTGGCCTGATAGGTGGGATGAGCTGGGAATCGACTATCCCTTATTACCGCCTGATTAACGAAGGCGTAAAGCAGCGTCTGGGCGGCCTGCACTCCGCGAGCCTGCTGCTGCACAGCGTTGATTTTCATGAAATCGAAGCCTGCCAGTCGAGCGGCGAATGGGATAAAGCCGGCGAAATTCTGGCCGATGCCGCGCTGGGGCTGGAGCGTGCGGGGGCGCAGGGCATTCTGCTGTGTACCAACACGATGCACAAAGTGGCCTCGCACATTGAAGCGCGCTGTTCTCTGCCGTTCCTGCACATCGCGGATGCCACCGGACGCGCCATTCGCGCTTCGGGAATGGCGCGCGTGGCCTTGCTGGGCACGCGTTACACCATGGAGCAGGATTTCTATCGCGGGCGCCTGCACAGCGAGTTTGAGATTGAAAGCCTGATCCCGGATGAGGGGGACCGGGCGCGCATCAATCAGATTATCTTCGACGAGCTCTGCCTCGGAACCTTCAGCGAAACCTCCCGCGCATATTACGTCAGCGTAATAGAGAAACTGGCACAGCAGGGGGCTGAAGGGGTAATTTTCGGCTGCACGGAGATCGGTTTGCTGGTGCCGGCCGAACGAAGCCCCGTCCCGGTATTTGATACCGCGGCCATTCACGCGGCAGATGCCGTGGAATTTATGCTGTCATAACGGGTTTTGCAGGTCAGGTAAGCGAAGCGCCACCTGACGCGCATGCTCAACTAAGTGTTCGGTGAATGCGTCTACCAGCGCGGAAGCCGGACGGTGCAGCGGGCGGATAAGGCTTACGGTGAACGGGACGGAAACGCTAAAACGGCGGATGACGATCCCGCTTCCTGCATAGTCCAGCGCCGTAAGCGGATTGACGACCGCGACGCCAACGCCCGCACGCACCATCGCGCATATTGACGCCGCGCTGTGCGTTTCCACGACCATCCGCCGCTTCACCTGATGCTCAGCAAAAAGCGTATCCAGCAGCTGCCGGTAGCTGTCCGTTTGCGACAGGCTAATATAGTTCTCACCGTGAAAATCCGCGGGCGTCAGCACCGCTTTGTGGGCATGTCGATGCCCGGCGGGCAGTACGCACACTTCATCCAGCGCGAGCAGTTCCGTGCGTGCCGTTCCTGCGGGGGTCGAGAGGGTTTCGGTTAACCCGAGATCGTGGCGCTGTGCCGACAGCCACTCTTCAAGCAGGGGCGACTCCTGCGGCACGATGGTGAGATTGACCCCGGGATAGCGGGCCAAAAAAGGCTGGAGCAGCGTCGGCAAAAAGGACTGAGAGAAGACAGGCAGGCAGACAATCGACAGCTCGCCCTGACGAAACTCGCGCAGGCTTTCCGCCGCGCTGACGATTCTGTCCAGCCCGTACCAGGAGCGCTGCACTTCTTCAAACAGGCGTAACCCCTGCACCGTCGGGTGAAGCCTGCCCCGGGCGCGTTCGAACAGCTTCAGCCCCAGCACTTTCTCGAAGCGCGCCAGCTCGCGGCTGACCGTCGGCTGCGAGGTATGCAGCATTTGCGCGGCTTCGGTGAGATTGCCGGTGGTCATCACGGCGTGAAAAATCTCGATGTGGCGTAAATTGACGGCGGGCATAGGGCACCTGAAAGCAAAGAACTGTCCATATCATTTTTGCATAGACTCGCGATAAAACGATATTTTTTATTCTGCTTCCGCTGTGGCGTAATCATAAAAAATGAATTGACCCGGAGAAGACCATGCCACGCCCGCTCAACCAGACGGATACCGATTTGAACGCTGAAAACCTGCTGCGCCTGCCCGCCGAATTTGGCTGCCCGGTATGGGTCTACGACGCGCAGATCGTTCGCGAGAAGATCGCCGCCCTGCATCAGTTTGACGTGGTGCGTTTTGCCCAGAAGGCCTGCTCCAATATTCATATTCTGCGCCTGATGCGCGAGCAGGGCGTGAAGGTTGACTCCGTGTCGCTGGGCGAAATCGAGCGTGCGCTGGCGGCAGGCTTTGATCCGAAAACCGATCCTGACGCGATCGTCTTTACCGCGGATGTGATCGACGACGCGACGCTTGCGCGCGTGCATGAACTGCAGGTACCGGTGAACGCCGGTTCTGTGGATATGCTGGAGCAGCTTGGGCAGGTTTCGCCAGGCCATCGCGTCTGGCTGCGCGTCAACCCGGGCTTTGGTCATGGCCATAGCCAAAAAACCAACACCGGGGGCGAAAACAGCAAGCACGGGATCTGGTATGCCGATATGCCTGCCGCGCTTGAGGTACTGCAGCGCTACAGCCTGAAGCTGGTGGGCATTCACATGCACATTGGCTCCGGCGTTGATTACGGGCACCTGGAGCAGGTGTGCGGGGCGATGGTGCGCCAGGTTGTTGACTTCGGTCAGGATCTGGAGGCGATCTCTGCCGGTGGCGGTCTTTCTATTCCGTATCGTGAAGGGGAAGAGGCGATCGACACCGATCACTATTACGGCCTGTGGAGCGCCGCGCGCGATCGGATCGCCGCGCATCTGGGCCATGCCGTGAAGCTGGAAATTGAGCCGGGTCGTTTCCTGGTGGCCGAAGCCGGCGTGCTGGTGGCGCAGGTGCGCAGCGTCAAAGAGATGGGCTCCCGCCACTTCGTGCTGATTGACGCGGGCTTTAACGACCTGATGCGTCCGTCCATGTACGGCAGCTACCATCACATTACCGCCCTGGCTGCCGATGGCCGCGATTTAACGCACGCCCCGCGCCGCGAGACGGTGGTCGCAGGCCCGCTGTGTGAATCCGGTGACGTGTTTACCCAGCAGGAAGGCGGCAAAGTTGAAACCCGCGCGCTGCCGGAGGTGAAGCCGGGCGATTACCTGGTGCTGCACGACACCGGAGCGTACGGGGCGTCTATGTCCTCGAACTACAACAGCCGTCCGCTGCTGCCGGAAGTGCTGTTTGATAACGGCAAGGCGCGGCTGATCCGCCGTCGCCAGACTATTCAGGAGCTGCTGGCGCTGGAGCTCGTTTGATGAAAGTACGGCCCCGTTGTGACCGAATCGCGTAATACCAGCGTGCCGGTAAACGGCGGGATCGCATCGACCGGCTGGTTTTTCGCCAGCCGGATCGCCTGATCGATAGCCGTGACGATCATATTATCTATCGGCAGATAAACCGACGACAGCGCAGGCTCCAGCCACTTCGCGCTTGGGGCATCGTCAAAGCCGAACAGGGAGATATCCTGCGGGATCTTAAGCCCTGCCTGATGCAGCGCTTTAGACGCGCCCAGCGCCATATCATCGTTACAGGCAAACAGCGCGCTGAACGACACCCCTTCAGCAATCAGCTCTTTACACAGCTCATAGCCCCGCGTCATTCCCGCATCACCGTACTTTATCCTACGTTCGTCCAGGCGAATGCCGTGCTTTTCCAGCGCCTTGCGGTAGCCCATCAGCCGCGCTTTACCCGTGGGGGTGTGGATCGGAACGGTAATGCAGGCGATCTCCCGGTGGCCCTGATTGATCAGGTAATCCACCGCCTTAAACGCGGCATCCTGCTGTTCGAAGAACACGCAGCGCTCCGGGGCCTGGCTGACTTCACGGTTGATGACCACCAGCGGCGTTTGCACGGTATTAATCAGCTTGATGATCGCCTTTTCGCTCATATAGCGCGTGTAAAGCACGATGGCATCGCACTGGCGGTCGGCCAGCATCTGCACCGCCTGCTCTTCCTGTTCTGGCGCGTCGTGACCGTCGGTGACGATCAGCTGTTTCCCGTGGGTTTCGGTCTGCCGCGACGCCTGCTGCAAAAGACGACCAAAGTAAAAGCCGTCGAAGGTAGAGACGACCAGACCAATGCTGTTGCTGGTCTGGTTAGCCAGTGAACGCGCGAGAAAGTTTGGGCGGTAGCCCAGCTCTTCCATCGCAGCAAAGACCTGCTGACGCGTGCTCTCTTTAACCTGACCTGTGCCGTTCAGCACGCGCGAGACGGTAGCCTTCGACACGCCCGCGCGCAGTGAGACATCCAGCATTGTTGCCATTCTACATTCCTGCTTCCACGTAATGGTCTGCAGTTTAACACAGACCTGACAGCGTATAAGCGATGCGGGAAGCGCAAAACTTCTGCCACGATCACGCTTTTTGGTCACGATTCGCCTGGCCTGCCAGAAGTAAAACTAAATAGTCTGACTCTGGTAAAATAATCGACAAACCGGGCTGGAGGCATCAGGCCAGCAAATTCATTAAAAACGCAGGTGAAACGTGAAAAAGACCGCCATTCTCCCGCTTTACGAGGCACCGCGCTATGCGGAGCAGGTTACTGACTGGCTCTGGAACGCCTTTGGCGAGGGGGTACCGCGGGAATTTTTCCACAGCATCGTTGCGCACAGCCAGACACCGGGAAACTTGCCGCTGACCTTTATCGCCGTAGAGGATGAACGGCTTCTCGGCACGGTGGGACTCTGGCGCTGTGATTTGATTACCCGTCAGGATCTCTATCCGTGGCTGGCGGCGCTCTACGTTGATGACGCGGCGCGCGGTAAGGGGCTGGCAGGAGAGTTACAGCAGCATGTTATCCGCTTCGCCGCACGGGCCGGGTACGAGGAACTCCATCTCTGGTCTGCCTGCCGCGACTTCTATGAACGTTACGGCTGGCAGTATATTGGCGATGGGCTGGAGTATCCGGATAAAACCGTACACCTGTATCGCTATTCGCTCTGCGCGTCAGCGGGCGCTGCAACGGAGTGACGGCGCACTAACGTTGGGCTGAAGAGGTGGGTAATCTCCGGCGGCTGGCGTTGCTCGGCCAGCGCCAGCGCCAGCTCTGCGGCCTGGGTGGCCATCGTGATGATGGGGTAGCGTACGGTAGTCAGGCGCGGGCGCACGTACCGGGAGACCAGGACATCGTCAAAGCCAATCAGCGAGATTTCCGCCGGCACCTCAATTCCGTTGTCATTCATGACGCCCATTGCCCCGGCGGCCATCGAATCGTTATAGCTGGCGACCGCGGTGAAATTTCGTCCACGACCCAGCAGCTCCGTCATGGCCTGTTCGCCGCCGCTCTCATCCGGTTCGCCGTAGGCCACCAGGCGGTCATTACACGGCAGACCGTTTTCGCGCAGGGCGTCGTAGTAGCCCTGCAGGCGGTCTTCCGCATCTGAAATGGGGTGATTGGAGCAGAGATAGCCAATCCGGGTATGGCCCTGTTGAATCAGATGACGGGTCGCAAGCCAGGCGCCGTAGCGGTCGTCGAGGGCTACACAGCGTTTTTCAAAGCCGGGGATAATACGGTTGATAATCACCATGCCGGGCATCTGCTTCATCAGGTGAATCAGCTCGGCATCCGGGATCATTTTGGCGTGAACCACCAGCGCCGCGCAGCGGTGGCGGATCAGCTGCTCGATGGCCTGGCGTTCTTTTTGTTCATTATGATAGCCATTGCCGATCAGTAAAAAATTACCCGTCTGATAGGAGACCTGTTCAACCGCTTTCACCATGGCCCCGAAAAAGGGGTCGGAAACGTCTCCCACCACCAGCCCAATGGTATCCGTTGACTGCTGGGCGAGCGCGCGGGCGTTGGCATTCGGATGGTAGTTCAGGGTTTGCATGGCGCTTTGTACCGCCTGGCGTGATGCGTCACTGGCTTTGGGTGAATCATTAATCACGCGGGAGACGGTGGCTACCGACACACCCGCCAGACGAGCCACATCCTTTATTGTCGCCATTCATAACCTTCTTATTTGGGGTAAGCGTTTACACACTAAATAGTGTTGCGGAAAAGTGACGCGCATTCAAGGGAAGCCGATTTCCGCGCGCCACAAACGTGACGCAGACCAACCCTGATAGTGTAATCGTTACACGTCTGGTCATGTCAGAAGAATGTCAATCTGAACCTTTGGTTACACTTTGCCTCAGGCTGTTGCGATTGTCCGGTGGCGATGACGTTAAAGAGGTTGGTAGAGTCGAGATCCCAGAGGTATTGATAGGTGGAATCAACTCCGGTTGATTAACACGACTTACACCAGCCTGCGTTCTTACGCAGGTTTTTTTTGCCTGACAGTTCAACCTGTAACAGCAACAGAGAATATTCACACCTGGTTGCATTTCGGCTCATTCCCTTGCGTTTTCCTGCTGGCGAAGCGCAGGGTCAACCGCCACAATCAAGATCCCAGAGGTATTGATTGGTGAGAATTCTTAGTACGGTTTCGTACTCATCACTTGCACCAACCTGCGCGGATGCGCAGGTTTTTTTTTGCCTCCACTTTTGCTGTCGCTCCCGTATCACTTCTCGTGTAATCTGCCACCATTTACTATCAACCCTTCAAACTGGCTGGCAAAGGGAGTTGAGATGCTATTTGGGTTTTTCCGTACACTGTTCCGTATTCTCTTTCGCATCCGCGTCACTGACGATGCTCAGGCGCTTCGCGGCGAGCGCGTTCTCATCACACCCAATCATGTTTCCTTTATAGACGGCATCCTGCTTGCGCTGTTTCTGCCCGTGCGCCCGGTGTTTGCGGTCTATACCTCCATCAGCCAGCAGTGGTATATGCGCTGGCTCACGCCGCTGATTGATTTTGTGCCGCTTGACCCGACAAAGCCGATGATGATTAAACATCTGGTACGTCTGGTAGAGCAGGGGCGTCCGGTGGTCATTTTCCCGGAAGGGCGCATTTCAGTGACCGGTTCACTGATGAAAATCTACGACGGCGCGGGTTTTGTCGCGGCGAAGTCAAAAGCGACCGTGGTGCCGCTGCGTATCGAAGGCGCAGAGTTAACCCATTTCAGCCGCCTGAAGGGGCTGGTGAAGCAGCGTCTGTTCCCCAAAATCACCCTGCATATTCTGCCGCCAACGTCGCTTCCGATGCCCGACGCGCCGCGCGCCCGCGATCGCCGTAAAATCGCCGGGGAAATGCTGCACCAGATTATGATGGAAGCGCGCATGGCCGTTCGTCCGCGGGAAACGCTGTATGAATCCCTGCTTTCGGCGCAGTATCGCTATGGTGCAAAGAAAAACTGTATTGAAGACATCAACTTTACCCCGGATACCTATCGCAAGCTGCTGACCAAGACGCTGTTTGTGGGCCGGATTCTGGAGAAGTACAGCAAGAAGGGCGAAAAGATCGGCCTGATGCTGCCAAACGCGGGCATCAGCGCGGCGGTGATTTTTGGTGCGGTTTCCCGTGGCCGTATACCGGCGATGATGAACTACACGGCGGGCGTGAAAGGGCTGACCAGCGCCATTACCGCCGCCCAAGTCAATACCGTCTTTACCTCCCGACAGTTCCTGGACAAAGGCAAGCTGTGGCATCTGCCGGAACAGCTGACCCAGGTGCGCTGGGTATTTCTGGAAGATCTGAAAGCGGACGTGACCACCGGCGACAAGCTGTGGATTTTTGCGCACCTGCTGATGCCGCATCTGGCGCAGGTCAAACAGCAGCCGGAAGATGACGCGATTATCCTTTTCACGTCGGGTTCGGAGGGCAACCCGAAAGGCGTGGTCCACAGCCACAAGAGTATTCTGGCGAACGTTGAGCAGATCAAAAGCATTGCCGACTTTACCGCGAATGACCGTTTTATGTCGGCGCTGCCGCTGTTCCACTCCTTTGGCCTGACGGTGGGGCTGTTCACGCCGCTGCTGACCGGGGCAGAAGTATTCCTCTATCCCAGCCCGCTGCACTACCGCATTGTGCCGGAGCTGGTGTATGACCGTAACTGCACCGTCCTGTTCGGGACCTCAACCTTCCTGGGTAACTATGCCCGTTTCGCCAATCCGTATGATTTTTATCGCGTGCGATACGTGGTGGCCGGTGCGGAAAAGCTGCAGGAGAGCACGCGTCAGATCTGGCAGGACAAGTTTGGCCTGCGCATTCTTGAAGGGTATGGCGTTACCGAGTGCGCGCCCGTTGTCTCCATCAACGTACCGATGGCGGCGAAACCGGGTACGGTGGGCCGAATTCTGCCGGGGATGGACGCGCGCTTGCTGGCCGTGCCGGGCATTGAGGAGGGGGGCCGCCTGCAGCTGAAAGGGCCGAACGTGATGAACGGTTACCTGCGCGTGGAAAACCCGGGCGTGCTGGAAGCGCCGACGGCGGAAAACGTCAACGGCGAGGTTGAAACCGGCTGGTACGATACCGGTGATATCGTCCGTTTCGACGAGCAGGGCTTTGTACAGATTCAGGGGCGCGCAAAACGCTTCGCCAAAATCGCCGGTGAGATGGTCTCTCTGGAAATGGTTGAACAGCTGGCGACGGCCGTCTCTGCCGACAAAATGCATGCGACGGTGGTGAAGAGTGATGCCAGCAAAGGCGAGGCGCTGGTGCTGTTTACCACCGACGGCGAGCTTAAGCGCGACAGGCTACTGAGCTATGCGCGTGAGCATGGTATTCCAGAGCTGGCGGTGCCGCGCGATATTCGCCACCTGAAGCAGCTTCCGGTGTTGGGTAGCGGCAAGCCCGATTTCGTGACCCTGAAAGGCATGGTTGAAGAGGCGGAACAGCAAAATGCGTGAGTCAGTACACACTAACACATCGCTCAGATCGAAAGGCATGATGGCGGTTATCGCCGCGCAGTTTCTCTCTGCGTTTGGTGATAACGCGCTGCTGTTTGCCACTCTGGCGCTGCTGAAAGCCGAATTTTACCCCGACTGGAGCCAGCCGATCCTGCAGATGGTGTTTGTGGGCGCTTACATTATCTTTGCCCCGTTTGTAGGGCAGGTGGCAGACAGCTTCCCCAAAGGCCGGGTGATGATGTTTGCCAACGGTCTCAAGCTGCTGGGGGCCGCCAGCATTTGCTTCGGCTTCAACCCGTTTATTGGCTACACGCTGGTGGGCATCGGCGCTGCCGCTTACTCCCCGGCGAAGTATGGCATCCTCGGGGAGCTGACCACGGGCGATAAGCTGGTGAAGGCCAACGGTCTGATGGAGTCGTCGACTATCGCTGCTATCCTCCTCGGCTCCGTCGCGGGCGGCGTACTGGCCGACTGGCATGTCCTGGCGGCACTGGGCGTCTGTGCGGTGGTGTATGGAGGGGCAGTCGTGGCGAACCTGTTTATTCCTAAGCTGCCGGTGGCTCGCCCGGGGCAATCCTGGCGTTTTAAACCGATGACCGGCAGTTTCTTTAACGCGTGCCGCGTGCTGTGGCGTAACGGGGAAACGCGTTTCTCCCTGATGGGGACCAGTATGTTCTGGGGGGCAGGCGTCACGCTGCGCTTCCTGCTGGTCCTGTGGGTACCGGTAGCGCTGGGGATTACGGACAATGCGACGCCGACCTATCTTAATGCGATGGTGGCGATCGGCATTGTGGCTGGCGCGGGCGCGGCGGCGAAGCTGGTGACGCTTGAAACGGTTGCACGCTGCATGCCAGCGGGGATCCTGATTGGCGTCGTGGTGCTTATTTTCTCACTGCAACATGCGTTATTGCCCGCTTATGCCCTGCTGATCCTGATTGGTATTCTGGGTGGTTTCTTCGTGGTACCGCTGAATGCGTTACTCCAGGAGCGCGGCAAGCAGACCGTCGGGGCGGGGAATGCCATTGCGGTACAAAACCTCGGTGAAAACCTGGCCATGTTGTTAATGCTGGGGCTCTACTCGCTGGCGGTAAAAGTGGGTGTACCGGTGGTGGCGATTGGCGTCGGATTTGGTGGACTGTTCGCGGCGGCGATTGCGGGGTTGTGGATCTGGCAGCGTCGTCGTTGATAAGTGCGGCCTGATGCGCTCTCCTCAGCGGGAGAGGGAGCAAACCCTAAAAACGGCAACGTGCGTTGCCGTTTTGCTTTTATTATGGCGCAGGATAGGTATAAACCTGATGCACCGCTTCAATCTCCGCTAGCACCTCTTCACTCAGCTCCAGATGGAAACTCTCAATGTTCGTTTTCAGCTGTTCCATGGTCGTCGCGCCAAGCAGGGTACTGGCAACAAACGGCTGACGGCGCACGAAGGCCAGCGCCATCTGCGCCGGATCAAGGCCGTGGCGCTTCGCGATATCCACATAGGCTGCAACGGCTTTCTGCGTCTGCTCGCCGCTGTAGCGGGTAAAGCGGCTAAAGAGGGTATTACGCGCCCCGGCCGGTTTCGCACCGTTCAGGTATTTCCCCGTCAGGGTGCCAAAACCGAGGCATGAATAGGCGAGCAGTTCCACTTCCTCATATTGCGTCACTTCGGCCAGCCCCACCTCGTAGCTGCGGTTAAGCAGGCTGTACGGGTTCTGGATGGTGACGATGCGCGGCAGATCGTGCTTATCCGCCAGGTGCAGATAGCGCATGACCCCAAAGGCCGTTTCGTTAGAGACGCCAATGTAGCGGATTTTTCCCGCACGCTGGCACTCCGTAAGCGCTTCCAGCGTTTCCAGAAGGGTAACGGCGGGGGCGCTCTCGTTCCAGCTGTAGCCCAGCTTGCCAAAACAGTTGGTTGGACGCTGAGGCCAGTGGACCTGGTACAGGTCGAGATAGTCGGTTTGCAGGCGCTTCAGGCTCGCGTCCAGCGCGGCGCGAATATTTTTGCGATCGAGGATCTGGTTTGGGCGGATCCCGGCATCGTTGTTTCGCGCGGGGCCACTCACTTTCGAGGCGATAACCAGCTTTTCACGGTTACCGCGTTTTGCCAGCCAGTTACCGACGTAGGTTTCGGTAAGTCCCTGCGTTTCAGGGCGTGGAGGCACAGGGTACATTTCTGCCACATCAATCAGGTTAATCCCCTGGCTGACGGCATAATCGAGTTGTGCATGGGCATCGGCTTCGCTGTTTTGTTCACCAAATGTCATCGTGCCCAACCCCAGTTGACTTATCTCCAGAGCGCTGTGGGGGATACGGTGATAATGCATAGCCGGCTTCCTTCAATAGACATGTAGACCGCGTCAGGAACCTCCCGACAAAGGAATATAAACATGGCAGAGGGGAAGCAAAAGGGGAAGAAAAAAATCAAAAAGGCCAGTAAGCCACTGACCTCTGGCCGTTATCGCTCAATAATTTGCGAGACTTCGTCGCGATTGATCTGCATTTTATTGCCCGCCTGGTCGTGGTAGCTGACCAGACCGGTATCGTCGTCGACTTCAGGTTTGCCGTCGGTCAGGATCATCCGGCCATCTTTCGTCGCCATGACGTAATCGCTGCTGCAGCCCGATACGGCAAACGCCAACCCGACTGCTGAAATTAACACCGCCCATTTTTTCATCGTTATCGTCCTCATCTGGCTCGTATCAAATCATAGTGTAGTATTAACCCGTTATGGCAACAGGGTGAAGCGGTAAAATCTTAAAAACCAGGTGATTATGTTTGTGAGCTCGCAAAATAAGTAAAAAACTATGTTTTAAGTAAGAAATGACGAGCAAGCAAAGCGCCGGTGAAATTCTTTTTGAGATAAAAACCGCGCGGCAGCGTCAGTATGGGTTCGCCCATCGCGCCGATCGCCTCGGTAAGCGCTTTGCTGTTTGCCGCTTTCGGGCGCAGCTGTAACACTTCTCCGTGCCGGGCGGTAATTCGCTCGACCTGACCGAGCACAATCATGTCCATCAGCTCTTCCCAGTCCAGGCGCAGCTGATGCTCCTCTTCTTCATCCGGGCTCCAGAGCAGCGGCGCGCCAACGCGGCGTTCAGCCAGCGGGATCTGCCGTTCACCTTCAACCGGTACCCACAGCACGCGTTTCAGCTTATGGCGCACGTGGCTGGTTTCCCACGTCACGCCGGTATTGCCGGTTAAGGGCGCTACGCAGACAAAGGTGGTCTCCAGGGGCCGACCCTGACTGTCGATGGGGATGGTTTTTAACTCTACGCCAAGGGCAGCGAAATCTTGCTCTGGCTTGCTCCCGGCGCTGGCACCCAGCCACAGCTCCAGCAGCATGCCGATCCAGCCCTTATCTCGCTTCAGATCTTTCGGGATCGGAAGCCCTGCCATCGCCGCCAGTTCGCCCAGCGAGAAGCCTGCCAGACGCTGAGCCTGCTGTAGCAGCTGGCTTTCGCTCGACGGGGGTGAGAGCAAGGGTGAAAGCGGATGCATGACGATAACCTTTTGATTAAAAAATAAACGAAGAAAGAGTCCCCTGTGGATAGAGTTTAACTTTTTCTGTACCAATATTCCATGTGCATGATTTATAGGTTTTTTTATGAGTTCTCCACGCTTTCATCAGAGACACAAAACGGGTTGTTCAAATCTGGTCACTGACAATAAACAGGATCTTACACCATGTTATCCACAGAAAAGTGGGATAACTGGGCATAACCCTGACTACTGTTTCAATTTACAGCCTTGACGTGCGATGAAAATCCAAATTTCAAACAAATTGTGCCTAACTTATTGGCACAATCTGTGGATAAAACCGACGCTGTTCGATCTTTCATCAGCACGACGATCCCTGCTGTGACGATCGTCACGCTATTCTGCGTTTTGTTTGCCGCTATTAGCATAATCTCATGAAAAATATAGATTTATGTTGAAGAGGGGAAACACTAGGGCAGAGGCCGTTTCAGGTTGTTCATCGGTAATCAGACACTTCTTCACAACTATATCCACAGAAAAGGTGAATAAAATTACCCTCGTTACCGTATATCTGTTTATAACTCTGCACTTATTTGTGAGTTATTCAAATGTTATTAGGTTGCAGGCCTGTAAGAGAGTGGTTTACCGCCTCACTGTAGTGTGAAACAATCATTCATATATAAGGTTTAGTTTGGGGTAGTCCGGTGATTGATGACGATGGCTACCGCCCGAACGTAGGAATAGTAATTTGTAATCGTCAGGGCCAGGTCATGTGGGCCCGTCGATATGGTCAGCACTCCTGGCAGTTCCCGCAAGGCGGGATCAATCCGGGAGAGTCCCCAGAACAAGCGATGTACCGGGAGCTTTTTGAAGAGGTCGGTTTAAGCCGAAAAGATGTTCGCATCCTGGCCTCGACCCGCAACTGGTTGCGTTACAAGTTACCGAAACGTTTGGTGCGTTGGGACACAAAGCCGGTTTGTATCGGCCAGAAACAGAAGTGGTTTCTTCTGCAGTTGGTGGGCAACGATTCGGACATCAATATGCAAACCAGCAGTACGCCGGAGTTCGATGGCTGGCGCTGGGTGAGCTATTGGTATCCTGTTCGTCAGGTCGTGTCATTTAAGCGCGACGTTTACCGTAGGGTGATGAAAGAGTTTGCAAGTGTGGTGATGCAGCTTCAGGAGATCCCGCCTAAGCCGCAGAGCGCACCTGCCTGGCGACGTAAAAGAGGTTAAGCTACGCAAATCATGCTCACCCGCTTGCGAGAAATAGTCGAGAAGGTGGCCAGCGCTCCGCGTCTCAACGAGGCGCTGAATATTCTGGTCACTGACATCTGTCTTGCGATGGAGACCGAGGTCTGCTCGGTGTATCTGGCCGATCACGATCGGCGCTGCTATTACCTGATGGCGACCCGCGGTTTGAAAAAGCCGCGGGGACGCACCGTAACGCTCGCATTTGATGAAGGTATCGTCGGCCTGGTTGGGCGGTTGGCTGAACCCATCAACCTTGCCGACGCGCAAAAACACCCCAGCTTTAAATACATCCCTTCCGTAAAAGAAGAACGCTTCCGCGCGTTTCTGGGTGTGCCGATTATTCAGCGTCGTCAGCTGCTCGGCGTGCTGGTCGTCCAGCAGCGCGAGCTGCGTCAGTATGATGAAAGCGAAGAGTCCTTCCTCGTTACGCTGGCGACACAGATGGCGGCGATCCTCTCACAGTCTCAGCTTGCCGCGCTCTTCGGTCAGTATCGCCATACGCGCATTCGCGCCCTGCCGGCATCACCAGGGGTGGCGATTGCAGAAGGCTGGATGGACGCCACGCTGCCGTTAATGGAGCAGGTCTACGAAGCCTCCACGCTTGATGAAGCGCTGGAGCGCGAGCGTCTTACCGCCGCGCTGGAAGAGGCGGCCAATGAGTTCCGTCGCTACAGCAAGCGCTTTGCCGCTGGTGCGCAAAAAGAGACGGCGGCCATTTTTGACCTCTACTCGCACCTGCTTTCCGATGCGCGTCTGCGCCGTGAACTTTTTGCCGAGGTTGATAAAGGCGCAGTCGCGGAGTGGGCGGTTAAAAAGGTCATTGAAAAATTTGCCGAACAGTTCGCGGCGCTGACCGACGGTTATCTGAAAGAGCGGGCGGGAGATCTCCGCGCGCTGGGACAGCGCCTGCTGTTCCACCTCGATGACACCATTCAGGGGCCGAATGCCTGGCCAAAACGGTTTGTGCTGGTTGCCGATGAACTTTCGGCAACCACGCTGGCCGAGCTGCCGCAGGACAGACTCGCCGGGGTTGTCGTACGCGATGGTGCAGCGAACTCCCATGCCGCCATTATGGTGCGCGCGCTCGGTATTCCTACCGTTATGGGGGCGGATATTCAGCCCTCGGTGCTGCACCGCCGCACGCTGGTGGTGGATGGTTACCGCGGTGAACTGCTGGTCGATCCTGAGCCGGTTCTGCTCCAGGAATATCAGCGTCTCATCAGCGAAGAGAATGAATTAAGCAAGCTGGCGGAAGATGACGTTAACCTGCCCGCGCAGCTGAAAAGCGGCGAGCGGATCAAAGTCATGCTCAACGCAGGCCTAAGCCCCGAGCACGAAGAGAAGCTTGGCAGCCGCATCGACGGGATCGGTTTATACCGCACTGAAATCCCCTTTATGCTGCAGAGCGGTTTCCCCTCCGAAGAGGAGCAGGTGGCGCAGTATCAGGGTATGTTGCAGATGTTCAACGACAAGCCTGTTACTCTGCGAACCCTGGATGTCGGGGCGGATAAACAGCTGCCGTATATGCCCATCAGCGAAGAGAACCCGTGTCTGGGCTGGCGCGGGATCCGCATTACGCTCGATCAGCCGGAGATCTTCCTGATCCAGGTGCGCGCGATGCTGCGCGCCAACGCCGCGACGGGCAATCTCAGCATCCTGCTGCCGATGGTCACCAGCATAGATGAAATCGACGAAGCGCGGCGCCTGATCGAACGTGCTGGTCGTGAAGTGGAAGAGATGATTGGCTATGCGATCCCGAAACCACGGATCGGCGTCATGCTCGAAGTGCCGTCTATGGTCTTTATGCTGCCACAGCTGGCAAACCGCGTTGATTTTATCTCTGTCGGTACCAACGACCTGACGCAATATATTCTGGCCGTCGACCGGAACAACACCCGCGTCGCCAGTATCTACGATAGCCTGCACCCGGCGATCATTCGTGCGCTGGCGATGATTGCCCGTGAGGCTGAACAGTACGGGATTGATCTACGCCTGTGCGGTGAAATGGCCGGAGACTCGATGTGCGTCGCGATCCTGATTGGTCTGGGGTATCGCCATCTGTCGATGAACGGCCGCGCTGTAGCGCGCGTGAAGTATTTGTTGCGTCATATAGACGTCAATGATGCCCGCGAGCTTGCCGAGCGCAGCCTTGACGCGCAGCTGGCAGCTGAGGTGCGTCATCAGGTGGCGGCATTTATGGAACGGCGCGGTATGGGAGGCCTGATCCGCGGTGGTCGCTAAAGCCTTCCCTCCCTACGCAGCGAACAATTCCCTCGCCCCTTTGGGGAGAGGGCCAGGGTGAGGGGAGCAGCGCGCACAAAACCCTATACACATCTTTTACATCTCTGGCGCATCCTCCGCGCCCGCCTTATGCTATGATTCGCAACTTTGGAGCCTCTGCTTAAGGCAGAATCGCATTTCTACCGCTGTCCACTTTCAGCGGAATAACAACATCTTGTGGTGACAGATGAACAGTGGTTATCTGCATTTTCCGGAGTTTGATCCGGTCATTTTCTCAGTAGGACCTGTTTCGCTTCACTGGTACGGTCTGATGTACCTGGTGGGCTTTATTTTTGCCATGTGGCTCGCGGGCCGTCGCGCCAGCCGTCCTGGCAGCGGCTGGACCAAAAACGAAGTTGAAAACCTGCTTTACGCAGGCTTCCTCGGCGTGTTCCTCGGTGGCCGTATTGGGTATGTACTGTTCTATAACTTCCCGGTGTTCCTGAACGATCCCCTCTACCTGTTCCGCGTCTGGGACGGCGGCATGTCCTTCCACGGCGGCCTGATTGGGGTGATCCTGGTGATGGTGATTTTTGCCAAACGCACCAAACGCAACTTCTTCCAGGTGTCAGATTTTATCGCGCCGCTGATCCCGTTTGGTCTGGGAGCGGGTCGTCTGGGCAACTTTATTAACGGTGAGCTGTGGGGCCGCGTTGACCCAAGCGTACCGTACACGATGCTCTTCCCGGGCTCCCGCGCGGAAGATATCGCGCTGCTGCCGTCGCACCCGGAGTGGCAGTCCATTTTCGATACCTACGGCGTGCTGCCGCGTCATATGTCCCAGCTGTATGAGCTGGCGCTGGAAGGCGTGGTGCTGTTTATCATCCTGAACATGTTTATTCGCAAGCCGCGCCCGATGGGAGCTGTTTCCGGGCTGTTCCTGATTGGCTATGGCGCGTTCCGCATCATCGTCGAATTCTTCCGCCAGCCGGATGCGCAGTTTACCGGCGAATGGGTACAGTACATCAGCATGGGGCAGATCCTCTCCATTCCGATGATTGTCGCGGGTGCCATTATGATGATTTGGGCGTATCGTCGTCGTCCACAGCAACAACTTTCCTGAGGAACCATGAAACAGTATCTTGAATTGATGAAAAAAGTGCTCGATGAGGGCACGCCGAAAAACGACCGTACCGGTACCGGTACGCTCTCCATTTTTGGCCACCAGATGCGCTTCAATCTGCAAGAAGGCTTCCCTCTGGTGACGACAAAGCGCTGCCACCTGCGCTCGATCATTCATGAACTGCTCTGGTTCCTGCAAGGCGATACCAACGTTGCGTATCTGCACGAAAATAACGTCTCCATCTGGGACGAATGGGCAGATGAAAACGGCAACCTGGGCCCGGTTTACGGCAAGCAGTGGCGCGCATGGCCAACGCCTGATGGCCGACATATTGACCAGATCGCTAACGTGATGAACCAGCTAAAAAACGATCCGGACTCGCGCCGAATCATCGTTTCCGCCTGGAACGTGGGCGAGCTGGATAAAATGGCGCTGGCACCGTGCCACGCGTTCTTCCAGTTCTATGTGGCCGACGGCAAGCTCTCTTGCCAGCTCTACCAGCGCTCCTGTGACGTGTTCCTCGGCCTGCCGTTTAACATTGCCAGCTATGCGCTGTTAGTCCACATGATGGCGCAGCAGTGCGACCTGGAAGTGGGTGATTTCGTCTGGACAGGTGGTGACACCCATCTTTACAGCAATCATATGGAACAGACGCATCTTCAGCTCACCCGCGAACCGCGCGCGCTGCCGAAGCTGGTTATCAAACGCAAACCGGAATCGATCTTTGATTACCGCTTTGATGATTTTGAAATTGAGGGCTACGACCCGCACCCTGGCATCAAAGCGCCCGTCGCTATCTGATGCGGTAAAGCGTGACACAACCGGTGCTATTTAGCGCCGGTTTTTTTTCGTCTTTATCCCGTTTTCCGGGGCGTTATCCAGAAAGCGTGCAACGCGCTGCAACACGCTCAATTCTTCGGATAACGCCTCGTAAAACCCTTATTCACCGCTCGCCACGCCCACGGCGAATCGCCACACTTCCCGCATGAAAAAAGAGAACGGCTTTACGCTTATCGAAACGCTGGTGGCTGTCTCGCTGGTTGTCATACTCAGCGCTTCAGGTCTGTACGGCTGGGACAGCTGGCAGCGGCAGCAGCGGCTGTGGCAAACCGCCGGCCAGGTGCGCGACTATCTGGTGTTTCTGCGAAACGATGCCAACAGGTACAACCGCGACCATCACGTAACCCAGCTACGGGTTGGGGGACAGGAGTGTCTGGCGAGCGCTGCTGTACAAGGCTGTGAGAAGGGCAGCCCCTTTGTCCTGATTCCTCTCTGGCCTGAGGTCGCGGTGAGCGAGGTCACGCCGTCATTAGGGTTCTATGGGTTAAGGGATACGGCATGGGCAGGGCGAATAAGGGTTCAAAGCCGTGCCGGAGAATGGCTGATCATAGTCTCAGACGGAGGGCGCATCAGAATGTGTAAGGTCTCACAAGGAGGTTCATGTTGATGAGACAGCGCGGTTTTTCGCTGACTGAAGTTCTGATTGCCACGGCCATCAGTAGCCTGTTGTTGATTGGCGCATCACGCTTTCTACCCGGATTGCAGCGGGCGGTACTGCTGCAATCCGGCCAGAGAGAGCTGGAAGAAGAGGTCTGGCAGCGCCTGTTTGCTCTCGGCAAACAGCTTCAGCGTGCGGGTTACTGTGCGGGGAACTGCCAGGGGCAGGGGCTGGCGATCGCAAAGCAAGGCAGTTGCGTCATTGTTCGGTGGGATGCCAACAGTAACGGTCGCTGGGATCGCAGTGCATCAGAAAACGACAGCACCGGTTTTCGTCTGGAATCGGGCGCGCTGGAAACCCTTCGTGGGGCAACCACGTGTGAAGGTAAGGGATGGGAAAAGCTCACGGACCCGGACAGGCTTGCCATCGCGCATTTTGTGGTGAGGAAAGTAACACACGCCGGGTTTGCGCCGGAGCTGAATATCGAACTGTCCGCCCTGCGCAAAGGCGATCAAGGGGAGCCTTATCAGGCTTTGTATACGGTCACGGGGTACAACCTGTGAACCTTCAACGCGGTATGTCTTCGCTGGCGCTGGTTCTGCTTTTACTGGCGCTTGGCACGCTGATCCTCACCGGCCTTAACCAGCAACTGACAACGTTCAGCGCGCTCGTTGGCGGTGAGAGTCGTTCGCTGCAGCAGCAGGCTTCTGTACAGTCAGCGCTTGAGTGGGGCCGCGTTCAGAGCTGGTCACCCGATCCTGAAGTCCAGTGCAAAAAGGCACCCGCGCGGCAAGTGTGTTTGCGGCGGCTGAGTGAGACCACTGTTTTACTGATTGCCGGAGTCAACGACCTGCTGCTCTGGCGTTCAGGAGAGATCGTCGACGGTAAAATTCGCTTCTCCCCTCACGGCTGGAGTGATTTTTGCCCGCTAAAGGAGCGTTCGCTATGCCAGCAGCCGTAAGCAAGGAAAAAGGATTTAGCATGGTAGAGGTTCTGCTGGCGATGATGCTGCTGGTCATCATCGTCACGGCACTGGCCGGCTATCATCGGGCGCTGGCGGCGCGCTTTACGCTATTTAACCAGTATCGCCAGCTCTGGCACCATGCCTGGAATCAGGCCCAGCTCTCAACAAATGTTCTGCCCGCAGGCTGGCAGGCCAGTCGGGTGCAGACAACGCACGCAGGATGTGTCAGCATCACGGTTACACTTATTTCTCCTCTGGGGCGACGCGGTGAGATTACGCGTCTGCATTGCCCGGTTAGCCAGTAGTCGGGAGCGTCTATGTTAAGGGTCTACCACTCAAATCGTCTGGATGTGCTGGAAGCGCTGATGGAATTTATCGTTGAGCGCGAGCGGCTCGACGATCCTTTTGAGCCTGAAATGGTGCTGGTGCAGAGCACCGGTATGGCACAGTGGCTGCAAATGTCGCTTTCCCGTAAGTTTGGCATTGCCGCGAATATTGATTTCCCGCTGCCCGCGAGCTTTATCTGGGAGATGTTTGTTCGCGTGTTGCCGGATATTCCCGAGCAGAGCGCCTTCAACAAGCAGGGCATGAGCTGGAAGCTGATGGCGCTGCTGCCGGAAATGCTGCAGCATGATGAATTCGCCATGCTGCGCCACTACCTCAATGACGATACCGATAAGCGCAAGCTGTTCCAGCTGGCGTCGCGCACCGCCGATCTCTACGATCAATACCTTGTTTACCGTTCTGACTGGTTAATTCGCTGGGAAGCGGGTGAACTGGTTGAAGGGCTACCGGAGGCGCAAATATGGCAGGCACCGCTGTGGAAAGCGCTGGTAGAGCATACGGAGAAACTTGGGCAGCCTAAGTGGCACCGTGCCAACCTGTACGATCGGTTTATCTCGATACTCGAGAATGCGTCGGAGCGTCCAGCCCGGCTGCCGTCACGCGTTTTTATCTGTGGGATATCCGCATTACCGCCTGTTTATCTGAAGGCGTTGAATGCGCTGGGTAAACATATTGATATCCATATTTTGTTCACCAACCCTTGCCGACAGTATTGGGGGGATATCCTCGACGAACGCTGGCTTGCGCGGCTGGTGACTCGACAGCGAAAGCGCCTTTTTGAAGAACGATCCGTCCCGCTGTTTAAAGACGGCTCGATTGCCGGGCAGCTTTTTGATGAAGACGGCATCCAGAACCTGCCTAATCCACTGCTTGCCTCATGGGGGAAGCTGGGGCGTGATTACATTCACATGCTCTCCGATATAACGTCATCAGGCGAAGGTGACGTTGACGCCTTTGTCGAGATCGCCCCGGATAGCCTGCTGCATAATATTCAGTTAGATATTCTGGATCTGGAAAACCGCGCCGTCATGGGCGTGACGGCGAAAGAGTTTGAGCGCAGCGACAGCAAGCGGAAGCTGGACGCTGAGGATCGCAGTATTACGATCCATGTCTGCCATAGCCCGCAGCGTGAGGTCGAAGTGCTTCACGATCGGCTGCTGGCGATGCTGCAGGACTACCCTGAACTGACGCCGCGCGATATCGTGGTGATGGTGGCGGACATCGACAGCTACAGCCCCTTTATTCAGGCCGTCTTCGGCAGTGCGACGGGTGAGCGATACCTGCCTTACGCCATCTCTGACCGTCGTGCCCGTCAGTCGCACCCGGCATTGCAGGCATTTGTTACCCTGCTTTCACTGCCGGATAGCCGGTTTATCTCCGAAGATGTTCTGGCGTTACTGGATGTTCCCGTGCTGGCTGCACGCTTCAACATCAATGAAGAAGGGCTGCGCTACCTTCGCCAGTGGGTAAACGAATCAGGCGTTCGCTGGGGCATCGATGACGATAACGTCCAGGAGTTCGAGCTTCCCCCAACCGGGCAGCATACCTGGCGGTTTGGCCTGACGCGTATGCTGCTGGGCTACGCCATGGAGAGCAGCCAGGGCGAGTGGAACGACGTGCTGCCTTACGATGAGTCCAGCGGTTTGATTGCTGAACTGGTAGGGCATTTAGCTTCTCTGCTGATGCAGCTTAACCGCTGGCGCCGTGAGCTAATGCAGCCGCGTCCGCTTGAAGAGTGGCTCCCGGTTTGCAGGGCGTTACTTAATGATTTCTTCCTGCCAGACAGTGACACCGAAGCAGCGATGGCGCTCATTGAAACGCAGTGGCAGGCTATCGTTGACGAGGGCGTGAATTCCCACTATCACGAGGCGATTCCTTTGTCGCTGCTGAGAGATGAGCTGACGCAGCGCCTTGACCAGGAGCGAATCAGCCAGCGTTTCCTGGCAGGTCCCATCAATATTTGCACCCTGATGCCAATGCGCTCAATTCCCTTTAAAGTGGTCTGTCTGCTTGGCATGAACGACGGGGTTTATCCTCGGGCCCTGGCACCGCTGGGGTTCGATTTGATGAGCGCAGATCCAAAGCGGGGTGACCGTAGCCGTCGTGATGATGACCGCTATCTCTTCCTTGAAGCGCTCATCTCCGCTCAAAGTAAGCTCTATATCAGCTATATCGGCCGCTCCATTCAGGACAACAGCGAGCGCTTCCCCTCCGTTCTGGTGCTGGAGCTGGTGGACTATATCGGCCAGAGCCACTATCTGGCTGGCGATGAAGCGCTCAACTGCGATGAAAGCGAGCAGCGGGTGAAGGCGCACATTACCTGTATCCACAGCCGCATGCCGTTTGACCCGGTAAACTATATTGTCAGCGAACAGCAGAGCTATGCCCGCGAATGGCTGCCGGCAGCGAAAAAAGAGGGGCGAGCCCATACGGATTTCATTCAGCCTCTTGACCCGTTGCCCATTAACACCCTGACTTTCGAACAGCTTCAGCGGTTTTGGGCGCATCCGGTGCGCGCCTTCTTCCAGCAGCGATTGCAGGTCAACTTCCGTTCTGAAGAGAGCGAAATTCCGGATGCAGAACCCTTTACTCTGGAAGGGCTGGAGCGCTATCAGCTCAATCTCCAGCTGCTGAATGCGCTGGTTGAAGAGGAAGATGCTGACAAACTTTACCGCCGCTACCGTGCCGCAGGGCAACTGCCTTATGGCGCCTTTGGGGAAATCGTCTGGGAGGCGCAGTGCCAGGAGATGACCGCTCTGGCGGAGCGCGTAAGGGAGCACCGCCAGCCCGGACAAAGCATCGAAATCGATCTCAGCTGCAATGGTATACAGCTCACGGGCTGGTTAACCCAGGTTCAGCCGGATGGGCTACTGCGCTGGCGGCCTTCTCTGCTCAGCGTTTCACAAGGATTGCAACTCTGGCTGGAACATCTTGTCTACAGTGCGGGTGGGAATAAAGGCGAAAGCCGGATCTTTGTGCGCAAAGAGGGCGAGTGGCGCTTCCCACCCATGGAGGCAGAACAGGCGTTACGCTATCTGTCTTTGTACATTGAGGGCTATCTTCAGGGAATGAACAAACCCCTCCTGTTACTGCCCGAAAGCGGCGGTGCGTGGATAAAAGCCTGTTATGACGCGCAGAATGATGCGATGTTAACGGATGAGGCTTCGCTGCAGAAAGCGCGCAGTAAATTTATGCAGGCCTATGAAGGAAACATGATGGTGCGCGGTGAAGGTGAGGATGTCTGGTATCAACGTTTATGGCGAACGCTTGAGCCAGAATACTTCGAGGCTATTACGGAAGAGGCACAGCGCTACCTGTTACCGTTGTTTAAATTTAATCAGTCCTGAGCGCTGTATAAAAATTGCGCAGCATGGGGTGTTCATTTATGATGCACTTCTTATCACGGACTGATGTACCTAAATAAAGAGATGTTGGCGTGTCCAGCACGCAGTTTGTTAATGATGAAGCCGTGATAAAGAGGTCGTAATGCCAGGCAGCACCTTGTTCAAAGCGTTTGTTTTGTTTGTCGCCCTTTGGGCTCCCGTCACTCAGGCAGACTCCGGTTGGCAACCCGTTCAGGAAACTATCCGTAAGAGCGAAAAAGATACCCGCCAGTATCAGGCTATCCGCCTTGATAACGGTATGACCGTGCTGCTGGTTTCCGATCCGCAGGCGGTGAAATCCCTCTCGGCGTTAGTAGTGCCGGTTGGATCGCTGGAAGATCCTGAGGCGCATCCGGGGCTGGCGCATTACCTCGAACACATGACGCTGATGGGTTCTAAAAAATATCCGCAGCCGGATAGCCTCTCTGAATTCCTGAAAATGCACGGCGGCAGCCACAACGCCAGCACGGCACCGTACCGCACGGCCTTTTATCTCGAAGTCGAAAATGACGCGCTGGCAGGGGCGGTTGATCGTCTTGCCGATGCTATCGCCGCGCCGCTGCTGGATAAAAAGTACGCCGACCGCGAGCGCAATGCCGTCAATGCGGAGCTGACCATGGCCCGTACCCGGGACGGTATGCGCATGGCGCAGGTCAGCGCCGAGACCATCAACCCGGCGCATCCGGGGTCACGTTTCTCGGGCGGTAACCTGGAGACGCTGAGCGATAAACCGGGAAGCCCGGTCATTGACGCCCTGCATGCGTTTCGCGACAAATACTACTCCGCCAACCTGATGAAGGCGGTTATTTACAGCAACAAACCTTTGCCGGAGCTTGCCGGGCTGGCGGCACAAACGTTTGGCCGGGTGCCGAATAAAAATATCGACCTGCCGAAGATAGACGTACCGGTTGTCACGGACGCGCAAAAAGGGATCGTCATCCACTACGTCCCTGCCATGCCCCGCAAAGTGCTGCGCGTTGAGTTCCGCATTGATAACAACACCGCACAGTTTCGCAGCAAAACCGACGAGCTGGTAACCTACCTGATTGGTAACCGCAGCCCGGGAACCTTATCTGACTGGCTGCAAAAACAGGGGCTGGTGGAAGGGATCCGCGCCGATTCCGATCCCGTGGTAAACGGCAACAGCGGCGTGCTGGCGATCTCCGCCACCCTGACCGACAAAGGTCAAGCCAACCGTGATGAAGTGGTGGCGGCTATCTTTAGCTACCTCTCTTTACTGCGCGAGAAAGGCGTCGATAAGCGCTATTTTGATGAACTGGCGCACGTGCTGGATCTCGATTTCCGTTACCCGTCCATTACCCGCGATATGGATTACGTCGAGTGGCTGGCGGATACCATGATCCGCGTGCCGGTGGCGCACACGCTTGACGCGGTCAATATTGCCGATCGTTATGATGCCGAGGCGGTAAAAGCGCGCCTGGCGATGATGACGCCGCAGAATGCCCGCATCTGGTACATCAGCCCGAACGAACCGCATAACAAGACGGCGTACTTTGTTGATGCTCCTTATCAGGTAGACAAAATCAGCGACCAGACCTTCGCCGACTGGCAGAAGAAGGCCGGTGAGATTGCGTTGAAGCTGCCGGAGCTGAACCCCTATATTCCGGATGATTTCTCGCTGATCAAAACGGCTAAAGATTACCCACATCCGGAGCTCATTATTGATGAGCCGACGCTGCGCGTGGTGTATACCCCAAGCCGTTATTTCGCGAGCGAGCCAAAGGCCGATGTCAGCGTGGTCCTGCGTAACCCGAAAGCGATGAACAGCGCCAAAAATCAGGTAATGTTCGCGCTCAATGACTATCTGGCCGGTATCGCGCTCGATCAGCTCAGCAACCAGGCGGCCGTGGGTGGGATCAGCTTTTCCACCAACGCCAACAACGGTTTGATGCTTAATGCAAATGGCTATACCCAGCGTTTGCCTCAGCTTTTCAAGGCGCTGCTGGAGGGCTACTTTAGCTACACGCCAACGGAAGAGCAGCTTGAGCAGGCTAAATCCTGGTATGCGCAGATGATGGATTCTGCAGAGAAGGGCAAAGCTTACGATCAGGCGCTTATGCCGGCGCAAATGCTGTCGCAAATACCTTATTTCCAGCGTGAAGAACGCCGTGCCTTGCTGCCATCAATCTCATTAAAAGAGGTGCTGGCTTACCGTGACGCGCTGAAAACCAACACGCGCCCGGAGTTTCTTATCGTCGGCAACATGAGCGAAGAACAGGCCAAAACGCTGGCAGAAAATGTCCGCACGCAGCTTGGTTCGAAAGGCGACGAGTGGTGCCGCAACCAGGACGTGCTGGTTGAGAAAAAACAGAATGTGATTTTTGAAAAGGCAGGAAGCAGCACCGATTCCGCGCTGGCCGCGGTGTTTGTGCCAACGGGCTACGATGAATTCGCAAGCTCTGCGCAGAGCGCCGTTCTGGGACAGATTATTCAGCCGTGGTTCTATAACCAGCTGCGCACAGAAGAGCAGCTTGGCTACGCGGTGTTTGCCTTCTCGATGAACGTAGGCCGTCAGTGGGGGCTGGGCTTCCTGCTGCAAAGCAGCGACAAACAGCCGGCCTATCTCTGGCAGCGCTATCAGGCGTTCTTCCCCCAGGTGGAAGCAAAACTGCGGGCCATGAAGCCGGAAGAGTTTGCTCAGATCCAGCAGGCCGTCATCGCGCAGGTGATGCAGCCGCCGCAGACGCTGGGCGAAGAGGCGTCGCAGCTGAGCAAAGATTTCGATCGCGGTAATCTGAAATTTGATTCGCGTGATAAAGTAGTGGCCGAGATAAAACAGCTGACGCCGCAGAAGGCTGCCGATTTCTTCCATCAGGCCGTGATTAAGCCGCAGGGCATCACTATCCTGTCTCAGGTTTCCGGTAGCCAGAACGGGAAAACGGACTACGTTAACCCGAAAGGCTGGAAAGTCTGGAAGAGCGTCAGCGCGCTGCAGCAATCTATGCCCTGGAGTAAGAAAGAATGACCGATACCGCTGAGTCCCTTGATCCCTTACGTTTACCTCTGCAGGGTGAACGATTGATTGAAGCCTCAGCGGGAACCGGAAAAACCTTCACCATCGCCGCGCTCTATCTGCGCCTGCTGTTAGGGCTTGGCGGTAACGCCGCTTTTCCACGTCCTTTGAGCGTGGAAGAGCTGCTGGTGGTCACCTTTACCGAGGCCGCCACCGCTGAGCTGCGCGGCCGTATTCGGACCAATATTCACGAACTGCGCATCGCCTGTCTGCGCCAGAGCACGGATAATCCTCTCTACGCGAGCCTCCTGGAAGAGATTGCCGATAAGCAACAGGCAGCCCAATGGTTGCTCCTCGCGGAAAGGCAGATGGACGAAGCGTCCGTCTTCACCATTCACGGTTTTTGCCAGCGCATGCTGAGCCTGAACGCGTTTGAATCCGGCATGCTGTTTGAACAACAGCTCATTGAAGATGAATCCGTGCTTCGCTATCAGGCCTGCGCGGATTTCTGGCGTCGCCACTGCTATCCATTACAGCGAGATATTGCCGAAGCGGTACACGCGTTGTGGAAGGGGCCCGAAGCGCTGCTGCGCGCTATCGATCGTTATCTTCAGGGGGAAGCGCCGGTCATCAAATCTCCACCGCCAGCGGATGAAACCCTGGCCTCACGCCATGAAAAAATCATCGCGAAAATTGCCGACATCAAGCAAAAATGGATTGAATCTGTCGGTGAGATTGACGCAATCATTGAGAACTCCGGGATCGACCGACGTAAGTTCAATCGCGGCAACCAGGGCAAATGGATCGAGAAGATCAGCGCGTGGGCGCAGGAAGAGACGCGCGGTTACCAGCTCCCGGACGCGCTGGAGAAATTCTCCCGGCGTTTCCTGGTTGAGCGGACCAAAGCCGACGGCATCGTGCCTGAACATCCCCTGTTTGTGGCGATTGAAGCCCTGCTGGCGGAGCCTCTGACGCTCAACGATCTGATGATCACTCGCGCTATGACGGAGATTCGCGACGCTGTCGCGCGCGAAAAGCGCCGCCGGGGCGAGCTGGGGTTCGACGATATGCTGAGCCGCCTTGATGCGGCGCTGTGCAGTGAAAATGGCGAAGCGCTTGCCGCCGCGATTCGCACCCGCTTTCCGGTCGCGATGATTGACGAATTTCAGGATACCGACCCTCAGCAGTACCGCATTTTCCGCCGTATCTGGCGCCAGCAGTCCGGCACCGCGCTGTTGTTAATCGGCGATCCTAAACAGGCCATTTACGCCTTCCGCGGTGCGGATATTTTTACCTACATGAAAGCCCGGAGCGAGGTCGACGCGCACTACACGCTCGACACCAACTGGCGCTCGTCTCCCGGCATGGTTGAAAGCGTCAATGCGCTCTTCGGCCGCATGGATACGGCGTTTATGTTCCGGGAGATCCCTTTCCAGCCGGTCAGGTTCGCCCCGAAAAATACCGCGCTGCGCTTCGAGTTTAATGGCGAAACTCAGCCAGCCATGAACTTCTGGCTGCTGGATGGGGAAGGCTGGGGCGTCGCGGACTATCAAAATGCGATGGCCCAGCACTGTGCGGCGCAAATTCGGGACTGGCTCAGCGCAGGCGCGCGCGGTGATGCGCTGCTGTGGAAGGAGGATAAACCAGCCCCGGTAAAGGCATCTGATATTACGGTGCTGGTGCGCAGCCGTCAGGAGGCCGCGCTTATCCGCGATTCCCTGACGTTACTGAATATACCGTCCGTTTACCTCTCCAACCGCGACAGCGTGTTTGAAACGCTGGAAGCCCTGGAGATGCTATGGCTGCTTCAGGCCGTGCTGGCCCCGGAACGTGAAAGCACGCTGCGCAGCGCCTTAGCGAGCGCGATGCTCGGGCTGAACGCGCGTGACATTGATGCGCTCAACAATGACGAAGCCGCGTGGGATGCCGTGGTAGAAGAGTTTGTTCGCTACCGTGAAAAATGGCAGAAGCGCGGCGTGATGGCGATGGTGCGCGAGCTCATGGCACAGCGTCACATTGCGGAGAACATGCTCGCGACAGCGGGCGGCGAACGTCGTCTGACCGATATTTTGCACATCAGCGAGCTGCTTCAGGAGGCGGGTACGCAGCTGGAGAGCGAGCATGCTCTGGTGCGCTGGCTGGCCCAGCAGATTGCCGACCCGAACAGCAATTCTTCCAGTCAGCAGATGCGCCTCGAGAGCGATAAACATCTGGTGCAGATCGTCACCATTCACAAGTCGAAAGGCCTGGAGTATCCGCTGGTCTGGCTGCCGTTTATCGCCAATTATCGCGTGCAGGACCAGGCTTTTTACCACGATCGCGAGTCGTTCGAAGCGGTACTCGATCTCAGCAACGCGGAGTCCAGCGTCGAGCTGGCCGAAGCCGAGCGTCTCGCGGAAGACCTGCGCCTGCTTTATGTGGCGCTGACCCGTTCGGTCTGGCACTGTTCCCTCGGCGTCGCGCCGCTGTTCCGTCGCCGTGGCGAAAAGAGCGGAGAGAGTGATTTTCATCTGAGCGCGCTGGGGCGGCTTATTCAGCGCGGCGAACCTAAAGACGCCGCAGGGCTGCGCCAGTGCATCGAATCACTTTGCTCAGATCATGTTGCCCTGCATATTCCCTCCCAGCCCGACAGCAGCCGCTGGCAGACGCCGGAGCAGGGAGAGTCAGCCCTGCATGCCCGCGAGGTGGCTCGCACAATCGCTGACGACTGGCGCGTCACCAGTTACTCCGGTTTACAACAGCACGGACAGAGTATTGCGCAGGATCTGATGCCAAAACTGGACGTGGATGCCGCAGGGGCCGGGAGCGTGCCCGTCGAGCCGGTGCTCACGCCGCATCAGTTCCCGCGCGGCGCCTCACCGGGCACATTTTTGCACAGCCTCTTTGAAGAGCTGGATTTTACCCAGCCGGTCTCAGAAGAGTGGGTGCTGAAGATGTTACAGAGCGGCGGCTACGACGCACAGTGGCAGCCGGTTCTCACTGAATGGATCGGCGCTGTTTTGCACGCGCCGCTCACGGCGCAGGGGATCTCGCTGAGCCAGCTGACCGCCAAAGATAAGCAGGTGGAGATGGAGTTTTATCTTCCCATCGCCAGCCCGCTCAGGGCCGAGGCGCTTGATGCGCTGATCCGCGAGTACGATCCGTTATCCGCCGGGTGCCCGCCGCTGAATTTCCGCCAGGTGCAGGGGATGCTGAAAGGCTTTATCGACCTGGTTTTCCGCCACGAAGGGCGCTACTACCTGCTGGATTACAAATCGAACTGGCTGGGGGCAAACAGCGAAGCCTATACCCGGCAGGCGATGGCCTCAGCGATGCAAATGCATCGCTACGATCTGCAGTATCAGCTCTACACCCTGGCGCTGCACCGTTACCTGCGCCATCGCATGGCCGATTATCGCTATGAAGACCATTTTGGCGGCGTTATTTACCTGTTCCTGCGCGGCGTGGATGCTAACGACCCTCGTTCGGGTATCTTCAGTACCCGTCCGGCTGCGGAGTTGATTGAAAAAATGGATAACTTGTTTGCTGCAAGCACGGAGGAGGTGGCATGACGATGCAGGCGCTACTGCTGGACGCGGTTGAACAACGAGTACTGCGCCACCTGGACGTGCAGTTTGCCATGATGGTGGCGGGCGAAGAGCCTGCCGTCATGCTTGCCGCCGCGATCCTGAGTAAAGACGCGGGGGAGGGACATGTGTGTCTTCCGCTGTCGCGTCTGGTGGTGGATGAAAAAATGCCTCCGGCTTTACAGGCGTGTTTCGCGCTGCTGGGTGAGGCAGTGGACTGGCAGGACATATTACTTCGCTCGCCTGCCGTCAGCGGCGCCGATACCGGGACGCCAATGATTTTGACGGGCGAGCGTTTGTATCTGAACCGGCTGTGGCGTAACGAACTGACGGTGGCGCGCTTTTTCAGCGAGACCAATGCTCCGCTCCCGTGCGATGAAGCACTGCTCCGGCAAACGCTGGATACGCTGTTTACCTCTGACGACGCGACAGACTGGCAGAAAGTGGCGGCAGCGGTGGCGTTAACGCGGCGTATATCGGTGATTTCGGGCGGTCCGGGCACCGGTAAAACGACCACCGTGGCAAAGCTGCTTGCCGCGCTGATTCAGTTATCAGGTGAGCAAAAGTGTCGTATTCGCCTGGCGGCACCCACCGGTAAAGCGGCTGCACGTCTGACGGAGTCGTTAGGCGGGGCGCTGCAAAAACTGCCGCTTAGCGGGGATCAGCTTGCGCTTTTCCCTAACGAAGCCAGTACGCTGCACCGCTTGCTAGGCGCACAGCCGGGTAGCCAGCGTCTGCGCTACCATGCCGGTAACCCGCTGCATCTGGACGTGCTGGTAGTGGATGAAGCGTCGATGATTGACCTGACGATGATGTCGCGGTTGATTGATGCGTTACCGCCGCACGCGCGCGTCATTTTCCTCGGCGACCGCGATCAGCTTGCCTCCGTGGAGGCCGGGGCCGTGCTGGGCGATATCTGCACCTATGCCAGCCTGGGGTATACCGCTGAACGCGCCGAGGAGCTGGCGCGCCTGACCGGATGTTCGCTCGCGGCTGAAAATCATTTACTTGCGGGGGCGCTGCGCGACAGCCTGTGTTTGCTGCAAAAAAGCTACCGTTTTGGCAGCGACTCCGGCATTGGCCAGCTTGCGGCGGCGGTGAACCGGGGCGACCGGCACACCACCTGTGCGGTATTTGACGGTACCTTTACCGATATTGAGAAAAAATCGCTGCAAACCGGGGAAGAGTATCAGGCGATGCTGGATGATGCCCTGCTGGGGTATCAACATTTTCTGACGGGCGTACAGCAGCAAAGCACGCCGGAGCAGGTTATTGCCGCGTTTGGCGAATACCAGCTGCTCTGCGCGCTGAGGGAAGGACCCTTTGGCGTCAGCGGCCTGAACGACAGGCTGGAACAGCTGCTGGCGCAAAAGCGTAAAATCAACCGTACTCCGCACTCGCGCTGGTATGAAGGCCGGCCGGTGATGATCTCCCGCAATGACAGCGCGCTGGGGTTGTTTAACGGGGATATCGGGATTGCGCTCGATCGCGGACAGGGGCTCCGCGTCTGGTTCCAGATGCCGGACGGGAGCGTGAAGTCGTTCCAGCCGAGCCGTTTGCCCGAGCATGAAACCGCCTGGGCGATGACCGTGCATAAATCCCAGGGCTCTGAGTTTAACCATACGGCGCTGATCCTGCCCACACAGCTTTCCCCCGTCGTTACCCGCGAGCTGATCTATACCGCCATTACGCGCGCGCGTCAGCGCCTGTCGCTGTATACCGATGAGCGGGTGCTGGTGCAGGCGATTGCCACCCGCACGGAACGCCGAAGCGGGCTGAGCGCGATATTTGAGTCCCTCTGAACGAAAGCCCTCGCCGGACGGTGAGGGCGTCGTATCATCCCAGGTCAGCCATCAGCACTTTTGAACGGCGCTGATAGTTGTACATCTCTTTTTTCGTTTCCGGCAGAGAATCAATATCCACCGGCGTGAACCCGCGCTCCTGGAACCAGTGAATGCTGCGCGTCGTCAGGACGAACAGCTTGCTCAGCCCCATCTGGCGCGCCTGTGCCGCCACGCGCTCAAGCAGCATTTCGCCGCGTGAAGAGCTGCGGTAGTCCGGGTGCACCGCCACGCAGGCCATTTCTCCGATCTTCTCTTCCGGGAACGGGTAGAGCGCGGCGCAGGCAATGGTCAGATTATCGCGCTGGATTATGGTGAATTTGTCGATCTCCATCTCCAGCTGCTCGCGGGAGCGACGAACCAAAATACCCTGCTGTTCCAGCGGGCGGATCAGCTCCAGAATGCCGCCGATATCGTTGATGGTCGCTCGGCGAATCTGCTCCGCACTCTCCATCACAATCTGGGTGCCAATACCGTCGCGGGAGAACAGCTCCTGCAGCAGGGCTCCGTCTTCCTGATAGCTGATCAGGTGGCTGCGGCGCACGCCGCTGCGGCAGGCCTTCACGGCACCGCGCAGGAAGCGGACGGTGCCGGAGTGGTAATCCCCCTCGGCTTCCAGCGCTTCAACGCGGGCCTGAGCTTCATTCGGGAAGAGTTCCGGCACAATCACCCCTTCATCGTTTACGACGCCCTGGGAGGAGCAAAACCCAATCATTTTTTCCGCCTTCAGCTTGATCGCCAGTTGGGTGGCAATCTCTTCAGACGTCAGGTTAAAGCTTTCGCCGGTTACGGAAACCGCCACCGGTCCCATCAGCACAATGGCACCGCTGTCGAGCTGACGGTGAATGGCCTCTTCATCAATACGACGAATGCGGCCGCTGTGGCAGTAATCCACGCCATCGTCCACCCCGAGCGGCTGGGCAATGATAAAGTTGCCGCTGACGACGTTGATATGCGCGCCCTGTAGCGGCGTGTTGTTCAGGCTCATCGACAGGCGAGCGGTAATATCTAGCTGCAGCAGCCCCGCCGCCTGTTTCACCAGCTCAAGGGTTTTGGCATCCGTAACGCGGGTGTGTTTGTGGTAAATCGGCTCGTGGTGGTGTGCGGCCAGGTTGGCGTCGATCTGCGGACGCGCGCCATAGACCACCACAAGGCGGATCCCGAGGCTGTGCAGCAGGCCAATGTCATTGACGATGCTGGAAAAATTTTCATGCTCGATGGCTTCGCCGCCCAGCATGATGACAAACGTTTTTCCCCGGTGGGCGTTGATATAGGGAACAGAATGGCGGAATCCCTGGACCAGTTCGGTTCTACGTTCCTTCACCATGACACAACCCTTAATGAATGTTTATTCGTAATTTCTGTATTTTTATTCGATTGTGGGCGCGTGTGCAAGTGCAAATTTTCTGCGACCCACAGAAATTAATAAGTAATCCGTGCGTTAACGTATGATTGTTTACCCTTTTATAGATGACAGTTTATGCGTCATTCGTTAAAGTTTTCGGTCAATCTGCACTTTTGTATATCAGTTTGTTTTCTTGCTCGGGAGAAGCATGTCGGGATCCAATTCAGCAATAAGCCGCCGCCGTTTGTTAAAAGGGGCCGGGGCAATGTGGTTGCTTAGCGTCAGCCAGGTCGGTCTTGCCGCCACGAGTCAGGTGGTGGCGGTGCGCGTCTGGCCGTCGTCGACCTATACGCGCGTGACGGTTGAATCCAATCGCGTGCTGAAATATAAGCAATTTGCCCTCAGCAACCCTGAACGCGTGGTGGTGGATCTCGAAGGGGTGAACCTCAACTCCGTGCTGAAAGGCATGGCGGCGCAGATCCGCGGTGACGATCCGTTTATTAAATCGGCGCGCGTCGGGCAGTTTGATCCGCAAACCGTGCGCATGGTGTTTGAGCTTAAGCAGAACGTTAAGCCGCAGCTGTTCGCCCTGGCGCCCGTCGCGACGTTTAAAGAGCGTCTGGTGATGGATCTTTACCCGGCGAATGCGACGGATATTCAGGATCCGCTTCTCGCCCTGCTGGAGGATTACAACAAAGGCGATCTTCAGCGTCAGGTGCCGCCTGCGCAAAGCGGCCCGCAGCCGGGGAAAGCAGGGCGCGATCGTCCGATTGTGATCATGCTCGATCCCGGTCACGGCGGCGAAGACTCCGGAGCGGTGGGGAAATACCATACGCGTGAAAAAGACGTGGTGCTGCAAATTGCCCGTCGTCTGAAGGCGTTAATTGATAAAGAGGGCAATATGCGCGCTTACATGACGCGCAATGAGGATGTCTTTATCCCGCTTAAGGTGAGGGTGGCGAAAGCGCAGAAGCAGCGTGCCGATCTGTTCGTCTCGATCCATGCGGATGCCTTTACCAGCCGCCAGCCGAGCGGCTCGTCGGTGTTTGCGCTCTCAACCAAAGGCGCGACCAGTACCGCGGCGCGATACCTTGCGGACACCCAGAACGCCTCGGACCTGATCGGTGGCGTGAGCAAAAGCGGCGACCGCTACGTCGACCACACCATGTTCGACATGGTGCAGTCCCTGACCATTAACGACAGCCTTAAGTTTGGTAAAGCGGTGCTGGGCAAGCTGGGCCGGGTCAACAAACTGCACAAAAACAGCGTCGAGCAGGCCGGGTTTGCGGTGCTGAAGGCACCGGATATCCCGTCCATACTGGTCGAAACCGCGTTTATCAGTAACGTGGAAGAAGAGCGTAAGCTCAAGACGGCAAAGTTCCAGCAGGAGGTTGCGGAGTCGATTCTTGCGGGGATACGGGCGTATTTCTCAGACGGGGCGACGCTGGCGCGACGCGGGTAGGTTTTTAGCCGGGTGGGATGCCCGGCAAATTCACAAACGGCAGATACAAAAAAACACCCTTAAGGGTGTTTATTGTTTTAGAAGTGTTGGTTGCGGGGGCCGGATTTGAACCGACGACCTTCGGGTTATGAGCCCGACGAGCTACCAGGCTGCTCCACCCCGCGTCCGTCATTCTACTCTTGTAGAAGCTTACTTCTTTAAATTTGATTGGTTGCGGGGGCCGGATTTGAACCGACGACCTTCGGGTTATGAGCCCGACGAGCTACCAGGCTGCTCCACCCCGCGTCCGTGGATGCGCACTATACTCGGATAGGTTTGTGATGCAACCCCTTTTTCACATAAATCATTAACTTTGTATGTAAATTGAACGGCGTTGCGGCATTTGGACTATTTTTTGCTCAGAATTTGCCAAAGGGCATGCGATCGCATTTCATTCGCTTTGTCGGTTTGTTATCTTCATCACGCGGAAATGGGCAACTTAAAGACGAGATATAATGAAAGGACGTTGGGCGAAGTATCTGATGACGGGCGCAATGGTAGCGATTCTTGCGGCCTGTTCTTCCAAACCGACCGATCGCGGTCAGCAGTATAAAGACGGGAAGTTATCCCAGCCTTTCTCTTTAGTTAATCAGCCTGACGCCGTTGGCGCGCCGATCAACGCCGGTGATTTCTCCGAGCAGGTCTACCAGATCCGCAACGCGTCGCCGCGTCTGTATAGCTCACAGAACAACGTTTATAGCGCGGTACAGGACTGGCTGAAGGCGGGCGGCGATACGCGCAACATGCGCCAGTTTGGTATCGATGCCTGGCAGATGGAAGGGGCGGATAACTACGGCAACGTCCAGTTCACCGGCTATTACACGCCCGTGGTTCAGGCGCGACACACGCGCCAGGGCGAGTTCCAGTACCCTATCTACCGTATGCCGCCAAAACGCGGCCGTCTGCCGTCCCGCGCCGAAATCTACGCCGGTGCGCTGAGCGAAAACTACGTCCTGGCCTACAGCAACTCCCTGATGGATAACTTCATCATGGACGTGCAGGGCAGCGGCTACATTGACTTTGGCGACGGTTCGCCGCTCAACTTCTTCAGCTATGCCGGGAAAAACGGCCATGCCTACCGCAGCATCGGTAAGGTGCTGATCGACCGCGGCGAAGTGAAGAAAGAAGACATGTCGATGCAGGCGATCCGCGAGTGGGGCGAAAAGCACAGTGAAGCCGAGGTGCGCGAGCTGCTGGAGCAGAACCCGTCTTTCGTCTTCTTCAAGCCGCAAAACTTTGCCCCGGTTAAAGGCGCCAGCGCCGTGCCGCTGATTGGTCGCGCGTCGGTGGCATCGGATCGTTCTATCATTCCTGCGGGTACCACGCTGCTGGCGGAAGTCCCTCTGCTCGACAACAACGGCAAGTTCAACGGCAAGTATGAGCTGCGTCTGATGGTAGCTCTGGATGTGGGCGGAGCGATTAAGGGCCAGCACTTTGATATCTATCAGGGCATTGGACCGGATGCCGGCCATCGTGCAGGCTGGTATAACCACTACGGACGCGTATGGGTGCTGAAGGCGGCGCCGGGCACCGGAAACGTATTCAGCGGCTGATTGTGGTATTCTGAGCGCAATACGGATTACTGTTCAGGGTGAGGAAAACCTCACCCTTTTTACATCTGAGGTTTTATGTCTGTGGTAATCAGCGATGCCTGGCGCCAGCGTTTTGGCGGCACGGCACGTCTCTATGGTGAAAAAGCCCTGCAGCTGTTTGCGGATGCGCACGTCTGCGTCGTGGGCATTGGCGGTGTCGGTTCCTGGGCGGCGGAAGCGCTAGCGAGAACCGGTATTGGCGCGATCACGCTGATTGATATGGATGACGTTTGTGTAACCAACACTAACCGTCAGATCCACGCCCTGCGTGACAGCGTCGGCCTGGCGAAGTCCGAGGTGATGGCGGAGCGTATTCGTCTCATCAACCCGGAGTGTCGGGTGACGGTGATCGACGACTTTGTGACGGCAGATAACGTCGCGGAGTACATGAGCAAAGGCTACAGCTACGTGATTGACGCCATCGACAGCGTGCGGCCAAAAGCGGCGCTGATCGCGTACTGCCGTCGTTACAAGGTGCCGCTGGTCACGACGGGCGGCGCGGGCGGGCAAATCGATCCCACGCAGATCCAGGTGGCCGACCTGGCGAAAACCATTCAGGATCCGCTGGCGGCCAAGCTGCGTGAACGCCTGAAGAGCGACTTCAACGTGGTGAAGAACAGCAAGGGCAAGCTGGGCGTCGACTGCGTGTTCTCCACCGAAGCGCTGGTCTACCCGCAGGCGGATGGTTCAGTCTGTGCGATGAAAAGCACGGCGGAAGGGCCAAAACGCATGGACTGCGCGTCAGGCTTTGGGGCGGCCACCATGGTAACCGCCTCCTTTGGCTTTGTGGCGGTCTCTCACGCCCTGAAGAAGATGATGGCGAAGGCGGAACGTCAGGCCTGAGCCTGACGGGCTGCGTCCAGCACCGCGTCGCTGAGCGCGATCAGGCCCTGGCCGCGCGAAGCGCTAAGCTGCGCGCGCAGCCCCAGCTCGTCGAACAGCGCCAGCGGCGAGTGTGCCAGCAGCTCCGCCGCGCTTTTCCCTTCTATGGCGGTTAACAATACCGCCAGCAAACCCCGGACGATGCGCCCTTCGCTGTCGCCGAAGAAATGCAGCTTCTCGCCTGAGACGCTCACGCCCAGCCAGACGCGGTTTTCGCAGCCCGCAATCTCTTTCGCCTGCGCTTTAAGATCGTCTGAAAGGGCAGGGAGCTGTTTGCCCAGCAGGATCAGCTGTCGATATTTATCTTCCCACTGCTGGAGCGGGGCGAAGGTCTGTTTTAAGGTCTCTTCAGTGATGACGGTGCCAAAAGGATGTCCGGCTAATGCAGCGCTAGTCATTAATCCACCAGTATTTCAAGGGCGCGGTCAACGGCGCTAACCAGCGCGTCGACGTCGCTTTGGGTGTTATACGGCGCAAACGAGGCGCGCAGGGTACCGGTAACGCCGAGCGCCGCCAGCAGCGGCTGGGCGCAGTGCTGTCCGGCGCGCAGGGCAATGCCGTATCCGGCCAGCAGCGTCACCATATCGCTATGATGCACGCCAGCAAAATCAAAGGCGAGCAGGCTGGAATCCTGCACGCGGAACGAGCGGAAACCCGGGCGTTTTTTCAGCTCTTCTTCGGCAAGAGTGGCTAGACCCCGGCTCCAGCTTTCGGCCTGTACGCTGTCCGTTTCAGCCAGCCATTCCAGCGCCGCGCTTAAGCCAATGACGCCCGCCACGTTCGGCGTGCCGGCTTCCAGACGATAGGGGACATCCTGCGTTTTGAAGCCATTGAACGACACTTCGGTAATCATTTTGCCGCCGCCGAGCCACGGCGTCATTTTTGCCAGCAGCTCCGGCTTACCGTACAGCGCGCCAATTCCGGTCGGCCCGTAAAGCTTGTGTCCGGAGAAGGCATAGAAGTCGATATCCAGCGCCTGCACATCAGCAGGGAAATGGACCACGCCCTGAGCGCCGTCGACCACCACCACCACGCCGCTGGCATGGGCAATCTCAATGGCGCGAGCCAGATCCGGACAGCCGCCGGTGACGTTGGACATCTGCCCCAGCGCCAGAATGCGGCTGCGTGGCGTAATCAGTTCAGGTAAACGCGCCACGTCTGGCAGTAAGTCTGCACCCAGCGGGAGCTTTACAACGCGCGCCCCCGTTTGCTCCGCCACCATCAGCCAGGGCACCAGGTTAGCGTGGTGTTCCGCCTCGCTGACGATGATTTCATTGCCCGGCTGAAGCCGCGGGCGGGCATAGCACTGGGCCACCATATTGATGGCTTCGGTCGTGCCGCGCGTCCAGACGATATTTTTCCCGCTTTCGGCATTAATCAGGCGTGCAACCTGATCCCGTGCGGCTTCATAGCGTGCGGTCAGGCGCTGCGCTTCGGCAAACTGGCTGCGATGTACGTTGCCGGCGCTCAGGCTGTAGAACTGCTGCGTGGCCTCGATCACCGCCTGAGGCTTCAGGGCCGTGGCGGCGCTATCAAGGTAAATACCGGCATCGGCCAGCGCCGGAAACTGTGCGCGAAACTGCGCAGGACTGAAAGCGTTCATGGAATTCCTCGTGTCGATAGAGAGATCGTCGCGCAATTTCAACGGCAGGGCAAGGAGGTTGATATCTATCAGATTCGTCTGCTTATCCTGGCGACCTCGAAAAAGCAGGTTATGCTAAATAGTGTTAGGCGGATGTTTTAGCCTGTTATAAATCGAGGTTTGAATAGCATTAATTGCTAAAGGAGAATAATCATGAATAAGACAGCTGCAATCATTTCTGCCTGTGCGTTTACTTTTGCCCTGAGCGCCTGTTCTGGTAACAACTACGTGATGCACACAAACGATGGTCGTTCTATCGTTTCGGAAGGGAAACCGACTACCGATAACGATACCGGGATGATTTCGTACAAAGATGCTAACGGGAACAAGCAGCAGATCAACCGCACGGACGTGAAAGAGATGAAAGAGATCGAGCATTAACCGATCGCAGGCGAAAAAAAAGCACCGCAAATTGGCGGTGCTACATTAATCACTATGGACAGACAGGGTAAATGTACAGGAAGTGAAAAATTGGTAGCGTTGCTACCGTGGTCTGAATCGCAGACCAATTGCAAACACAACAACACAACATCACAACCGTAAGCCAAAAGCCCTTCAGAACACGCATTCCGAAAAAAGCTCTTCGTTCCGGCTCAGGAAGTGCCGCCACTATAGGTATTTGCTGGTAGTTCCTCAACGGACAAATTATAATGGCTCAGATAAAAAAAACTAATAGGTTAAACGTTGTTTCCTGTTTGTTAAATTCCGTTAACATCTAAGCCAGATAACCATGTCAAAGCGATTGCCACCCCTTAATGCATTACGCGTTTTTGATGCAGCAGCACGTCACCTGAGCTTCACCCGTGCGGCAGATGAGCTTTTTGTGACACAGGCCGCAGTAAGTCACCAAATCAAGTCCCTGGAGGATTTCCTGGGCCTTAAGCTGTTCCGCCGACGCAATCGTTCCTTGCTGTTGACCGAAGAGGGGCAGAGCTATTTTCAGGATATTAAAGAGATTTTTTCCCAGCTTACGGAAGCCACGCGTAAGCTGCAGGCTCGCAGTGCAAAAGGTGCCCTGACTGTTAGTTTATTGCCCAGTTTTGCTATTCAGTGGCTGGTGCCAAGACTCTCAAGCTTTAACTCAGCTTATCCGGGGATCGACGTTCGAATCCAGGCGGTGGATCGTCAGGAAGACAAGCTGGCGGATGATGTGGATGTCGCCATTTTTTACGGTCGCGGTAACTGGCCGGGCTTGCGTGTTGAAAAATTATACGCAGAATATCTGCTGCCGATCTGTTCGCCGCTGCTTTTAACGGGCGACAAGGCGCTGAAAACACCCGCTGACCTGGCGCAGCATACGCTTTTACACGATGCCTCTCGCCGCGACTGGCAAACTTATACCCGTCAATTAGGTCTTAGTCATATAAACGTGCAGCAGGGCCCCATTTTTAGCCACAGTGCGATGGTGCTACAGGCTGCCATTCACGGACAGGGCGTGGCGTTGGCGAACAACGTGATGGCGCAGTCCGAAATTGAGGCAGGCCGTCTGGTGTGCCCTTTTAATGATGTACTGGTCAGCAAGAATGCGTTTTATCTGGTTTGTCATGACAGTCAGGCAGAACTGGGTAAAATAGCCGCCTTCCGGCAGTGGATACTGGCGAAAGCGGCAAGCGAGCAAGAAAAATTCCGCTTCAGGTATGAACAATAACGTTTGTGTGCCGGGCACGCATTAATTCAGGACTTAAACATGACCAGCCGATTCATGCTGATTTTTGCCGCGGTGAGTGGCTTTATTTTTGTTGCACTGGGCGCCTTTGGCGCGCACGTATTGAGCAAGACGTTGGGCGCCGTCGAGATGGGCTGGATCCAGACCGGCCTTGAATACCAGGCGTTCCATACCCTGGCTATTTTTGGGCTGGCGGTGGCGATGCAGCGCCGGATCAGCATCTGGTTTTACTGGAGTAGCGTATTTATGGCGCTGGGTACCGTGCTGTTCAGCGGCAGCCTTTACTGCCTGGCACTCTCGCATTTGCGCCTGTGGGCGTTTGTTACACCTGTCGGCGGCGTCAGCTTCCTGGCGGGTTGGGTATTAATGTTTATCGGAGCTATCCGTCTGAAACGCAAGGGCGTTGTTCATGAATAAGGTTGTTTTATATTGTCGCCCGGGGTTTGAGAAAGAGTGCGCCGCGGAAATTACCGATAAAGCGGCGAAGCGCGAAGTCTTCGGCTTTGCCCGCGTCAAAGAGAATGCGGGCTATGTGGTATTCGAATGTTATCAGCCTGAAGACGCCGACAATCTGGCGCGCGAGCTGCCGTTCAGCTCGCTGATCTTCGCCCGCCAGATGTTCGTCGCGGGTGAGCTGCTGAAAGATCTTCCGCCTGAAGATCGCATCACGCCGATTGTGGGCATGCTGCAGGGCGTGGTGGAGAAAGGCGGCGACCTGCGCGTTGAGGTTGCCGATACCAACGAAAGTAAAGAGCTGATGAAGTTTTGCCGTAAGTTCACCGTGCCGCTGCGCGCAGCGCTGCGTGACGCGGGCATACTGACGAACTACGAAACGCCGAAGCGTCCGGTGGTGCATATCTTCTTTATCGCACCGGGCTGCTGCTATGCGGGCTACTCGTTCACCAATAACAATTCGCCATTCTTTATGGGCATCCCGCGTCTGAAGTTCCCGGCAGATGCGCCGAGCCGTTCAACCCTGAAGCTGGAAGAGGCGTTTCACGTCTTTATCCCGGCAGACGAGTGGGACGAGCGTCTGGCTAACGGCATGTATGCCGTCGATCTCGGCGCGTGCCCGGGCGGCTGGACCTATCAGCTGGTGAAACGCAACATGTGGGTGTCGTCTGTGGATAACGGTCCAATGGCGCAAAGCCTGATGGACACCGGGCAGGTCACCTGGCTGCGTGAAGATGGTTTCCGCTATCGCCCAACCCGCAACAACATCTCGTGGATGGTGTGCGACATGGTGGAGAAGCCGGCGAAAGTTGCCGCGCTGATGGCCTCCTGGCTGGTGAACGGCTGGTGCCGTGAGACCATTTTCAACCTCAAGCTGCCGATGAAAAAGCGCTACGAGGAGGTATCCCAGAACCTGGCCTATATTCAGGCACAGCTGGATGAGCACGGTATTAACGTGGAGATCCAGGCGCGTCAGCTATACCACGACCGCGAAGAGGTGACGGTACACATTCGTCGCTGGTGGGCGGCTGTAGGTGGGCGTCGCGACGAGCGATAATTCAATGTTTCCCCTCACCCCGGCCCTCTCCCCAAAGGGGCGAGGGGGAAAAGACCGCACCGAGCAGTCCCCTCTCCCCTATGGGGAGAGGGTTAGGGTGAGGGGGATCTTAACGCTCTAACCTTAACTGCTGCAAATTCCCGTCCAGCTGTAAATCCGTCCGTAACGTCGCGACATCCCGGCAGATAAACGCCATCTCTTTATGCGCTTCCAGCTTTTTGCGCCACTTTTCCGGCACGTCATCCAGACGAGCGTAAATCCCTTCCAGATTCTGAAAGTCCGTCAGCAGCTGGGCGGCACTCTTTGGACCAATACCGGCGACACCCGGAACCTTAGAGCTGCTGATTCCCGCCAGACCCCAGTAGTCCGGCAGCTGTTCTGGTGAGACGCCAAACTCGCTGGCGATGAAGGGGGCATCCAGCCAGCGTTTCTGGAAATAATCGCGAATGCGGATCGTGGGGGAGAGAAGCTGGCAGTAGCCTTTGTCGGTTGAAACGATCGTCGCCTGGTGTCCTGCGCTGGCGACTTTTACCGCAAGCGTCGCGGCCAGATCGTCAGCTTCATTGCCGTGTGAGACCCAGCAGGGAACGCCGCGCTGCTCAAAGGCGGCACGCAGGGCGGGCATTTCGGCATGCAGATCGTCCGGCATCGGCGCGCGTCCGGCCTTGTAGTCAGGCAGGCGCTGATGTCGCCAGCCGCTGTTGCGCGCTTCGTCATCAAACACGGCTACAACGTGCGTCGGCTCGCTGTGGCGAATAAGCTGCTCCAGGGCGTGCAGGCAGGTGTCCTTGCAGGGTGTGCCCTGTACCGCATGGATACGGCGAATCAGATTAAGCGCGTCGACGATAAGCAAATGAACGGCCACAGATAATCTCCCTTCTATCTAATGCGTGAAGGGTAACACTGTCAGCAGCGTGAAACTATGAATGGAGGGGAAAACAGGAAGAAGCCTCGCAAAACGAGGCTTACTGAGAGGCTTAATCGCAGGTTACGATCTTCATCGCCAGGCCGCCGCGAGAGGTTTCGCGGTATTTGGCGTTCATATCTTTACCGGTTTCGTACATGGTTTCGATAACTTTATCGAGACAGACGCGCGGTTCGCTGGTGCGGCGCAGCGCCATACGCGCCGCGTTCACCGCCTTGACGGAGGCAATCGCGTTACGCTCGATGCACGGTACCTGTACCTGTCCGGCAACCGGATCGCAGGTCAGCCCCAGGTTATGTTCCATGCCGATTTCCGCAGCGATGCACACCTGCGCCGGGCTTGCGCCCAACAGCTCCGCCAGGCCCGCCGCCGCCATGGAGCATGCCACGCCGACTTCACCCTGACAGCCCACTTCCGCACCGGAAATGGAGGCGTTCATTTTATACAGCGAACCAATCGCGCTGGCGACCAGCAGGTAGCGCGCCAGGGAGTTAGCGTTCACTTCACGGATAAACTTGTCGTAGTACGCCAGCACGGCCGGAACGATACCGCAGGCACCGTTGGTTGGCGCAGTGACCACGCGGCCGCCTGCGGCGTTCTCTTCGTTCACCGCCAGGGCGAACATGTTGATCCAGTCCACGACGGCCATCGGGTCCGTTGTCGTTTTGTCGGTGCTTACCAGCATACGCCGCAGCGCCGCCGCACGACGCGGTACGCGAAGCTTGCCCGGCAGAACGCCTTCGGTGGTGATCCCGCGCTCAATGCCGCCGCGCATCACTTCCCAGACGCTAGAGAAGTGCTGTTCCAGCTCCTCTTTGCTGTGAAGGGCCAGCTCGTTTTTCATCATCAGGCCGGAGAGGGAAAGTCCCGTCTCCTGGCAGTGACGCTGGAGGTCCGCCGCGGTTTTGTACGGATACGGCACCTCAACAGTAGAGGTACTGGTTTGACCAAAGTGGTCTTCGTCGACGATAAAGCCGCCGCCGATGGAGTAATACGTCTGGCTGTATACCGCTTTGTCGCCGGCCAGCGCGGTAATGCGCATGCCGTTTTCGTGCAGCGACAGGTTGTCCGCATGGAAATTCATGCAGTGGTCAACCGGGAATTCAACCTCATGCTCACCGTTTGCCAGCAGCAAACGACCGTGGGTGTTCACGTCCTGGATGAAGCCAGGGATCGCGTCAATATCAACGGTATCCGGCAGATTTCCCGCCAGGCCCATGATAATGGCGATATCGGTATGGTGGCCTTTCCCGGTCAGGGAAAGCGAGCCGTACACATCGACAACCACGCGGGTGATGTCGTGCAGAATGCCGCGTGCAATCAAGTCATCCGTGAACTGCTTACCGGCTTTCATTGGTCCGACGGTGTGAGAGCTGGAAGGACCAATACCGATTTTGAAAATATCGAATACGCTAATCATGATGCGTCCATTGCTTTCAGTCAGAGGGGGAGATGTGCGCCCCCGGAAGGCGGCGCGGGGGGTGATCAGAACATTGTGTTCAGGGAGTTGAATATAGCAGAGATAGCGATAAGACCCAAGATCACCACAAACACGTTGCTGACCTGGCCGCTGTACTTGCGCATGGCAGGCACTTTCTGAATCGCGTACATCGGCATCAGGAACAGAATCATCGCGATAACCGGGCCACCCAGGGTTTCAATCATGCCCAGGATGCTTGGGTTCAGGGTCGCTACCGCCCAGGTGGTGAGCAGCATGAACAGTGCAGTGATTTTGTTCAGCTTGTTGATTTCAATGCTCTTACCTTTACCGCGCAGAGATTTAATCACCATACCGTTGAAGCCTTCACGCGCGCCAAGGTAGTGGCCCAGGAAGGATTTGGTGATGGCGATCATCGCGATGATCGGTGCCATCCACGCAATCAGCGGCGCGTTAAAGTGGTTCGCCAGGTAAGACAGAATAGAGATGTTCTGCTCTTTCGCTGCCGCCAGGTCCGCCGGGGAGAGGCTCAGTACGCAGCTGAAGACGAAGAACATAACGGTCAGCACCATCATCACGTGAGCGCGGGCCAGGATGCTGGAGCACTTCTTCTCTGCGCCATTACCGTACTCTTCGCGTTTCGCCACGGCGAAAGAGGAGATGATTGGAGAGTGGTTGAAGGAGAAGACCATTACCGGGATCGCCAGCCACAGGGTCATAAGCAGGCCGTTACCGGTCGCAGACGCGCTGCTCAGGGACAGGGTTTCCAGCGCTGCGCCGTTCCACTGTGGGATCAGGTAGCAGGCCAGAAGCATCAGCGCAGCCACAAACGGGAAGACCAGCACGCTCATGGCTTTAACAATCATCTGCTCGCCGAAGCGCACGATGGTCATCATGCCGACGATTAGGATCAGAGACAGAATGGCACGCGGTGGCGGCGTCATGTGCAGCTGGTGCGTCATGAAGCTTTCAACGGTGTTGGTGATTGCCACGCTGTAAACCAGCAGAATAGGGTAAATCGCGAAGAAGTAGAGCAGGGTAATCAGTTTACCTGCGCCTACGCCGAAGTGTTCTTCAACCACTTCGGTGATATCTTCGCCCGGGTTTTTACCGGACAGCACGAAGCGGGTCAGACCGCGGTGTGCGAAGAAGGTCATCGGGAAGGCGATGATGGCCATGATGATCAGCGGAATCAGACCGCCGACGCCTGCGTTGATAGGAAGGAACAGTACACCAGCGCCGATTGCCGTGCCGTAAAGGCCCAGCATCCACATGGTATCCGTTTTGCGCCAACCACTTCGGGATTCAATCGAAGCAACGGTGCTGGTTTGAGTGGTTTCCATCTGTATCTCCTGGAGGAAGCAAATTGTCAGGTTTTTAGTCAAATCCGATGAAAAAGTGCCTGACGGTAATATGAAATTCGTTCAGTGACGGTTTTTTAATAATTTTCGCCCGTAACTATTGGCGGGCGGAAAGATACATTCTCGTTATGAATCTATCAGTGATCGCGATCCCAAATGCAATAATCCACTTATGATGTGGGCATCTTTAGACCATTTATCTGTTAAAAAAACATCAAATAGAATTTACGCGCGCGAAGGCTACCACCAACGACATGTGAGCTAAAAGAGCCGCCCGCGAGATAGGTGTCTTCCGCTGTAAAGATATGGATTTTTAGTATTTTCTTGCAGGTAATTTAGTTTAAGGCTGATTATTTACGGTTGTTAAATGGAGGTAATCGATTGCGTTGGCCGTCAGTTTGTTAAAGCTATAAGTAAAGCCTATGAATTGATTCGGTAATAAAAAAAGCCGGGACCCGCTACAGGGCGCCCCGGCTTTGAGGAGAAGAAACTGAGGGTTACGTGCAGATTTCGTAGCACGGAATGTAGGCTGAACCCGGCAACTTCATGCGGTGTTGAGCCACAAAGCCCTGCAGCATGTCGTCCATACGGCGCATCATTTCTGGGTCACCGTGGATCTTGTACGGACCATACTGCTCAATCGCGCGGATGCCCATCTCCTTCACGTTGCCCGCCACAATCCCGGAGAAGGCGCGACGCAGGTCGGCGGCCAGCACTTCCACCGGCTGGTCCGGATAGAGTTTCAGGTTCGCCATATTTTCATGGGTCGGCTCGAACGGGATCTGCAGGTCAGGCGCAATACGGATTGACCAGTTAAAGCTGTAAGCATCGCCGGTATCACGACGATTCTCTTTCACCAGCGGCATCGCTTTTTTCATCTGGCGCGCCACTTCCGCCGCGTCATCAATGATGATGCGGTAGTGACGACGCGCGGCTTCGCCCAGCGTATGCACGATAAACTCGTCCAGCACGCGGAAGTAGTCGGCGCTCTCTTTTGGCCCGGTCAGGATCAGCGGCAGAACCTGATCTTTGTTGGCCGGGTTCATCAGAATCCCCAGCAGATAGAGCAGCTCTTCCGCCGTTCCCACGCCGCCCGGGAAGATGATAATCCCGTGAGCGATACGGACAAACGCCTCAAGACGCTTCTCGATATCCGGCATGATAATCAGCTCATTGACCAGCGGGTTAGGCGGCTCAGCGGCAATGATTGACGGCTCGGTCATGCCGATAAACCGCCCCTCTTTGTAACGCTGCTGCGCGTGACCCACCGCTGCGCCCTTCATTGGCGCTTCCATTGCACCCGGACCGCAGCCGGTACAGATATTCAGCTCGCGCAGGCCAAGCTGCGTTCCGACCCGGCGGGCGTAGAGATATTCGGTTTCGTTAATCGAGTGGCCGCCCCAGCAGACGACCATGTTCGGTGCTTCGCCAACGTGCAGGGCGCGGGCGTTGCGCAGAATAGAGAACACCAGGTTGGTGATATGGACCGAGCTTTCCAGGTCGAGATGCTGGAAGCGGCCTGCGTTGTGGATCTGACCGTTTACAAACAGGATGTCACGCAGCACCGCAAACAGGTTAGCCTGAAGGGAACGAATGATACGCCCGTCGACAAAGGCCTCTTCCGGCGGGTTGATCACTTCCAGCTTCACGCCGCGCTCGCGGCGCAGCACGTTAATATCAAAGCTTTCGAAGCGGGACAGCAGTTCTTTACTGTTATCTGTCAGGCTTCCGGAGTTCAGTACGGCAAGTGAACAGTTACGAAACAGTTGATAAAGATCGCTGCTGGCCGTGCGTTTAAGCATGTCCACTTCCAGCTGCGACAACATATCCATTGAGCCAAGCGGGCTAATATGTGTAATCAAGTGAGCTCCTTATGGGACGATTATCGTCATTCCCTTTGATTACAATAGCCCTGCCGCGTGACGTTTCACAACACTTCGGCGGAATACCGCACGCATAATGTGAAAATATTTATATTATTGACGCACCAGCCGGCCCGTTGCGGGCACAAAATCGGTGTTGGTGCGCCACGGGTTAATGTCCAGCCCGCCACGTCGGGTATAGCGCGCGTAAACGCTCAGCTTCTCCGGCTGGCAGAAACGCTGAATATCGTTAAAAATACGCTCCACGCACTGCTCGTGAAATTCGTTGTGATGGCGGAACGACACCAGATAGCGCAGCAGCTTTTCCCGGTCAATTTTCGGGCCGCGGTACTGGATCTGCACCGAGCCCCAGTCCGGCTGATGGGTAATCAGGCAGTTGGACTTCAGCAGATGGCTGACCAGCGTCTCTTCAACCACTTTTCCGCTCGCCGCGTTTTCGAGGTAATCGGCGCTGAATTCATAATTCTCCACCTCGATGTCCTGCTCGTCGATGCAGGTTCCGTGGAAGTGGGCAATCGGCTGTCCCTCCAGCTCGTGCAGGCGGTACAGTGAAACGCTTACCTTTCCCTGTGCGCAGGCGGTTAAATCGCGCTCCAGCGTCTGCTGAACCTCATCCCAACTGTTGAATTTGCTCTGGTTAAAGCTGTTGAGGTAGAGCTTAAAGCTTTTGGATTCCACCAGGTTCTGACTGGCGTAATCCAGCTCAACGTGGCCGACCGCCACCTGGGGCAGGCCGCGCGCGTTAAGCCAGGAGAGTTCGTACAGCGTCCAGATATCGCCGCCGACAAACGGCAATGCGTCCGCATGCAGTCCAAGCGGATCGCGGTTCAGGCTGCGCGGCACGCCCTGCAGCAGGCCTGCATCGTAGGTATCGCGGTAATCGGTCGATTTACCCAGCGTTAGGCCGGTTAACGCCTGATGATTTTCGTAAGACATGTTTCATAGCCACTTTACAGGTACACTTATGGGCAGAGTTTATCCTGTCTTACAAGAAGAGAGAAATCGGTGGACATCGAAACTGCAAATGCCCTTACTACCTTTACGACCCGCTATTGCGAAGCATGGCATGTAAAGCACGGAACATGGCCGCAAAGCGCTGATTTATATGGCGTGCCGTCGCCGTGCATTATCTCTTCGCAGGATGACTATGTTATCTGGCAGCCGAAGCCCAATACCGCTGAGCAAAATGTAAATGCGGTTGAACGGGCTATGGACCTTGTGGTACAACCAGCGGTTCACGCGTTTTATGCCGCGCAGTTTGCAGGGGATATGCCCGCGCGCTTTGGTGATGTGACGCTGACGCTGTTGCAGACCTGGAGCGAAGACGATCTGCAGCGTGTTCAGGAAAACCTGATTGGTCACCTGGTCACGCAAAAACGCCTTAAGCTTTCTCCGACGCTCTTTATTGCCACGCTGGACAGCGAACTGGATGTGATATCCGTCTGCAACCTGTCCGGGGAAGTGATTAAAGAGACCATCGGTACCCGCAATCGCGAAACGCTCGCCCCCTCTCTTGCGGATTTCCTTACCCGGCTTGAGCCACTTCTGTAATCCATGATGCTACGACGCGTGTGAGAGATCTCTTACAAGGTTTGTGAGAGATCGCTGGATCATTCAGTATTGCCTTATTTAATTCAGATTAATATCACCCTGTTTTTCAAAGAATTAGTTGTTCATCGCATCTTTTTTAGGGATTTCTTACGGCTTACAGTGCTGCAAGGGTGGGTTGTAAGACGAAGCGGAATAGCGGATTCTATCTTCGTCGACAGGACGCCGACACGAGAAACGAACATCAGGATGATGGCGTTTCTTACCCAGGACACGTCAGGATGGCGCTGCAGGAAGGCTTCAGGATGAAGCAAAAGGATAACGCAGGACGCGTAAGGGACACCTCCAGGAAGGAGAACGAGAACCGAACAGGATGGTCGGTGGGTCAGGAAGGCCAGGACGTTTCAGGATGAAACAAACACGTCAGGAAGATGTGTGCAGGATGCAAAAGGTAGAAGGATGACCACGCCTTCGGGCATCAGGAAAAGTTGTCACGGAAGAGCAGGGAGCACGAATTGTAGCTGGAATGCTGCGAAACGAACCGGGAGCACTGTTTTTACAGTGCTCCCTTTTTTATTTCTGTCCTCCGCAATGCTATGCTGCGCGCCGTTCACTTTTTCAGTTGAGGTTACTATGACGCAACACGATAGCGTTCGTGCTCAGTTGCACGCCATCGAAGCCCTTTTGCGCCAGCATCAGCTGTGGCAGGAGACCGCGCCGAATCCGGAAGCGTTCGCCAGTACCCAGCCATTTTGCCTGGATACGCTGGCACCGTTCGAGTGGCTCCAGTGGGTATTAATTCCGCGCATGCACGCGCTGCTGGAAGGCGGCCACCCGCTGCCGCAGGCGTTTGCCGTTTCTCCCTATTATGAAATGGCGCTTGAGGCGACGCACCCTGCGCGTGATGTGATGCTGGTTGAGCTGGAAAAACTGGACGCCCTGTTTGCCGGTGAAGAGGCATGACGCTGGAAATCCTCTATCAGGACGAGTGGCTGGTGGCGGTGAATAAACCGTCTGGCTGGCTGGTGCACCGCAGCTGGCTGGATCGCGACGAGAAAGTGGTGGTGATGCAAACCGTGCGCGACCAGATTGGTCAGCATGTTTTTACCGCCCATCGTCTCGACAGGCCCACTTCCGGCGTGCTGCTGATGGGGCTTTCCAGCGAGGCGGGCCGATTGCTGGCGCAGCAGTTCGAGCAGCACCAGATCCAGAAGCGCTACCACGCGATCGTTCGTGGTTGGCTGACCGAATCCGCCACGCTTGACTATCCGCTGGTGGAGGAGCTGGACAAAATCGCCGATAAATTTGCCCGCGATGACAAAGGCCCGCAGCCCGCGGTGACGGACTATCGCGGCATGGCGACAACGGAAATGCCGGTAGCAACCAGCAAATTCCCCACCACGCGCTACAGCCTGGTTGAGCTTTTGCCCAAAACCGGACGCAAGCACCAGCTTCGCCGCCACCTTGCGCACCTGCGCCACCCGATAATTGGCGACAGCAAACACGGCGATCTGCGCCAGAACCGCAGCGCGGCAGAGCACTTTGGCTGTAACCGGCTGATGCTGCACGCCAGCGAGCTTAGCCTGACTCACCCGTTTACCGGTGAACCACTGATTATTCACGCTGGGCTGGACGACGTCTGGATGCAGGCGCTGTCACAGTTTGGCTGGCGGGGACAACTCCCCGAAAATGAAAGGGTTGAGTTTGTATCGGGCAACGTTCAGGATGAACGGTAAGCGCAATAATTACGGGAGCAAAGCATGGCTGAAGTAGGCATTTTTGTCGGCACGATGTACGGCAACTCGCTGCTGGTAGCGGAAGAGGCTGAGGCGATTTTGGCAAGCCAGGGCCATAAAGCCACGGTCTATGAAGACCCGGAGCTGGCGGACTGGGAAAAGTATAAAGATAAATACATTCTGGTGGTGGCCTCCACCACCGGTCAGGGCGATCTTCCGGACAGCATCGTGCCGCTTTTCCAGGGCATTAAAGACCAGCTTGGCTACCAGCCAGACGTTCACTACGGCATTATTGCCCTGGGCGATAGCTCATACGCCAACTTCTGCGGCGGCGGCAAGCAGTTCGATGCGCTTCTTCAGGAACAGAGCGCCCAGCGCGTCGGCGAGATGCTGCTGATTGATGCCGGAGAGCATCCTGAACCCGAAAGCGAGTCGAACCCGTGGGTTGAACACTGGGCAACGCTCCTTAAATAGTTTTCCTGGCCGGGTAGGCATAGCCGCCACCCGGCAATACACTCCGCACCAAGCGCCAATTCCGTGAACCACCTTCCACTCACCTGGGCTTATGCCATAAACAACCTCTCACATGCCCATTAATACTGTGTTATTGCACGGTGAGAGAACGCGTCACTCCTACATATACTTCTCCGGTCACAATAAAACGGCTTCAGGCCGTACTAAAACGACAAAACTCATCTCATTCTGATTACCCTACCGGTGCTGTACAGAATGAACAGGCGAAAGCTATGTTTCAGGAGTGCAACAATGAGTACATTAAGCCACGCAGCGAGCGGCGCTGAAAAGCGCACCAATGCCCGCTACTGGATAGTGGTGATGCTGTTTATCGTCACGTCCTTTAACTATGGTGACCGCGCCACGCTGTCGATTGCCGGCTCGGAAATGGCAAAAGACATCGGCCTTGATCCGGTGGGCATGGGTTACGTTTTCTCTGCATTCTCGTGGGCCTACGTTATCGGCCAGATTCCTGGCGGCTGGCTGCTGGACCGTTTTGGCTCTAAACGCGTCTATTTCTGGTCCATCTTTATCTGGTCTGCTTTTACCCTTTTGCAGGGTTTCGTCGATATCTTCAGCGGCTTCGGCATTATCGTGGCGCTCTTTACGCTGCGCTTTCTGGTGGGCCTGGCGGAAGCCCCTTCCTTCCCGGGCAACAGCCGCATTGTCGCGGCCTGGTTCCCGGCGCAGGAGAGGGGAACGGCGGTGGCAATTTTTAACTCCGCCCAGTATTTCGCGACGGTGATCTTTGCGCCCATTATGGGCTGGTTGACGCATGAGGTGGGCTGGTCGCACGTCTTCTTCTTCATGGGCGGGCTTGGGATCGTCATCAGCTTTATCTGGCTGAAAGTGATCCACGAACCGAATCAGCACCCCGGCGTGAACAAGAAGGAGCTGGAATATATTGCCGAGGGCGGGGCGCTGATCAACATGGATCAGAAATCCGACAAAGCAAAAGTCCCGTTCAGCCAGAAATGGGCGCAGATCAAACAGCTCGTCGGCTCGCGCATGATGATCGGTATCTATCTCGGCCAGTACTGTATCAACGCCTTAACCTACTTCTTTATCACCTGGTTCCCGGTGTATCTGGTGCAGGCGCGCGGCATGTCGATCCTGAAAGCGGGGTTTGTTGCCTCGGTTCCGGCAATCTGCGGCTTCATCGGCGGCGTGCTTGGCGGGGTCATTTCCGACTGGCTGATGCGCCGCACGGGTTCGCTGAACATCGCGCGTAAAACGCCGATCGTGCTCGGCATGCTGCTCTCCATGACCATGGTGTTCTGTAACTACGTCAGCGCCGAGTGGATGATTATCGGCTTTATGGCGATGGCCTTCTTCGGCAAAGGGATTGGCGCGCTGGGCTGGGCGGTGATGGCGGATACGGCACCGAAAGAGATCAGCGGCCTGAGCGGCGGCCTGTTCAATATGTTCGGCAACGTTTCCGGGATTGTTACGCCTATCGCTATCGGCTACATCGTCGGCACCACGGGATCATTCAACGGCGCGCTGATCTACGTCGGCGTGCATGCCCTGGTGGCGGTGCTGAGTTACCTGGTGCTGGTGGGCGATATCAAGCGCGTCGAACTTAAGCCTGTTGCGGAGCGTGGATGATGACAACGCAATCAAGCCCCATCGTCACGGAAATGAAAGTTATCCCGGTGGCCGGTCAGGACAGCATGCTGCTCAACATCGGCGGCGCGCACAACGCCTGGTTTACCCGCAATATCGTGGTGCTGACCGATAGCGCAGGCAATACCGGGGTGGGTGAAGCCCCTGGCGGAGAGGTGATCTACCAGACGCTTGTAGAGGCTATTCCGCTGGTCGTAGGCCAGGAGGTGGCCCGCCTGAATAAGGTGGTTCAGCGGGTGCATAAGGGCAATCAGTCGGCGGACTTTGATACCTTCGGCAAGGGGGCGTGGACGTTCGAACTGCGCGTCAATGCGGTCGCCGCCCTGGAAGCGGCGCTGCTGGATTTACTCGGTAAAGCCCTTAACGTTCCGGTCTGCGAACTGCTGGGGCCCGGCAAACAGCGCGATGCGGTCACCGTGCTGGGCTATCTGTTCTACGTTGGCGATCGCAATAAAACCGATCTTCCCTATCTGGCTCGCTCACCGGGCGAGCACGACTGGTATCAGCTGCGCCACCAGCAAGCGCTCTCTGGCGAGGCGGTGATCCGTCTGGCCGAGGCGGCGCAGGATCGCTACGGCTTTAAGGATTTCAAGCTGAAAGGCGGCGTGCTGCCCGGCGAGCAGGAGATTGACACGGCTCGGGCGCTGAAAAAACGCTTCCCGGAGGCGCGCATCACCGTTGACCCGAACGGCGCCTGGCTGCTGGATGAGGCGATTAGCCTGTGTAAAGGTCTCGGGGACGTGCTGACCTACGCGGAAGACCCGTGCGGCGCCGAGCAGGGCTTCTCTGGCCGCGAGGTGATGGCCGAATTCCGCCGCGCTACCGGGCTGCCGGTTGCGACCAATATGATCGCCACCAACTGGCGCGAAATGGGCCACGCGGTGATGCTGAACGCCGTCGACATTCCGCTGGCAGACCCGCACTTCTGGACGCTCTCCGGCGCGGTGCGCGTGGCGCAGCTGTGCGATGACTGGGGCCTGACCTGGGGCTGTCACTCAAACAACCATTTCGATATCTCGCTGGCGATGTTTACCCACGTTGGCGCGGCGGCACCGGGTAACCCGACCGCCATCGACACCCACTGGATTTGGCAGGAAGGCGAAGCCCGCCTGACGAAAAATCCGCTGGAGATCAAAAACGGTAAAATTGCCGTACCCGATGCGCCGGGGCTGGGCGTGGAGCTTGACTGGGATCAGGTTCATAAAGCCCATGAGGCGTATAAAAAGCTACCGGGCGGCGCGCGTAACGACGCGGGCCCGATGCAGTACCTTATCCCCGGCTGGACATTTGACCGTAAGCGCCCTGTATTTGGACGTCACTGATAAAAGGATTACACGATGAGTACTTTTACGACCCCTGTCGTCACCTCCATGCAAGTCATTCCGGTCGCAGGTCATGACAGCATGCTGATGAACCTGAGCGGGGCGCATGCGCCGTTCTTCACGCGCAATATCGTCATTATCAAAGACAATGCCGGCCATACCGGCGTGGGTGAAATTCCGGGCGGGGAGAAGATCCGCAAAACGCTGGAGGATGCCATTCCGCTGGTGGTGGGCAAAACGCTGGGTGAGTACAAAAATGTCCTCAACGCCGTGCGCAGCACCTTTGCCGATCGCGATGTCGGCGGTCGAGGCCTGCAAACCTTCGATTTGCGCACCACTATCCACGTGGTGACCGGCATTGAAGCCGCGATGCTGGATCTGCTGGGCCAGCACCTGGGCGTTAACGTCGCGTCGCTGCTGGGCGAGGGCCAGCAGCGCAGTGAAGTGGAGATGCTTGGCTATCTGTTCTTTGTCGGCGACCGCAGGCTGACGCCGCTGCCGTATCAGAGCCAGCCGGATGACCAATGCGACTGGTACCGCGTACGTCACGAAGAAGCGATGACCCCGGATGCGGTGGTGCGGCTGGCGGAAGCCGCGTATGAAAAATATGGCTTCAATGATTTCAAACTGAAAGGCGGCGTGCTGGCGGGGGAAGAGGAGGCGGAAGCCATTACCGCGCTGGCAAAACGTTTCCCGCAGGCGCGCGTGACGCTGGATCCGAACGGCGCGTGGTCGCTTGATGAAGCTATCAACATTGGCAAGCAGCTGAAAGGGGTGCTGGCGTACGCGGAAGATCCATGCGGGGCTGAGCAAGGCTTCTCGGGCCGCGAAGTCATGGCCGAATTCCGTCGCGCTACGGGGCTGCCGACCGCGACCAATATGATCGCCACCGACTGGCGTCAGATGGGGCACACGCTCTCTCTGCAATCGGTGGATATCCCGCTGGCGGACCCGCACTTTTGGACGATGCAGGGCTCGGTTCGCGTGGCGCAGATGTGCCACGAGTTTGGCCTGACCTGGGGCTCGCACTCCAACAACCACTTTGACGTGTCGCTGGCGATGTTTACCCACGTTGCTGCCGCCGCGCCGGGCACCATCACCGCTATCGACACGCACTGGATCTGGCAGGAAGGTAACCAGCGCCTGACCAAAGAGCCGTTTGAGATCAAGGGTGGCATGGTGCAGGTACCGTCAACCCCAGGTCTTGGCGTGGAGCTGGATATGGACCAGGTGATGAAAGCGCACGAGCTCTATCAGAAACACGGTCTGGGCGCGCGCGACGACGCGATGGCAATGCAGTACCTGATCCCTGATTGGACATTCGACAATAAACGTCCGTGCATGGTACGATAAACGCATTGGGACCGCTCCCATGAGCGGTTCCCTACGTGGTGTATGCTTAACGTAACGACTATGCGTAAGGATGGCTTATGAAAATTGTTATCGCACCGGACTCGTATAAGGAAAGTTTGAGCGCGCTTGAGGTTGCGACAGCGATCGAGCGCGGTTTTCGCGAGATTTTCCCTGAGGCGGAGTACGTCAAACTGCCGGTCGCTGACGGTGGTGAAGGCACGGTTGAGGCGATGATCGCGGCAACCCGGGGACGCATTGTGCACGTTCCGGTGACCGGTCCGCTGGGCGAGCGCGTGGAAGGCTTTTATGGGATATCCGGTGACGAGCAGAGCGCCTTTATTGAAATGGCGGCGGCAAGCGGTCTGGAGCTGGTTGCTCCTTCACAGCGTGACCCTCTGAAAACGACCTCCTGGGGCACGGGTGAACTTATCCGCCACGCGCTGGATGCGGGCGTTAAGCATATCATCATCGGTATCGGCGGCAGCGCCACCAATGACGGCGGCGCCGGGATGGTGCAGGCGCTGGGGGCGAAGCTGCTGGACGACAACGAACAGCCGCTGGGGCAGGGTGGGGGCGAGCTGGCTAAGCTTGCGCGGATCGACCTGAGCGGCCTCGACAAGCGTCTGGCGGAGTGCCGGATAGAGGTCGCCTGCGATGTGACGAATCCGCTTACCGGTAAGGATGGCGCGTCAGCCGTATTTGGGCCGCAAAAGGGCGCCACGCCCGAGACGATCGTCACCCTGGACAACGCGCTTGCGCACTATGCGAGCGTCATTGCCCGGGATCTGGACATTGATGTGCTCAACCTTGCTGGCGGCGGCGCGGCGGGTGGCATGGGCGCAGCGCTGTACGCTTTTTGTGGCGCACAGTTGCGGCAGGGCATTGAGATTGTGACCGATGCGCTACACCTGGCCGACCAGGTGGCCGATGCGGATCTGGTGATCACCGGGGAAGGCCGCATCGACAGCCAGACGATCCACGGCAAAGTGCCGGTGGGGGTGGCGAAAGTGGCGAAACGCTTTAATAAACCCGTCATCGGCATTGCAGGCAGCCTGACGGCGGACGTTGGCGTGGTACACGATCACGGCTTAGACGCGGTGTTTAGCGTGCTCTACACCATCTGCTCGCTGGAGGACGCGCTGGAAAATGCCAGCGCGAATGTACAGATGGCCGCAAGGAATATCGCGGCGGTGCTGAAAGTAGGGCAGGGGATGTAGTTTCCCCCCTCACCCCGGTCCTCTCCCCAAAGGGGCGAGGGTGTATAAAGTCCCCTCTCCCCTTTGGGGAGAGGGTTAGGGTGAGGGGAAAATCAGGCCGCACCCGCCTCAGCTCCCCAGCACCTTCATCGCTTCCCGCGTCACGTTATCCATTTCATCCAGCAGTTCCAGGAACTCCGGTTCAAGCTCCGATTCCGGCGTACCCGCGCGCAGCTGCTGCTCCAGCAGCTGGCAGAGGTTTTTCAGCCGCGGTACGCCGCTGTAGCCGCAGCTGCCGTGCAGCTTGTGGATCGCTTCCAGCAGCTCTTCCGGGTTTTCGCCCACAAGCTGTTCTTCAACCTTATTCCGGATCTCCGGCAGAAACGCGACCAGCATTTGCAGCATCTCTCGCGCTAAATCGGGTTTCCCTGCCGCCTGGCGCAGCGCCAGCTGCCAGTCAAAGGTCGCATTTTGATTAACGCTTACCTCAACCGGCTCGCTGAAAACCGTGTATGTTCCGCCAATGTGCCCCGGCTTATAGCGTAACAGCAGGTTATGAAGCTTCTCTTCGTCGATAGGTTTCGCCAGGTAATCATTCATCCCGGCGCTCAGCAGCTTCTCTTTCTGACCGGCCATCGCATGCGCGGTAACCGCAATCACCGGGGTTTGCTGCTGATGCGGGAGCTGGTGGATCAGCTCGCAGGCACGAATGCCATCCATGCCCGGCATCTGAATATCCATCAGAATTAAATCGAACTGCATCTGTTTAGCCAGTTCAACCGCCTGCGCGCCGCTGGTACACAGCTCAACGTGCTGAACCTGGTCTTCCAGCAATACGCCGATTAGCTTCAGGTTTGCCGGATTATCGTCCACCGCCATCACGCTCATGGGCAGTTTTTGCTCATCGTTAATCAACGGCAGTGCGTGCTGGCTAAGGCGGCAATACTCCGTGAGCGCGGGCAGCAGGCGGGTGGCGGTAAGTGGCTTAAGCAGGCACGCGGCCGCCCCGTCGTTTTTTAACTCTTCCGCATTAAGCTGGGCGTGGCAGGGCAGCGCCAGCAGCAGATAGTCGGTCATCGACGCGGCTTTCGCCAGCCGCTCCTGCTGCATGGTCAGCTCGCCGGTAAAGGTTACCGGGATCCCCATCAGCAGAATGTCGTAATGATCGACGGCAAGGGCTGAGAAGGTTGGACTATAAACCACCTCCAGCGGCGTGGTGCTTAAGATATCCAGCGCGCACTGCGCGGCTGCCGCGTTAGGCTCGACGTAGGCCAGGCGCTTACCTTTCAGACAGTCCGTCACCGGGCCGTCGGTCAGCACGTTTGGATTGAGATCGAGGTTAATGTGGAACCAGAAGGTTGAGCCGCGGTTTGGCTGGCTGTGGAAAGAGATATCGCCGCCCATCTCGTTTACCAGCCTCTGCGTGATCACCAGCCCCAGGCCGGTACCGCCATGACGGCGGGAAATGCTGGCATCCGCCTGGCGGAAGGCCTGGAACAGACGCGACTGATCCCGCTCCGGAATGCCGATGCCGGTATCGCGGATTTGAACCTCAATCTGCACCTTGTTATTACTGATGGCGCGTTTTTCTACCAGGATGTCGATGTTGCCGCTTTCGGTGAATTTAATGGCATTCCCGACAAGATTGGTAATGACCTGCTGCAGGCGCAGCGGATCGCCAATAACGTTATCCGGCACGTCGTTTTTAATGTTAAGCGTTAGCTCAAGACCCTTGTCGTGCGACGAGTGCGCGAGCAGTGTCACCACTTCATCGAGCGTACTGCGCAGCGGGAAGGGAATACTTTCCAGAATCAGTTTGCCCGCCTCCAGCTTGGAGAAGTCCAGCACGTCGTTGATGATCGCCAGCAGGTTGTTGGCCGAACGTTCAATGGTGTGCAGGTGATCGCGCTGGGTGGGGTTGAGCTCGCTTTTCAGAGTCAGGCGAGTAAAGCCGATCACCCCATTGAGCGGCGTACGCAGCTCGTGCGACATATTGGCAAGGAACTCAGACTTAATACGCGCCGCTTCCTGAGCGCGCTTTTTCGCCAGATCCAGCTCAACGTTCTGGATCTCCATCTGCTCCAGCGTTTCGCGCAGGTCAGAGGTGGCCTGGTCAACGTTATGCTGCATCTCTTCGTGGTAGGCCGCCAGCGACATCGCCATTGAGTTAATGCCGTTTTTCAGCATATCCAGCTCGCCGAGCATAAACCCTTCCACGCGGCTATCGAGCTGCCCACGGCGGATGCGGTCAACGGTATTAACCATGTTGCGGATAGGGCCCGTGACGTCGCGCATCAGACGCCAGCCGAAGATCAGCGCAATACCAATGCAGAACAGCATCATCACGCCGGAGATAAAAATTTCTTTGTACTGTTGCAGCCGTACCGACTTGAGATCCAGCTCCAGCGCTACATATCCCAGCATGTTATTGCTGGATTTAGCATCGGATTGCGCAGACTCATCGGGGGAATAGCTTTCCGACACGATCGGCGTGCGCAGGATCATGATGTCGCCGCGCCGCAGCACGGTGAGATGGCGCGGGAAGGGCGTACCGTCAGGGATCTTCAGCGTGGTCGGATCGAGATGAAAGTTCGAGGTGACAAACAGGCGGTTGTGTTCGTCGTAGACGGAAATGGCGCGGACGATATCCGAGTGGCGCCGGTGGAGCACGCTGATTAACTGCCCAATGGATTCACGGTTTTGCAGGTTCATCCCGTACTCGCTTGAGACGGCGAGCGGTTCGATAATGCTGGCGCCTGCGTCCTCCAGCTGTCGCTGCAAATCGTTATAGCGGTGCACCACAAAGAAGATACTCAGCAGCAAACCGATGAGGACGGTGGGGGCGAGGATCAAAATCATCATGCGCGCGCGCAGGCTGTAGTTGGTCATGGCGTTCCGTTATGGGACAATTAAGATAATTATGTTTATGTGAGAAAAATCTCGGCGATGGCGCAATTCTACTCTGCAAAGCGACGCGTGACGACGCGTCAAATCATTACTGCTGAAGCCACGGACCTCGATCCGTTTGGACAGGGAGTGGCTCGTCACAACGGTAAGACTCTGTTTATAACAGGTTTGCTGCCAGGAGAACGAGCAGAAATTACGCTGACGGAAGACAAACGCCAGTACGCGCGCGGACAGGTGAAGCGTCGCCTCAACGATAGCCCGGAGCGCGTGGAGCCTCGCTGTCCCCATTTTGGCGTGTGCGGAGGCTGCCAGCAACAGCATGCGAGCACAGAATTACAGCAAAAAAGTAAAAGCCGCGCGCTGGCGCGTCTCCTTAAACACGACGTTGACGAGATTATCGCCGATGAGCCCTGGGGCTATCGCCGCCGCGCGCGCCTGAGCCTGAGCTATCAGCCCAAAACGGAGCGGCTGGAGATGGGTTTTCGCAAAGCGGCCTCCAGCGATATTGTTGACGTGAAGCAGTGCCCCATTCTGGTGCCCCATCTTGAGGCGTTGCTTCCGGACGTGCACCGCTGTCTTGCATCGCTCGACGGGGTGCGTTCATTGGGCCACGCTGAACTGGTGCTGGCGAACAACGGCCCGCTGATGGTGCTGCGCCACACCGCGCCGCTGTCGAAAAAAGATCGCGAAAAACTGGAACGCTTTTCGCATTCTCATGAGCTTGCGCTTTTCCTCGCGCCGCAAAGCGAGATACTTGAACAGGTAACGGGTGAAGCTCCCTGGTATGCGTCAGACGGGCTACGCTTAACGTTCAGTCCGCGGGATTTTATCCAGGTCAACGACGGCGTTAACCAGCAGATGGTGGCGAACGCTCTGGCATGGCTTGACGTACAGCCCACTGACCGGGTGCTCGATCTGTTCTGCGGCATGGGTAACTTTACCCTGCCGCTGGCGCGCAGAGCGGCAAGCGTGGTTGGGGTGGAAGGCGTTGAGGCGCTGGTGGCCAAAGGCCAGGAAAACGCAGAGCAGAACGGCTTGCAAAATGTGACATTCTTTCATCAAAATCTTGAGGAAGATGTCACTCAGCAGCCGTGGGCACAGCAGGGCTTCGACAAAATCCTGCTCGACCCGGCGCGTGCAGGTGCCCCAGGCGTCATGGCACATATTATTAAACTCGCGCCGAAGCGTGTGGTCTATGTTTCCTGTAACCCGGCAACGCTTGCCCGTGACAGTGAGGCGTTAATCAGCGCGGGTTACCAGATTCGGCGTCTGGCAATGCTGGACATGTTCCCGCACACTGGACATCTGGAATCGATGGCGTTGTTCGAGCACATCTAATTTGTTTGGCTTGTCGACTTCGACAGGCCCTGGTCCCTAAAGGAGAGGACAATGGTTGCGGTAAGAAGTGCACATCTCAATAAAGCTGGGGAGTTTGACCCACAAAAATGGATCGCAAGTCTGGGAATTTCCAGCCAGCAGTCGTGTGAACGCTTAACCGAAACCTGGGCCTACTGTCTGCGCACCACGCAGGGACACCCGGATGCCGATCTTCTCTTATGGCGCGGCGTGGAGATGGTTGAAATCTTGTCCATGCTGAACATGGACATCGAAACTCTGCAGGCCGCGCTGCTGTTTCCCCTCGCGGATGCGGATGTGGTCAGTGAAGATGTGCTGCGCGACAGCGTCGGGAAATCCGTCGTTGCACTGATCCACGGCGTGCGCGATATGGCGGCTATCCGCCAGCTTAAAGCCGCGCATACCGATTCCGTCTCCTCTGAGCAGGTTGATAACGTCCGCCGGATGCTGCTGGCCATGGTGGATGATTTTCGCTGCGTGGTCATCAAGCTTGCCGAGCGTATTGCCCACCTGCGTGAAGTGAAAGATGCACCTGAAGACGAGCGCGTGCTGGCCGCCAAAGAGTGTACGAACATCTATGCGCCGCTGGCGAACCGCTTAGGGATTGGTCAGCTGAAATGGGAGTTGGAAGATTACTGCTTCCGCTATCTGCATCCGGCGGAATATAAGCGCATTGCCAAACTCCTGCACGAGCGCCGTATCGATCGTGAGCACTACATCGACGAGTTTGTCAGCGGGCTGCGCCAGTCCATGAAAGAAGAGAACGTGCGTGCCGAAGTTTACGGTCGGCCCAAGCACATCTACAGCATCTGGCGCAAAATGCAGAAGAAACATCTCGCCTTTGACGAGCTGTTTGACGTGCGCGCCGTGCGTATCGTGGCGGAGCGTCTGCAGGACTGCTACGCCGCGCTGGGGATAGTACACACTCACTTCCGTCACCTGCCGGATGAATTTGACGACTACGTCGCGAATCCAAAACCGAACGGCTACCAGTCTATTCATACCGTGGTGCTTGGCCCCGGCGGTAAAACCGTCGAAATTCAGATCCGTACCAAACAGATGCACGAAGACGCCGAGCTGGGCGTGGCGGCGCACTGGAAATACAAAGAAGGCACCTCCGGCGGGGCACGCTCCGGTCATGAAGACCGCATCGCCTGGCTGCGCAAGCTGATTGCGTGGCAGGAAGAGATGGCCGACTCCGGCGAAATGCTCGACGAGGTGCGCAGCCAGGTCTTTGATGACCGCGTCTACGTCTTTACCCCGAAAGGGGACGTTGTAGACCTGCCGGCTGGCTCCACGCCGCTCGATTTTGCCTACCACATCCACAGCGACGTGGGGCACCGCTGCATCGGGGCGAAGATCGGCGGACGTATTGTGCCGTTTACCTACCAGCTGCAGATGGGCGACCAGATTGAAATCATCACCCAGAAGCAGCCTAACCCGAGCCGCGACTGGCTTAACCCGAACCTGGGTTACGTCACTACCAGCCGCGGGCGCTCCAAAATTCACGCCTGGTTCCGCAAGCAGGATCGTGACAAAAACATTCTTGCCGGTCGCCAGATCCTTGACGACGAGCTGGAGCATATCGGGATCAGCCTGAAAGAAGCAGAGAAATTCCTGCTGCCGCGCTACAACTTCAACGAGCTGGACGAGCTGCTGGCGGCGATTGGCGGCGGTGATATCCGTCTCAATCAGATGGTCAACTTCCTGCAGGCGCAGTTCAACAAGCCTAGCGCGGAAGAGCAGGACGCGGCGGCGCTGAAGCAGCTGCAGCAGAAAACCTATGCGCCGCAGCAGCGCAGCAAAGATAACGGCCGGGTGGTGGTCGAGGGCGTGGGCAACCTGATGCACCACATCGCCCGCTGCTGCCAGCCGATTCCGGGGGACGATATCGTCGGCTTTATCACCCAGGGGCGCGGGATCTCGATCCACCGCTCCGACTGCGACCAGCTTGCGGAGCTGCAGTCCCATGCGCCGGAACGTATCGTGGAAGCGGTCTGGGGTGAGAGCTACTCCGCCGGTTACTCGCTGGTGGTGCGCGTCACCGCCAACGACCGCAGCGGCCTGCTGCGCGATATCACCACCATTCTCGCCAACGAGAAGGTCAACGTGCTGGGCGTTGCCAGCCGCAGCGATACCCGCGAGCAGCTCGCCACCATTGATATGACCATTGAAATCTACAACCTGCAGGTGCTCGGCCGCGTGCTGGGCAAACTGAACCAGGTGCCGGATGTGATTGACGCGCGTCGTCTGCACGGCGGTTAATTACTCTCTTCTGTGGGCCGGGTAAGGCGACGCCGCCACCCGGCATTTTTTATCAGGACTGAACTATGACTCAAATCGACCGCCTGCTCGGCATCATGAAACGCCTGCGCGACCCGGAAAACGGCTGCCCGTGGGACAAGGAGCAGACTTTCGCGACCATCGCGCCTTATACCCTCGAGGAGACCTATGAGGTGCTGGACGCCATTTCCCGTGAGGATTTCGATGACCTGCGCGGTGAACTCGGCGATCTGCTGTTCCAGGTGGTGTTCTACGCCCAGATGGCGCAGGAGGAAGGGCGCTTTAACTTTGACGATATCTGCGCCGCTATCAGCGACAAGCTGGAGCGCCGCCATCCGCATATCTTTGGCGATGCCACCGCAGGAGACAGCGCAGAGGTGCTGGCCCGCTGGGAGCAGATCAAAAGCGCCGAGCGCGCTGAAAAGTCCCAGCACTCTGCTCTGGACGATATCCCGCTGAGTCTGCCCGCGCTGATGCGCGCCCATAAAATCCAGAAACGGTGTTCGGCCGTGGGTTTTGACTGGAACTCCCTGGGACCCGTGCTGGATAAAGTGCATGAAGAGATCGACGAAGTGATGCACGAAGCGCAGCAGGCAGTGGTCGATGAAGCAAAGCTGGAGGAAGAGATGGGCGACCTGCTGTTCGCCACCGTTAACCTTTCTCGCCATTTAGGGGTAAAAGCGGAAACCGCCCTGCAAAAAGCCAACCTTAAATTCGAACGTCGCTTTCGTGAAGTCGAGCGGATTGTGGCCTCGCGCGGCCTGGATATGACCGGAATTGACCTCGACGCTATGGAAGAAGTCTGGCAGGAAGTAAAACGCCAGGAATCTGATCTCTAACGGAATTTTGCGATCAAGCGCAATTTGTGTGATTTTTTAAATGACAAGCGCTTGATTTGCGTCAAAAACATTTACCCAAAAGGGGCTATTTTCTCACTCCTTATGTTTGTCATGGCCTGGAATGGAGACGGAGAATGAAAGTTTGTGGCGCTCGCCGTGTTCGGGTATACTACTTTCCCGTCCTGGTTATTCCATCGTTTCACCCTAACTTCTCAGGTTCAGCATGACAACGAACTATATTTTTGTGACCGGCGGGGTCGTATCCTCTCTGGGTAAAGGCATTGCCGCAGCCTCCCTCGCAGCCATTCTTGAAGCCCGTGGCCTCAATGTGACCATGATGAAACTGGATCCGTACATCAACGTCGATCCTGGCACCATGAGCCCAACCCAACACGGGGAAGTGTTCGTTACTGAAGACGGCGCTGAAACCGATCTGGATCTTGGCCACTACGAGCGTTTCATTCGCACCAAAATGACCCGTCGTAACAACTTTACGACTGGCCGCATCTACTCTGACGTTCTGCGTAAAGAGCGCCGCGGTGACTACCTGGGCGCGACCGTGCAGGTTATCCCACACATCACTAACGCCATCAAAGAGCGCGTCCTTGCCGGTGGCGAAGGGCATGACGTTGTGCTGGTTGAAATCGGCGGTACCGTGGGTGATATCGAATCCCTGCCGTTCCTCGAAGCGATTCGTCAGCTGGCGGTAGACATTGGTCGTGAACACGCGCTGTTCATGCACCTGACGCTGGTGCCTTACATGGCAGCCGCAGGTGAAGTGAAAACCAAACCGACTCAGCACTCCGTTAAAGAGTTGCTCTCCATTGGTATTCAGCCTGACATCCTGGTTTGCCGTTCCGATCGCGCAATCCCGGCGAACGAACGTGCGAAAATTGCATTGTTCTGTAACGTGCCTGAAAAAGCCGTTATTTCAATGAAAGATGTCGATTCCATTTATAAAATCCCGGGCCTGTTGAAATCACAGGGTCTGGACGATTATATTTGTAAACGATTCAGCTTGAACTGTCCGGAAGCTAACCTGTCTGAATGGGAACAGGTTATTTACGAAGAAGCGAACCCGGCAGGCGAAGTGACTATCGGTATGGTCGGCAAGTACATCGAACTGCCGGACGCCTATAAGTCCGTTATCGAAGCGCTGAAGCACGGTGGTCTGAAGAACCGCGTCTCCGTGAACATCAAGCTGATTGATTCGCAGGATGTTGAAACACGTGGCGTTGAAATTCTGAAAGATCTGGATGCTATCCTCATCCCTGGCGGCTTCGGCTACCGTGGTGTTGAAGGCAAGATCGCCACTGCACGCTATGCGCGTGAAAACAATATTCCATACCTCGGCATCTGCCTGGGTATGCAGGTTGCGCTGATCGAATTTGCGCGCAACGTAGCGGGAATGGAAAACGCGAACTCTACGGAATTTGTGCCAGACTGTAAGTACCCTGTAGTGGCGCTGATTACGGAATGGCGTGATGAAGACGGTAACGTCGAAGTCCGTACCGAGAAGAGCGATCTGGGTGGCACTATGCGTCTTGGCGCACAGGCCTGCCAGCTGTCCGACGATAGCGTGGTTCGCAAGCTGTACGGCGAGCCGGTCATCACCGAGCGCCATCGTCACCGCTATGAAGTCAACAACATGTTGTTGAAACAAATTGAAGCCGCGGGCCTGCGTGTTGCGGGTCGCTCCGGGGATGATCAGTTAGTCGAGATCATCGAGGTGCCAAACCATCCGTGGTTTGTTGCCTGCCAGTTCCACCCGGAATTTACTTCAACGCCGCGTGATGGACATCCGCTGTTTGCAGGCTTCGTGAAAGCCGCCAGCGAGTACCAGAAGCGTCAGGCGAAGTAAAAAAAGTTAGAACGGCAACGCGTACCAACGGTACGCGTTGTTTGTCTGGAGTTTTAGTTTAACTTGTACTGAGGAAAATCTAATGTCCAAAATCGTTAAAGTCATCGGTCGTGAAATCATCGACTCCCGTGGTAACCCGACCGTTGAAGCCGAAGTTCATCTGGAAGGTGGTTTCGTCGGTATGGCAGCTGCTCCATCAGGTGCTTCTACGGGTTCCCGCGAAGCGCTGGAACTGCGTGATGGCGACAAATCCCGTTTCATGGGCAAAGGCGTACTGAAAGCGGTTGGCGCTGTTAACGGTCCTATTGCTCAGGCTATCGTTGGCAAAGATGCCAAAGATCAGGCTGGCATCGACAAGATCATGATCGATCTGGACGGTACTGAAAACAAATCTAACTTCGGTGCGAACGCAATCCTGGCCGTTTCCCTGGCGAACGCCAAAGCAGCAGCCGCTGCTAAAGGTATGCCGCTGTTCGAGCACATCGCTGAACTGAACGGCACCCCAGGCAAATACTCTATGCCTGTACCAATGATGAACATCATCAACGGTGGTGAGCACGCAGATAACAACGTTGATATTCAGGAATTCATGATTCAGCCAGTTGGCGCGAAAACCCTGAAAGAAGCGGTTCGTATGGGTTCTGAAGTGTTCCACAACCTGGCTAAAGTTCTGAAAGCTAAAGGTATGAACACTGCTGTTGGTGACGAAGGTGGCTACGCGCCAAACCTGGGTTCTAACGCAGAAGCACTGGCTGTTATCGCTGAAGCGGTTAAAGCAGCAGGCTACGAGCTGGGCAAAGACATCACCCTGGCGATGGACTGTGCAGCATCTGAATTCTACAAAGACGGTAAATACGTTCTGGCTGGCGAAGGCAACAAAGCGTTCACCTCCGAAGAGTTCACTCACTTCCTGGAAGACCTGACCAAACAGTACCCAATCGTTTCTATCGAAGACGGTCTGGACGAGTCTGACTGGGATGGTTTCGCATACCAGACCAAAGTACTGGGCGACAAAATCCAGCTGGTTGGTGACGATCTGTTCGTAACCAACACCAAGATCCTGAAAGAAGGCATCGAGAAAGGCATCGTTAACTCCATCCTGATCAAATTCAACCAGATCGGTTCTCTGACCGAAACGCTGGCTGCGATCAAAATGGCGAAAGACGCTGGCTACACCGCTGTTATCTCTCACCGTTCTGGCGAAACTGAAGACGCTACCATTGCCGACCTGGCTGTTGGTACTGCTGCTGGCCAGATCAAAACCGGTTCTATGAGCCGTTCTGACCGTGTTGCTAAATACAACCAGCTGATTCGTATCGAAGAAGCGCTGGGCGAAAAAGCACCTTACAACGGTCGTAAAGAGATCAAAGGCCAGGCATAATTGCTTAAGCCTTAACATGAAAATGCCAGTCGAATGACTGGCATTTTTTTTGGCTATTTAAAATCGACCGCCATCTGCTCGGGAATGGTCAGTCCCCGGGTGGTTTGCACGCAGCGGGCGATATAATCCGTAAAACGAGGTGGCTTCGGCATCCCCATGCTGATCAGCTTATCGTTGCTGAAGCGCACGTTCAGCGTGGCAAAGGCACCGTATAAGCGCATCGCTCTCAGCATCAGACGTTCGTTGCATGGGCCAAAAATGGTTTTCAGTTCACGGCGCATTTTGACCAGCGTTTCGTAGCTGACCTGCGCGTACTTATCGCCAACGGGCGCTTTCTCCAGCGCCTGCGCCATCGCCCGATCGATATCCGCAAAGCGAACGCTGTTCTCTTCCCCGGCAGAAATGTGTACCACTTCCCCCGGACGCGCGTTGCTGCTCAGCAGCATTAACATCGCGTCGGCGCAATAATCCACCGGGACAACGTCGATCCGGTCTTCCATCGAGCACATAAACTTCTGCAGCATCAGGCCCATGCTAAAGACCCAGAAGATGCTGCTCGACGGCGTGCAGCCGTGGCGGGTATGGCCGACGACGATGGACGGACGGGCGATGAGCAGCGGCAGGTTAGGGCACTCCTGACGCATCAGCTGTTCGATAGTTGACTTCGAATACGTATATTCCACCAGGTGCTCAGCGTTTTCTCTGAATTCCGCACTTTCGGCGACCAGCGAATCCTGCTCCGGCGTGCATGACATTGCGGTGCCTACGTGCAGGAAACGCTGCAGCCCTGCGACCTGCGCCATGCGGCGCGCCAGCGCTAGCGTACCTTCTACGTTTACTTTCCAGATCAGCGGGTTATTGCCAAATGACGCAACTGCCGCGCAGTTAACGACATGCGTAACCTGGTCCAGACGGGGATCGTTCAGAAAGGCCTCCGGCTGGCTGAGGTCGCCGATGAGGATATTCTCCACGCTCAGTGAGGCCAGTTTCTCCTCAGAAACGTTGAATTTACGCATGTTCTCCTGCACGCGCGCCAGTCCGCTTTGCGGATCGCCGGCGCGGGCGAGTAAAAGGAGTTTTACGGATTGATCGCTGGTCAGGATTTTTTCAAGTACTGCACCGCCCAGAAACCCGGTCACGCCTGTAATTAATAACATCTTCATTATTACCGTCTCATTATGATTGATGAGGCGGATTGTAGGCGCGCAAAAGTAAACGGCATTTAAATAATTAAACGCTGGGACCGACAGCGTCTTAAGCTTATTTTAAGGAAAGGAAATCAGGTGAAAATATTGGACATTGCAGAAGGTGGAAAAATTCAATTTATTAATATTTTTATTTCAATGCTATGATTTTTATGTGTTTTTATCTTTGGTTGTAGCGCGGAAAACATAATTCAAAATGTAATAAATAAAATACTTTGTTACACCAGACGTGTACCAAATAAATGAATTGAGCCTTGTTTAAGTAAAATTGAGAAAAATAAAGCGCAGGCTATTTTATTTAGCCTGCGAATGGTTTTCAGAGCAGAAGAGGAAGCGTGGCGCTGGCCGTTTGCTGGCTGACGTCAGCGTAATGACCATCCAGCGCAATCATGGATGTCGTCAGTAATTCGACCAGCAGCATCACCCCAACTTTAGCATTGAGCGCGCCCGCGCTAAGAGGGCCTTCTGGCTTGGCGGCCACCAGCAGCATATCGCTAAGGGAGGCGAGGGGGCTGCGTGGGGTATTGCTGAGCGCCAGAACCTTCACCCCGCGCTTGCGGGCAAGTTTCACCACGTGAAGTAAATCTCGCGTTGAACCGGAGCTGGAGATCGCCACCACCAGCGTCTCTGCCGAAAGCGTGGTCGCATTCATGGCCGCGCGGTGCATATCGCTAAACAGCTGTGCGGATTTACCCAGCCTTAATAGCTTGTAATGCAGATACTCCCCGAGGATCGCGCTGGCCGCGACGCCATAAATCTGCACGGACTGCGCCTGGTGCAGCGCCAGCGCGGCCTTTTCAAGCAGCGCGCGGTCGAGGAGTCTCGCGGTATCCTGCAGAGCCTGCACCGATTCATCCACCACGCTGTCAATCTCATCCCCCGCCTGACGCGCGGGCTGGCCCTGCTGAATATCCAGCGCCAGCGCCATTTTGAATTCGTTATATCCCTTGCAGCCCAGCGTCCGGCAAAGACGCGTCACGCTGGCCTCGCTGGTGTGGCTCTCGCGCGCCAGCTCGGTGATGGTCAGGTAGAGCACCCGGGCAGGGTCGCTGAGGACAAACTCGCCGAGTTTTTGCTGCGTTGGGCTGTACCCGGAAGCCTCCTGGCGGAGCTTCAGCAGCAGGTTTTCATGGTCCGACATGCCACGTCCTTAATGTGTTTCACTGCGACTAGTGTGGCGGAAAGCGGGGGAAAGATGCCAGTCATTTTAAAAAAGTATGATCGTCCTCCTGATTTTTGATGATAATTTTCACTATTAAATATTTACGTGGTAAAAATTTTCATCTTTTAACGGGGGGATGAAAAAATGATGCAAATATTCAGTGGCGCTTCGTCGGGGGGATGGTTTGAAAAAGCGCAGCGCTTTGGCAAATCCTTTATGTTGCCTATCGCCGTACTGCCCGCGGCGGGTCTGCTGCTCGGTATCGGCGGGGCGTTATCGAACCCCAATACGCTGGCGGCCTATCCGTTTTTAGATGTGAGCTGGCTGCAGGCCATTTTCACCATCATGAGCAGCGCCGGTTCAATTGTATTTGCGAACCTCTCGGTGCTGTTTGCGGTTGGGGTGGCCGTCGGGCTGGCAAAAAGCGATAAGGGCACGGCGGGGCTGGCGGCGCTACTCGCGTTTCTGGTGATGAATGCCACCATCAACGCGCTGCTGATCCTCACCGGCAAACTGGCGCAGGAAAATCCCGGAGCCGTGGGGCAGGGCATGACGCTAGGGATTCAGACGCTGGAAACCGGGGTGTTTGGCGGCGTGGTGATTGGTCTGGTGACCTGCACGCTGCACCACCGTTTTAACAAGATTGCGCTTCCGCAGTTCCTGGGCTTTTTTGGCGGCTCGCGCTTTGTGCCTATCATCAGCTCGCTGGCGGCGATACTCGTTGGCGCGATTATGACCGTGGTCTGGCCGCATTTCCAGAAGCTGATTTTTGGTCTCGGCGGGCTGGTGGATGCCACTGGTTATCTTGGCACCCTGCTGTACGGCTTTATTTTGCGCATGCTTGGCCCGTTCGGTCTGCACCACATCTTTTATCTGCCGTTCTGGACCACCGCGCTCGGCGGCAGCGAGATTGTAAACGGCCATCTGGTTGAGGGCACGCAGCGGATCTTCTTTGCTCAGCTCGCCGACCCGAACACGCAGCACTTCTATGAGGGCACGTCGCGCTTCATGTCCGGGCGCTTTATCACGATGATGTTTGGCCTGCTCGGCGCGTGCCTGGCGATGTACCACACGGCAAAACCGGAGAACAAAAAGCGCGTTGCCGGGCTGCTGCTCTCCGCGGCGTTAACCTCGTTCCTGACGGGAATTACCGAGCCTATTGAGTTCTCTTTCCTGTTTATTGCTCCGGTGCTCTACGTCATTCATGCGCTGTTTGACGGGCTGGCGTTTATGCTCGCGCACATGCTGCACATCACCATCGGGCAGACCTTCTCCGGCGGCTTTATCGACTTCGTGCTGTTCGGCATTTTGCAGGGGGAGGCCAAAACCAACTGGATGTTCGTTCCGCTGGTCGGCGTGCCGTGGTTCTTCCTCTACTACTTCACCTTCCGCTATCTGATTAACCGCTTTGATTTCGCCACGCCGGGCCGTGAAAAGGAGGCGATGGTTGATGACGTCAGCCTGCCGCAAAGCGAGCGCGCTGCGGCGGTGATCGCCGGGTTAGGCGGAAAAGAGAATCTGGAAGAGGTGGACTGCTGCGCCACGCGGCTTCGCGTGACGGTCAAAGACGGCAGCAAAGTGAATGACGCGGCGCTGAAAGCCACCGGCGCGCGCGGCGTTATCGTGCGCGGTAACGGTGTACAGGTCATTTATGGCCCGCACGTCACGATTATCAAAAACGAAGTGGAAGAGATTTTATCGTAATGAAAACTGTACTGGATAACCTGAAGGGAAAACTGGTCGTCTCCTGTCAGGCGCTGGAAAACGAACCGCTGCACAGCCCGTTTATCATGTCGCGAATGGCGCTGGCGGCGGCGCAGGGCGGAGCCGTCGCCATTCGCGCCAACAGCGTGGTGGATATCGAGGCCATTAAGCAGCAGGTGTCCTTACCGGTTATCGGCATCATCAAACGTGACTATCCAGGGAGCGAGGTGTTTATCACCGCCACGATGAAAGAGGTGGATGAGCTCATGGCCGTCTCGCCGGAAATCATTGCCCTTGATGCGACGGCGCGGAAACGTCCCGGTGGGGAATCCCTGGAAAAACTGGTCACGGCCATCCGCTCGCGTTACCCCTCGGTACTGCTGATGGCGGATATTTCCACCGTAGACGAAGCCGTGGCGGCGCAGGCGCTCGGCTTTGACTGCGTCGGCACCACGCTTTACGGCTACACGGCGGAAACGGCGGGCCATTCGCTTCCGGAAAATGACTGTGCGTTCCTGAAAGCGGTGCTGGCGGCCGTGACGGTCCCCGTGGTTGCCGAAGGGAACGTGGATACGCCCGATCGCGCGGCCCGCTGTCTGGCGCTGGGCGCGCATACGGTCGTTGTCGGCGGGGCGATCACCCGTCCACAGCAAATTACCGCGCGCTTTATGGCGGCGATTAGCGCGCAAAGCACCGATGGAGCATGACCATCCGACGGGGATCTGCGATACTTATCGTTTATCCCCTTTACTGAGATGACTATGCAGTACCCGATTAACGAGATGTTCCAGACCCTGCAAGGCGAGGGTTACTTTACCGGCGTTCCCGCTATCTTTATTCGTTTACAGGGATGCCCGGTTGGCTGTGCCTGGTGTGATACCAAACATACGTGGGATAAGCTCGCAGATCGGGAAGTGTCGCTGTTTAGCATTCTGGCAAAAACCAAAGAGAGCGATAAGTGGGGCGCGGGCAGCGCAGAAGATCTGCTGGCCATTATTGGTCGCCAGGGCTGGACGGCTCGCCACGTCGTCATCACCGGCGGAGAACCCTGCATTCACGATCTGACGCCGCTGACCGAGCTGCTCGAAAAGAACGGCTACAGCTGCCAGATTGAAACCAGCGGCACCCATGAAGTGCGCTGCTCGCACACCACATGGGTGACGGTATCGCCAAAAGTGAATATGCGCGGCGGATACGACGTGCTGTCTCAGGCGCTGGAGCGCGCGGATGAAATTAAGCACCCGGTAGGGCGCGTGCGCGATATCGAAGCGCTGGACGAACTGCTGGCGACGCTGACGGATGAGAAGCAGCGGGTCATCGCCCTGCAGCCGATAAGCCAAAAAGAGGATGCGACGCGCCTGTGCATTGAAACCTGCATTGCGCGCAACTGGCGCCTGTCGATGCAGACGCACAAGTACCTGAATATTGCCTAAAAAAATGCCCGGTCTTGCCGGGCTATTTTTTTACTCTCCGCGATACACGCAGCCTGCCGTGCAGGTCTCTTTGATCATCACCGCGCTCAGCAGCGGTACCAGCGGCTTCATCTGATCCCAAATCCATTTAGCCAGCACTTCGCTGGTCGGGTTTTCCAGGCCCGGAATATCATTGAGATAGTAGTGATCCAGACGATCGTAGGTCGGCTTAAACGCGGCCTTCAGTTCGGCAAAATCCATGATCCAACCGGTATGCGGATCAACTTCACCGGTGATCTCAAGACGCACCATGAACGAATGCCCGTGCAGGCGGCCGCATTTATGTCCTTCAGGCACATGCGGAAGGTGGTGGGCGGCTTCGAAGGTGAAATCTTTAAACAGTGTGGTGGACATGATCGCTCTCAGTAATGCGGAAAAAACCGCCGCATAGTACCGGAAAGCACAATTTTTAGCATTAACTAAAACGGCTCTGAATGGTGAACGCCCGGTATTCAGGAGGGTTATTGCTTTTTATTCTTTTATTTCAAATGGTTATTCAATCGTTTTTATCGCTAACAACGATAACTAAAACAGGTTAGTCCATTTGGTTATTTATTATTTCCATCCCTTCTTTAATTGTTATTATCCACGCCGTTAACCTTATCTTCAGTTTGGATTTATTCGCTTAAAGTCCGCTTGGCTACTGGAACATAACGACGCATGACAACACAGGCCCCACCTTCAAATTTGCTTCCCCTGAACCCGGAGCAACTGGCGCGCCTTCAGGCTGCCACCTCTGATTTTTCTCCCACTCAGCTTGCCTGGGTCTCCGGTTATTTCTGGGGAATGCTCAACCAGCAGCCTGGCGCTGTGGCAGGCGCACCGGCAACGGCCGTGGAAATTCCTGCCATTACGCTGATCAGCGCGTCGCAGACGGGCAACGCCCGCCGCGTGGCCGAAGCGCTGCGTGATGACCTGCTGGCCGCCAAACTGAACGTGAACCTGGTCAACGCCGGGGATTATAAATTCAAGCAAATCGCGTCAGAAAAACTGCTGGTGGTGGTCGCCTCGACCCAGGGTGAAGGTGAACCTGCTGAAGAAGCGGTGGCGCTGCATAAGTTCCTGTTTTCGAAAAAAGCACCCAAGCTGAATGGCACGGCGTTTGCCGTATTTGGCCTGGGGGATACCTCCTATGAATTCTTCTGCCAGTCCGGTAAAGACTTCGACAGCAAGCTGGCGGAGCTTGGCGCTGAGCGCCTGCTGGACCGCGTAGACGCGGATGTGGAATACCAGACCGCCGCCGCCGAATGGCGCGCGCGCATCGTTGAGGTGTTGAAAGCCCGCGTCCCGAAAGAGACGCCGGCGCAGGCCGCGGTGACCGCTGCGGGCACCGTCAATGAGATCCACACCAGCCCTTACACCAAAGAGTCGCCGCTGACGGCGAGCCTGTCGGTGAACCAGAAAATTACGGGCCGCGACTCGGAAAAAGACGTGCGCCATATTGAAATCGATCTTGGCGACTCCGGCCTGCGCTATCAGCCCGGCGATGCCCTGGGCGTCTGGTATCAGAACGATCCGGCGCTGGTGAAAGAGCTGGTCGAGCTGCTGTGGCTGAAGGGCGATGAACCTGTCACCGTGGACGGCAAAACGCTGCCGCTCTCCGAGGCGCTGCAGTGGCATTTCGAGCTGACGGTGAACACCCCGAATATCGTCGAAAATTATGCCACCTTAACGCGCAGCGAATCCCTGCTGCCGCTGGTGGGCGATAAGGCGAAGCTGCAGCATTACGCCGCGACGACGCCGATTGTTGATATGGTGCGTTTCTCTCCGGCACAGCTGGATGCCGACGCGCTGATCGGCCTGCTGCGTCCGCTGACCCCGCGCCTGTACTCCATCGCCTCTTCCCAGGCGGAAGTGGAAAGCGAGGTTCACGTTACCGTCGGCGTGGTGCGCTACGACGTCGAAGGCCGCGCCCGCGCGGGTGGGGCATCAAGCTTCCTGGCGGACCGCGTAGAAGAAGAGGGCGAAGTGCGCGTCTTTATCGAGCACAACGACAACTTCCGCCTGCCGGCGAACCCGGAAACCCCGGTGATCATGATTGGCCCGGGCACCGGCATCGCGCCGTTCCGCGCCTTTATGCAGCAGCGCGCGGCGGACGACGCGCCGGGTAAAAACTGGCTGTTCTTCGGCAACCCGCACTTTACCGAAGATTTCCTCTACCAGGTTGAGTGGCAGCGCTACGTCAAAGAGGGCGTGCTGACCCGCATCGACCTGGCCTGGTCCCGCGACCAGAAAGAAAAAGTATACGTACAAGACAAACTGCGCGAACAGGGCGCAGAGCTGTGGCGCTGGATCAATGACGGTGCCCACATTTATGTCTGCGGCGACGCCAATCGCATGGCGAAAGACGTTGAGCAGGCACTGCTGGAAGTGATTGCCGAGTTCGGCGGTATGGATGCCGAAACGGCGGATGAATTTTTAAGTGAGCTGCGCGTTGAGCGCCGTTATCAGCGAGATGTCTACTAATGAGCGAAAAACATCCAGGGCCACTGGTGGTCGAAGGTAAACTGACAGACGCCGAGCGCATGAAGCTGGAAAGCAACTATCTGCGCGGCACCATTGCTGAAGATCTGAATGACGGTCTCACCGGCGGCTTCAAAGGCGACAACTTCCTGCTGATCCGTTTCCACGGCATGTATCAGCAGGACGACCGTGATATCCGCGCCGAGCGCGCTGAACAGAAGCTGGAGCCGCGCCACGCGATGCTGCTGCGCTGCCGCCTGCCGGGCGGGGTGATCACCACCAAACAGTGGCAGGCCATCGACAAATTTGCGGGTGAAAACACCATTTATGGCAGCATTCGTCTGACCAACCGTCAGACCTTCCAGTTCCACGGGATCCTGAAGAAGAACGTGAAGCCGGTGCACCAGATGCTCCACTCCGTCGGGCTGGACGCGCTGGCGACCGCCAACGACATGAACCGTAACGTGCTCTGCACCTCGAACCCGTATGAGTCCGAGCTGCACGCTGAAGCCTATGAGTGGGCGAAGAAGATCTCCGAGCATCTGCTGCCGCGCACCCGCGCCTATGCGGAGATCTGGCTCGATCAGGAAAAAGTTGCGACCACTGATGAAGAACCGATCCTCGGTCAGACCTACCTGCCGCGTAAGTTCAAAACCACGGTGGTGATCCCGCCGCAGAACGACATCGATCTGCACGCCAACGACATGAACTTCGTGGCGATTGCCGAAAACGGCAAGCTGATTGGCTTTAACCTGCTGGTGGGCGGCGGCCTGTCTATTGAGCACGGTAACAAGAAAACCTACGCCCGCACCGCGAGCGAGTTCGGCTTCCTGCCGCTGGAGCACACGCTGGCCGTGGCGGAAGCGGTAGTGACCACCCAGCGCGACTGGGGCAACCGTACCGACCGTAAAAACGCGAAAACCAAGTACACCCTGGAGCGCGTGGGGGTAGAGACGTTCAAAGAGGAAGTGGAGCGTCGCGCGGGGATCAAGTTTGAGCCGATCCGCCCTTACGAATTCACCGGTCGCGGCGATCGCATTGGCTGGGTGAAAGGTATTGATAATAAATGGCACCTGACGCTGTTTATCGAAAACGGCCGTATTCTGGATTATCCGGGCCGTCCGCTGAAAACCGGTCTGCTGGAAATTGCGAAGATCCACAAAGGCGAATTCCGCATTACCGCCAACCAGAACCTCATCATTGCCGGCGTGCCGGAGAGCCAGAAGGCGAAGATCGAGAAGCTGGCGCGCGATCACGGGTTAATGGATGCGGTTAAGCCGCAGCGTGAAAACTCGATGGCCTGCGTGTCGTTCCCGACCTGCCCGCTGGCGATGGCGGAAGCGGAACGTTTCCTGCCGTCATTTACTGACAAAGTGGAAGCGATTCTGGAAAAACACGGTATTCCGGACGAGCATATTGTTATGCGCGTCACCGGCTGCCCGAACGGCTGCGGTCGCGCGATGCTGGCCGAGCTGGGGCTGGTGGGGAAAGCGCCGGGTCGCTATAACCTGCACCTGGGCGGTAACCGTATCGGCACGCGCATTCCGCGCATGTTCCGCGAGAACATCACCGAGCCGGAAATTCTTGATTCTATCGACGAGCTTGTCGGGCGCTGGGCGAAAGAGCGCGAAGCGGGTGAAGGCTTCGGCGATTTTACGGTGCGTGCGGGCATCATTCGCCCGGTGCTCGATCCCGCAAGGGATTTCTGGGAGTAACCACGAGAGGTAATTATGTCCGTACTCGATCTAAACGCCCTTAATGACCTGCCAAAAGTCGAACGCATTCTGGCCTTGGCAGAAACTAACGCCCACCTTGAAAAGCTGGACGCCGAAGGGCGCGTGGCGTGGGCGCTGGAAAACCTGCCGGGAGACTATGTGCTCTCGTCGAGCTTTGGCATTCAGGCGGCGGTCAGCCTGCATCTGGTGAATCAGATCCGTCCGGACATTCCGGTGATCCTCACCGATACCGGCTACCTGTTCCCGGAAACCTACCAGTTTATTGACGAGCTGACGGACAAGCTCAGGCTGAACCTCAAAGTCTACCGCGCAACGGAAAGCGCGGCCTGGCAGGAGGCGCGCTACGGCAAGCTGTGGGAGCAGGGCGTTGAGGGCATTGAGAAATACAATGAGATCAACAAAGTCGAGCCGATGGACCGGGCGCTGAAAGAGCTGAACGCGCAGACGTGGTTTGCCGGTCTTCGCCGCGAGCAGTCCGGGAGCCGTGCAACCTTACCGGTACTGGCGGTACAGCGCGGCGTGTTCAAAGTGCTGCCGATTATCGACTGGGATAACCGCACGGTGTATCAGTACCTGCAAAAACACGGGCTGAAGTACCATCCGCTGTGGGACCAGGGCTACCTGTCCGTGGGCGACACCCACACCACGCGCAAATGGGAACCGGGAATGGCGGAAGAAGAGACGCGATTCTTTGGGTTGAAGCGCGAGTGCGGGCTGCACGAAGGGTGATCCTTTATCCTCCCTCTCCCGGTGGGAGAGGGTTGGGGTGAGGGCATCAGGCCGCGCTATGCTTAACGCCTCAGGCTTTCCCCGCTTTCGCCAGCTCCTTCACCAGCGGCAGCATCACTTTCACCACGTCGCGGCTGCGGTGTTCAATCCGCTGCGGCAGGGCGCTGTCTATATGCTGCTGGTTATCCAGCCGCACATCATGCCAGCTGGTTCCGTCCGGGAACGCTTTCGATTTAGCGCGCTGCTGATAGCCATCCTTTTTTCCCAGCGCCCAGTTCGTCGCCTCGACGTACAGCACCGGAATGCCTGCCTTATCAAACACTTCTCCGTCGTTACAACAGCCAGTGCCTTTTGGATAATCCGGGTTACCGCCTGGGTTTGTCGCGGCATAGACGCCATGCGTACGGGCAAGCGCTAGCGCGCGGTCGCGGGTGAGCTTACGTACGCTGCTCGGCGTGCTCTGTCCGCTGTTAAAATAGAGCTTATCGCCCACGATCAGGTTATCGAGGTTAATCACCAGCAGCGTATTTTTCTTCTCCTCAGCGCTCATCCGTTTAAGGAGATTCTCAGCACCGAGTTTCCCTTCTTCTTCGCCGCTGGTCGCCACAAAGCGAATACCGTATTTCGTCGGGATATTCTTAAGGCGTTCAGCCAGTTCAAGCATCACGCCGAGACCCGCTGCATTATCGTCCATGCCCTGCAGCGTCAGTCCACCAAGGTTATTATCAATATCGGCGTCGCTCATTGGCGCGTAGGTATCCAGGTGCGCCATGATAATAATCTGCTCAGCCGCCTTTCCTTCGTGCGCGGCAATCACCGTACTGCCGGTCACGTTATGCCAGTTCTGCGTTTTATTGCGTGAGGTATAGATGTAGCGGCTGTGAAACGAGCGTATATCACTCTGGTAGCCCATCTGTGCAAACTGCTGGCGAATATAGTCGGCGGAGAGCATCTCCGCGGGTGAACCGGTCATGCGGCCAGGGAAAACCGTTGCAATATGCCGCGCCTGCATAGTGGCGATTTCACCATAAGGTTGATTTTTTGCCTGAGCCGGAAGGATAAAGCAAACGCCGAGCGCCAGGGCAGCAATACGGTGGCGCGTTGCGGAAAACATAGTGAGTCCTTAAAAACAGAGCAAAATAATAACGTGCATAGTATGAAACTGTGATCGTCCATACACAATTTGAATTGCTCTTAAATGCCCGAAATTTCGCGTGTTAAGCATTTTTTGGTATTTGCTTTTTCACGGCGTTATTCCATTGAGTAACTACTCATTCCAATTCGTAATTTCATTCGATCTAAGCCGCCCCCTATAGTCCCTCTATTCCTCGTTGTTAGTGAGTTGTTGCCTGTGGACTATCTGCCCCTTTTTGCCGCCTTAAAAGACCGACCGGTACTGGTTGTCGGCACGGGTGAAATTGCCGATCGCAAAATCGCGTTTTTGCAGCGCGCAGGGGCGCAGGTGCGGGTTGTTGAAGAGGCGGATTTCGACGAGTCACAAATCGACAGCGTGGTGCTGGTGATTGCGGCGACTGAAAATCGGGAACTGAACCGGCGTATCTCCGAAGCCGCCCAGGCCCGTCACCGGCTGGTGAACGTGGTGGACGACCAGCCTTTATGCTCGTTTATCTTCCCGTCGATCGTTGACCGCTCGCCGCTGCTGGTGGCGATCTCCTCCGGCGGCACCGCGCCGGTGCTGGCGCGCGTGCTGCGGGAAAAGATCGAAGCGCTGTTGCCGACCAGCCTCGGGCGCATGGCGGAGAAAGCCAGCTTCTGGCGCAACCATTTAAAAAACCGCCTGACCAGCGTGACGGAACGCCGTCGCTTCTGGGAGCGCGTATTTCGCGGCCGCTTTGCCAGCCTGATGCAGGCGGGCAATGAGACGGCGGCGCAGAAAATTCTCGAAGACGAACTGGATAACCCCGGCAGTACGGGCGGGGAGATCGTTCTGGTGGGGGCCGGGCCGGGCGATGCCGGGCTTCTGACCCTGCGCGGCCTGCAGGTTCTGCAGGATGCCGACGTGGTGTTCTACGACCACCTGGTCACCGACGGCGTGCGCGAGCTGATCCGTCGCGATGCTGAGCAAATCTGCGTCGGCAAGCGGGCGGGCGAGCACTCCGTGCCGCAGCACGAGACCAACCAGATGCTGATTGCCGCCGCGAAAGCGGGCAAAACCGTGGTGCGCCTGAAAGGGGGCGACCCGTTCATTTTCGGTCGCGGCGGTGAAGAACTGCAGGCGGCAGCCGAGGCGGGCGTGCCGTTCCAGGTGGTGCCCGGCATCACGGCGGCATCGGCCGTGACGGCCTACGCCGGAATTCCGCTGACCCACCGCGATTACGCCCAGAGCGTCACCTTTGTGACCGGCCACTACAAGGCCGACAGCACGCCGTTCGACTGGTCGCACCTTGCCCAGAGCCGACAAACGCTGGCGATCTATATGGGCACGATGAAGGCCGCAGACATCAGCGAACAGCTTATTCAGCACGGTCGCGAGGCGGCGACGCCGGTAGCCGTGATCTCTCGCGGTACGCGCGTCGATCAGCATGTCGCTATCGGCACATTACAAGACCTTGCAACCCTGGCGAAAGACGCCCCGATGCCCGCCCTGATCGTGGTGGGAGAGGTGGTGCAGCTGCACAGCACCCTCGCCTGGTTCCAACACACAACCGATACAGAAGGCTTTGGTTCTTCTGTTGTAAATTTGGCTTAAGGAACGGTTATGGACCAAAAACGACTTACTCACCTGCGGCAGCTCGAAGCGGAAAGTATCCATATTATCCGCGAAGTGGCCGCCGAGTTCTCTAACCCGGTGATGATGTACTCCATCGGTAAAGATTCCAGCGTCATGCTGCACCTGGCGCGTAAAGCGTTTTATCCGGGCACGCTGCCGTTCCCGCTGCTGCACGTGGATACCGGCTGGAAATTCCGCGAGATGTACGAGTTCCGCGACCGTACCGCGAAAGCCTACGGCTGCGAGCTGCTGGTGCATAAAAACCCCGAAGGGGTGGCGATGGGCATTAACCCGTTCGTCCACGGCAGCGCCAAGCATACCGACATCATGAAAACCGAAGGGCTGAAGCAGGCGCTGAACAAATACGGTTTTGACGCGGCCTTCGGCGGCGCGCGCCGCGACGAGGAAAAATCCCGCGCCAAAGAGCGTATCTACTCTTTCCGTGACCGCTTCCACCGCTGGGATCCGAAAAACCAGCGCCCGGAGCTGTGGCACAACTACAACGGCCAGATCAACAAGGGCGAAAGCATTCGCGTCTTCCCGCTCTCTAACTGGACCGAGCTGGATATCTGGCAGTACATCTATCTGGAAAATATTGAGATTGTGCCGCTGTACCTGGCCGCCGAGCGCCCGGTGCTGGAGCGCGACGGCATGCTGATGATGATCGACGACGATCGTATTGATTTACAGCCGGGTGAAGTGATCAAAAAACAGATGGTGCGTTTCCGCACCCTCGGCTGCTGGCCGCTGACCGGCGCGGTGGAATCGAACGCGCAGACGCTGCCGGAGATCATCGAAGAGATGCTGGTGTCCACCACCAGCGAGCGACAGGGGCGCGTGATTGACCGCGACCAGGCAGGCTCCATGGAGCTGAAGAAACGTCAGGGTTATTTCTAAGGAGCCGCCATGAACACCACTATTGCTCAACAAATTGCCAACGAAGGCGGCGTAGAAGCGTATCTGCACGCCCAGCAGCACAAAAGCCTGCTGCGCTTTCTGACCTGCGGCAGCGTGGATGACGGGAAAAGTACCCTGATTGGCCGCCTGCTGCACGACACGCGTCAGATTTATGAAGATCAGCTCTCTTCTCTGCATAACGACAGCAAGCGTCACGGCACCCAGGGCGAAAAACTCGACCTGGCGCTGCTGGTGGACGGCCTGCAGGCGGAGCGCGAGCAGGGGATCACCATCGACGTGGCCTATCGCTATTTCTCTACCGAAAAGCGCAAATTTATTATCGCCGACACCCCGGGACACGAGCAGTACACCCGCAATATGGCGACCGGCGCATCCACCTGCGATCTGGCGATCCTGCTGATGGACGCGCGTAAAGGCGTGCTGGATCAAACCCGTCGCCACAGCTTTATCTCCACGCTGCTTGGGATCAAACACCTGGTGGTGGCGGTCAACAAGATGGATCTGGTCAACTTCAGCGAAGAGAAATTCGAGGAGATCCGCCAGAGCTACCTGACCTTTGCCGAACAGCTGCCGGGCAACCTGGATATTCGCTTTGTGCCGCTCTCCGCGCTGGAAGGGGATAACGTCGCTTCCCAGAGCGCGAACATGCCGTGGTATAGCGGCCCGACGCTGCTGGAAGTGCTGGAGACCGTTGAGATCCAGCGCGTGGTTGATACCCAGCCAATGCGCTTCCCGGTGCAGTACGTGAACCGTCCTAACCTTGATTTCCGCGGCTTCTCCGGCACGATCGCCTCCGGTTCCGTGAAGGTGGGGCAGCGCGTTAAGGTGCTACCATCCGGCGTGGAGTCGGCAATCGCTCGCATCGTGACGTTCGACGGCGACCTGCAGGAAGCCGGGGCAGGGGAAGCGGTCACGCTGGTGCTGAAGGACGAAATTGATATCAGCCGCGGTGACCTGCTGGTCGACGCGCAGGAGACGCTGGCGGCGGTGCAGGGCGCGTCCGTGGACGTGGTGTGGATGGCCGAACAGCCGCTGACCGCCGGACAGAGCTACGACATCAAAATTGCGGGCAAGAAAACCCGCGCCCGCGTGGACGGCATTCAGTTCCAGGTGGACATCAACAACCTGACCCATCGAGACGTGAGCGAGCTGCCGCTGAACGGTATTGGCCTGGTGGATCTGACCTTCGACGAGCCGCTGGTGCTGGATCCGTATCAGCAGAACCCGGTAACCGGGGGGCTGATCTTTATCGACCGTCTGACGAACGTTACCGTCGGCGCGGGGATGGTGCGTGAGCCAAACGAGCAGGCGACCGCGGCCTCTGAATTCAGCGCCTTCGAGCTGGAGCTTAACGCGCTGGTGCGTAAGCACTTCCCGCACTGGGGCGCCCGCGATCTGCTGGGAGGCAAGTAATGGCCGCCCATGATGAGAACGTCGTCTGGCATCCTCATCCGGTCACCGTCGCCCAGCGCGAACAGCTCCACGGCCACCGTGGGGTTGTGCTGTGGTTTACCGGGCTGTCTGGCTCCGGTAAATCCACGGTAGCGGGCGCGCTGGAAGAGGCGCTGCATCAGCAGGGAGTAAGTACCTACCTGCTGGATGGCGACAACGTGCGTCACGGCCTGTGCAGCGATTTGGGGTTCAGCGACGACGACCGCAAAGAGAACATTCGCCGGGTAGGTGAAGTTGCCAGCCTGATGGCAGACGCCGGGCTGGTGGTGCTGACGGCGTTTATCTCGCCGCACCGCGCCGAGCGCCAGATGGTGCGCGAGCGCGTGGGCCAGGATCGCTTTATTGAAGTGTTTGTCGATACGCCGCTGGAGATCTGTGAAGCGCGCGACCCGAAAGGGTTGTACAAAAAAGCGCGTGCCGGCGAGCTGCGGAACTTCACCGGAATTGACTCGGTTTACGAAGCGCCTGAATCGCCTGAGATTCACCTGGAAGGTCAACAATTGGTAACAAATTTAGTAAGCCAATTATTAGACCTGCTCAGACGGGACGATATTATCAGATCCTGAGGCGGTATCGTTCGGGAGCTGTCTTCCCGCACGATGAGTCACGGTCACAGGATTAGCTATGCGCAACAGTGAAAACTACATTATCACCACCGGGTCGGAACCGTTAACCACCGACGATGAGACGACCTGGTCCTTCCCTGGGGCGATAGTCGGCTTTGCGTCGTGGTTACTGGCGCTGGGTATCCCGTTTTTGATCTACGGTGGTAACACCCTTTTCTTCTTTCTCTACACCTGGCCCTTCTTCCTGGCGCTAATGCCCGTTGCGGTCGTTGTAGGGGTTGCGCTGCACTCCCTTTTCAACGGCAGGCTCCTGTACAGTACGGTTATCACGATTGCCACCGTTGTCGCCATCTTTGGCCTGCTGTTTTTATGGCTGATGGGCTAACTTGCGACATAATTAAAACCCCGCAGTAGAGTCGAACGGAAAGTTATGGGATGATGATGCCGTTTTTTCAGGGGGCAGGATGGGTAAACTAACGCTGCTGTTGCTGGCTTTGCTGGTCTGGCTGCAATATTCGCTGTGGTTCGGTAAGAACGGACTGCACGACTACAGCCGGGTGAGCGATGACGTCGCGGCTCAGCAGGCAACTAATGCCAAACTTAAGGCGCGAAACGATCAACTCTTTGCTGAAATTGATGACCTCAATGGCGGCCAGGAGGCGATTGAGGAACGCGCGCGCAATGAACTCAGTATGACTAAGCCGGGCGAAACCTTTTATCGTCTGGTTCCGGATGCGTCTAAACGCAATCAGGGCTCAGCACAAAACAATCGATAATCAGGCCCAGGATTACGACATGGCAGCAACTTTTTCGGACGTATGTGCCGTGGTGCCGGCCGCAGGTTTTGGCCGGCGCATGCAGACAGAATGTCCCAAGCAGTACCTCTCAATTGGCGATAAAACGATCCTCGAGCACGCCGTGGCGGCGCTGCTGGCGCACCCGCGGGTGACGCACGTGGTCATCGCCATCAGTCCCGGCGATGCGCGTTTTGCGCAGCTGCCGCTGGCAAACCACCCACAAATTACCGTTGTCGATGGCGGCGCCGAGCGCGCCGATTCCGTGCTGGCGGGCATTCAGGCTGCCGGAAGCGCGCAGTGGGTGCTGGTCCATGACGCGGCGCGTCCGTGCCTGCATCAGGACGACCTTGCACGCCTGCTGGCGCTGAGCGAAACCAGTAAAGTGGGCGGCATTCTGGCCACGCCGGTGCGCGACACCATGAAGCGTGCCGAGCCGGGCAAGCGTGCTATCGCCCACACCGTTGAGCGCGTCGACCTGTGGCACGCCCTGACGCCGCAATTTTTCCCCCGCGAACTGCTCCACGACTGCTTAACGCGCGCGCTTAACGAAGGCGCGACCATCACGGACGAAGCTTCCGCGCTGGAGTATTGCGGTTTTCACCCCACGCTTGTTGAAGGACGCGCTGATAATATAAAAGTGACGCGCCCGGAAGATTTACAGCTCGCGGAATTTTATCTTACCCGTTCGACCCATCAGGAGAAGGCATAATGCGAATTGGACACGGTTTTGATGTACACGCCTTTGGCGGAGAAGGCCCAATTATCATTGGCGGCGTACGTATTCCTTACGAAAAAGGGCTGCTGGCGCATTCTGATGGCGACGTGGCGCTGCATGCGCTGACCGACGCGCTGCTCGGCGCTGCCGCGCTGGGTGATATCGGCAAGCTGTTCCCGGACACCGATCCGGCCTTTAAAGGGGCGGACAGCCGCGAACTGCTGCGCGAAGCGTGGCGCCGCATTCAGGCCAGGGGTTACACCCTCGGCAACGTCGACGTGACGATTATTGCCCAGGCGCCGAAAATGCTGCCGCACATTCCGCAGATGCGCGTGTTTATCGCTGAAGATCTGGGCTGCCATATGGACGATGTCAACGTCAAAGCCACCACCACCGAGAAGCTGGGCTTTACCGGTCGTGGTGAAGGGATTGCCTGTGAAGCCGTGGCGCTGCTGGTAAAGGCGGCAAAATGACGGACTTCGATAACCTGACATACCTGCACGGCAAGCCGCAGGGGAACGGGGTGCTGAAAGCCAGCCCGGAAGATTTCCTCGTGGTTGAGGATCTGGGCTTTGAGCCTGATGGCGAAGGCGAACATATCCTGGTGCGTATTCTGAAAAACGGCTGCAACACCCGCTTTGTGGCCGACGCGCTGGCAAAATTCCTCAAAATTCACGCCCGGGAAGTGAGCTTTGCCGGGCAGAAAGATAAACACGCCGTCACCGAGCAGTGGCTCTGCGCGCGCGTGCCCGGCAATGCGATGCCTGATTTAAGCAAATTTGAGCTTGAAGGCTGTAAGGTGCTGGAGTACGCCCGTCACAAGCGCAAGCTGCGCCTCGGGGCGTTGAAAGGCAACGCGTTTACGCTGGTGCTGCGCGAAGTGACTGACCGTGAAGACGTTGAAAAACGCCTGAACGCCATCAATGAACGCGGCGTCCCGAACTACTTTGGCGCGCAGCGCTTTGGCATTGGCGGCAGCAACCTGCAGGGCGCGCTGCGCTGGGCGCAAAGCGATGCGCCGGTGCGCGACAGGAATAAACGCAGTTTTTGGTTGTCGGCGGCCCGCAGCGCGTTGTTTAATCAGATTGTGAGCGAAAGGCTGAAAAAACCGGACGCGAATCAAGTTGTTGTTGGCGATGCGCTACAATTAGCGGGACGCGGAAGCTGGTTTGTGGCAACGGCCGAAGAAATGGCCGATGTCCAGTCGCGCGTAGATGCCAAAGCGCTGATGATTACCGCAGCTTTGCCGGGCTCAGGCGACTGGGGCACCCAGGGCGACGCGCTGAGCGCTGAGCAGTCCGCCGTGGCGGATGCGCCGGAATTACAATCCTTGCTGGTGCGGGAAAAAGTCGAAGCAGCACGCCGCGCGATGCTGCTCTATCCGCAGCAGTTAAGCTGGAACTGGTGGGATGACGTGACCGTCGAGTTACGCTTCTGGCTGCCGGCAGGTAGCTTTGCCACCAGTGTTGTCAGGGAACTAATCAACACCTCGGGTGATTATGCGAATATTGCTGAGTAACGATGATGGGATCCACGCGCCGGGCATTCAGACCCTGGCGAAGCACCTCCGTGAATTTGCGGATGTGCAGGTTGTGGCTCCCGATCGTAACCGCAGTGGAGCGTCTAACTCACTGACGCTGGAGTCGTCGCTTCGCACCTTTACCTTTGAAAATGGCGATATTGCCGTGCAGATGGGCACGCCGACGGACTGCGTGTTTCTGGGCGTGAACGCGCTGATGCGTCCGCGTCCGGATATTGTTGTTTCCGGCATTAACGCCGGGCCGAACCTCGGCGATGACGTGATTTACTCCGGAACGGTAGCGGCGGCAATGGAGGGGCGCCATCTCGGGTTCCCGGCGCTGGCGGTCTCGTTAAACGGCCACACGCACTACGATACCGCCGCCGCGGTGACCTGTTCGATCCTTCGAGCGCTCGGCCGCGAGCCGCTGCGTACCGGGCGCATTCTTAACATCAACGTGCCGGATCTTCCTCTCAATGAGATTAAGGGCATTCGCGTTACGCGCTGCGGAAGCCGACACCCGGCCGATCAGGTGATCCCGCAGCAGGATCCTCGCGGCAACACCCTTTACTGGATCGGGCCTCCTGGCGACAAGTGCGATGCGGGTCCGGACACCGACTTTGCCGCCGTGGATGAAGGCTATGTCTCGGTGACTCCGCTGCACGTAGATTTAACCGCGTATAGCGCGCATGATGTGGTGTCGGGCTGGCTGGATCGCGCAGGAGTGAACGCGCAATGGTAAGCAAACGTGTACAAACTCTTCTGGAACAACTTCGCGCACAGGGGATCCGCGACGAGCACGTGCTTGAGGCGCTCGCTCAGGTTCCGCGTGAGAAATTTGTAGACGAGGCGTTTGAACACAAAGCGTGGGAAAACGTGGCGCTGCCCATCGGGCAAGGCCAGACGATTTCGCAGCCTTACATGGTGGCGCGGATGACGGAGCTGCTGGAGCTCACGCCCGACTCCCGCGTGCTGGAGATTGGCACCGGTTCGGGGTATCAGACCGCCATCCTGGCGCATCTGGTGCACCATGTCTGTTCCGTAGAGCGGATCAAAGGTTTGCAGTGGCAGGCGCGTCGTCGCCTGAAACAACTTGATTTACATAATGTTTCGACACGACACGGTGATGGATGGCAGGGTTGGCAGGCTCGCGCCCCGTTTGACGCTATCATCGTGACGGCGGCTCCGCCTGAAATTCCCGCAGCGCTTTTGTCGCAGCTGGATGAGGGGGGCATTCTTGTTCTGCCCGTTGGGGACGAGCAGCAGCTTTTAAAGCGCGTTCGTCGGCGCGGCGGCGAGTATATTATCGACACCGTGGAAGCCGTGCGTTTTGTGCCTCTGGTAAAGGGGGAGTTGGCCTGAGACTCGGATTTATCCAGGGTTATTAAGGCAAATTCAGCGTATGGTGTGGCGCGAAAGATTCGTGTCATCACGGTAAATTTTAAGTCACTGGTAGTTAACACATTCCTGGGGGATAAATGAGCGCGGGAAGCCCTAAATTCACCATCAGCCGTGTTGCGGCATTATCACTGGTTTCGCTCTGGCTGGCAGGCTGTACAAGTTCTAACAACGCGCCTGCGCCCGTCAGTTCCGTCGGGGGAAACAGCGGCTCCGGTAACACGTCCAGCGGAATGTTGATCACGCCTCCGCCTAAAATGGGTACTGCTGCACCGCAGCAAACACCACAAATTCAGCCTGTGCAACATCCTGTTACACAGCCAACGCAGATTCAGCCAGTTGAACAGCCTGTTCAGACCCAAAATGGCCGCATAGTCTATAACCGCCAGTATGGGAACATTCCGAAAGGCAGCTATACCGGCGGCAGCACCTATACCGTCAAGCGCGGCGATACGCTGTTCTACATTGCCTGGATCACCGGGAACGATTTCCGTGACCTTGCCCAGCGCAATAACGTCCAGGCCCCGTATGCTCTGGAAGTTGGCCAAACGCTCCAGGTGGGCAACGCAACGGGTACGCCACTGACGCCTGGCAATACGGTTTCAGCGGCCGACGTGACGGCTCAAAATAACAGCGTTAAGCCTGCACAAAAATCCACCACGGTGGTTGCTTCACAACCTGTAATTACGTATTCTGAGGATTCAGGTGATCAGACTGCTAACAAAATGTTGCCGAATAATAAAGGGACTGCGACTGTTGTCACAGCACCGACCACGGCACCTGTGGTTAGCTCTACTGAACCGACTGCAAGCAGTCAGAATGCCAGTTCGTCCATCACCGCATGGCGCTGGCCAACCGACGGCAAGATTATCGAGAACTTCGCAACCTCTGAGGGTGGGAACAAAGGGATCGATATCGCAGGCAGTAAAGGACAGGCTATCATCGCGACCGCAGACGGACGCGTTGTGTATGCCGGTAACGCTCTGCGCGGTTACGGTAATCTGATTATCATCAAACATAACGATGATTACCTGAGTGCCTACGCCCATAACGACACAATGCTGGTCCGGGAACAACAAGAAGTTAAGGCGGGGCAAAAAATCGCTACCATGGGTAGCACCGGAACCAGTTCTACACGCTTGCATTTTGAAATTCGTTACAAGGGGAAATCCGTAAACCCGCTGCAGTATTTGCCGCAGCGATAAATTGACGGGGCATGCCAGCCAGGGTGTCTCGTTCAGGGATCACGGGTAGGAGCCACCTTATGAGTCAGAATACGCTGAAAGTTCATGATTTAAATGAAGACGCGGAATTTGATGAGAACGGAGCAGAGGCTTTTGACGAAAAAGCCTTAGTAGAAGAGGAACCCAGTGATAACGATTTGGCTGAAGAAGAGCTGTTATCGCAGGGCGCCACACAGCGTGTACTGGACGCGACTCAGCTTTACCTTGGGGAGATTGGTTACTCCCCACTGCTAACGGCCGAAGAAGAAGTCTATTTCGCACGTCGTGCTTTGCGTGGTGATGTTGCCTCGCGTCGTCGCATGATCGAAAGTAACCTGCGACTGGTCGTGAAAATTGCCCGCCGTTACGGCAATCGTGGTCTGGCTTTGCTGGATCTGATTGAAGAGGGCAACTTAGGTCTCATCCGCGCAGTTGAGAAGTTTGACCCGGAACGCGGGTTCCGTTTCTCAACCTACGCGACCTGGTGGATTCGTCAGACCATCGAACGGGCTATTATGAACCAGACCCGTACGATCCGACTGCCGATCCACATCGTCAAAGAGTTGAACGTCTATCTGCGTACCGCGCGCGAGTTGTCCCATAAACTGGACCACGAGCCAAGCGCAGAAGAAATTGCCGAACAACTCGACAAACCGGTTGATGACGTAAGCCGTATGCTGCGTCTCAACGAGCGCATTACCTCGGTTGACACCCCGCTGGGTGGCGACTCCGAAAAAGCGCTGCTGGACATCCTGGCCGATGAAAAAGACAACGGCCCGGAAGACACCACGCAGGACGATGACATGAAGCAGAGCATCGTCAAATGGCTGTTCGAACTGAACGCCAAACAGCGTGAAGTGCTGGCACGTCGTTTCGGTTTACTGGGGTATGAAGCTGCGACACTGGAAGACGTCGGCCGCGAAATTGGCCTGACCCGTGAACGTGTTCGTCAGATTCAGGTTGAAGGTCTGCGCCGCCTGCGTGAAATCCTGCAGGGGCAAGGTCTGAATATCGAAGCGCTGTTCCGCGAATAAGCATCCTTTCGTCAAAAAAGGCCCGTCGTGAGACGGGCCTTTTTCTTTTGTGCTACGGCAGCGCCGTTTCGTGCAGCAGACGCCATACTATCCGATCGCCTTCCTGATTAAGCACCGCGGTTGACCAGCGCACGTTGACGGGCAGCCCCGGCCGGGTCTGCGTCTCCCGGTAGTGAAGCACCGCGCCGTGGGGCCACGTCTGTCGCGTCGTTAATTCATCAATAATGATTTTCAGTCCGGGGCGGCTTCCTCGCTGACCGTGCAGAAAGTCCACGAGGCCGTGATAGTCGATATGAACGCCACCCGGTGGGATCATCAGAAAATCTGGCCGGAAACGGGCGAGCAGGGCGTCGGAGTCGCCTTCACCTTTACCTAACCAGTTTTCAAGCGCAATGTGGAGGTCGATAATGTGGTGTTCAAAAGGCGTCATGAATTCTCCTGTCGCAGCTGGGCGAGCACCTGCGTATTGTTAAGTCGGAAAACGTACAGTACAGGCAATAAGGTCATGCCTGCGGCAAAAAGAAACATTCCGTGCCAGGCGGCGAGCGGCGGCAGATAACTCTGCGCCAGATTCAGCACCTCTGCCAGCAGCAGGGCGCCGGCAAAAAAGCTCAACTGACGATTGAGATTCCACAGCGCGCTGGCATCCGGCATCTCTTCCCGGCGCATTGTCAGAAAAGCGCTGCTCTGAGCGGTGCTGCTGCACAGGCTTCCCCCCGCGCCCATCAGGGTAAACGCAACGACAGGTAGCAGCGTAGCCGAGCTGACGTTAAGCAAAAGCAGGATGCCCGTCGCCTGCAGCAGGCAGCCGATGACAATCAGCGGCTGTGGGCCGATACGGTTAAAATAGCGTCCCGTCGCCGTGATGGCGATAAACGATGCTATGGACCACGGCAGCATGAGCATACCCGTTGCGGCTGGGCTCATGTTCGCCTCGTGCTGAAGATAAAACATGCCCGTAACGTTCACCCCAATAAACATGCCGGGTACGCATAAATAGACAAGCATGGAAAAACGCAAAAGCGGGTCCGCGAGCAACCGCAGGTTGAGCAGCCTGGCCGCTTTTATCACGGGTATTTCTTGTTTAAGCCACAGGCAGGCCAACACAAAGGTCACGATAGCGACCGGTAGCGTGGCGAAAAATATCCACCGCCAGCCTAGCGTCTGCACCAGCACGCCCCCGATAGCGGGGGAGCAGGCGGGAGCAAGCAGCGCGACCAGCATCACCGCCGAGGAGAGTCTGGCCCGCTCGTGAGGCTGAAACAGTTGCCAGGTCAGCGCCTGTCCGACGGGGATCAGTAAGCCACCGCCCACGCCCTGCAGCACGCGCCAGGCGATCAGACTTTCCAGCGTTGCAGACAGGCCTGCCGCAGCGGAGGCTGCGCTGAACAGAAAAAGCGAGATCAGGATGACCCGCTTTGGTCCGAAGCGGCGCGTGAGCATGCTGCTGAACGGGATCGCCAGCGTCAGGCCGGCAATGTACCCGTTACTGACCCAGGCAAGCGCTGAAGGCGTGGCGTTAAGAGCTTGCGCCATCGCCGGAAAAGCGACGCTGGCAATAAACATGTTGATCAAATCAAGAAAAAAGCCAAGCAGATAGACGGCGGCGACTTTACTGCGATACGTCATGGTGGATCCTCCCGTGAGGTGGCGTATCGTATCGACCGCGGAAGCACGGATAAACCTGACAAAGCGCGATATACTGTCAAAAAAATTTTGACGATAAAGGGCGTGATGATGATTAACCTACAGCGGACGCAGATGTTTGTTGCGGTTGCCGACACCGGCAGCTTTACTGCCGCAGCCGATGCGCTGGGCCTGACAAAAGCCGTGGTCAGCTTCAATATTCGCCAGCTCGAAGCCGAGCTGGGGGTGACATTGCTGCTGCGCTCCACCCGTCGCCTGACGTTAACCGAGGCGGGTGCGCTTTTTCATCAACGCAGCGTGGCGCTTCTGAAGGACGCCGAACAGCTGCAGGATGATGTTCGCGCGAATCATGCAGGGCTCACGGGTGAATTGCGGATCACCACCACGCCTGAGTATGGCTCGCGGGTCGTCGTACCGTTGCTGGCAAGGTTTAGCCAGCTGCACCCGGCGCTTCGCGTGCGTCATGTTTCGTCTTCACTCCATGCCGACCTTATCTCAGAGCGCTTTGACGTGGCTATCCGGTTGGGTACGCTTACCGACTCGCGCAACCACGCCGCATTGATTTCACATTTTTCCATCCTGCCCGTCGCGACGCCCGAGTGGCGGGTGAATCATCCGGTTGAATCGCTTGATCAGCTGGCGCACGCCGACTGGATTATTCACGAGCGCTTAGCTTCGCCGCTGCGCTGGCAGGTGAAAGATGCCAGCGGTGCGCCTGAAATGCTGGAGATAAAAAAAGCGCCGCGCCTGTTTGCCGACAGCGCTCAGGCGCTAATGGCCTTTGCGCTCGCGGGAAGTGGCGTGGCGTTACTGCCGGAATGGCTGGTGCGCGATGCGCTTGATGCGGGAAAACTGGTCCCGGTTTTACCGGGATACACCTTCGCCCGGCAGGGCATCCACGCGGTTTATCCGGATGCCCGGCACGTGCCCGCGAAAGTGCGCACCTTCATTGATTTTATGCGCGCCAGCGTGAATTAATCGTGCATCATCTTTTTGATGAGCGCAGAGAACTGCTCCCGCTCGGCTTTATTAAGGCGCCCTAAAAACGCCTCGTCCACCTCGTTGCCGACCGGCTGGCAGCCTGCAAGCAGGGCCTCGCCTTCCGGCGTCAGGAAGACAAACCGGCGGCGCTTATCTGCGGGATCGTGCTCGCGTTTGACCAGCCCGCGCGCCTCCATTCGGCTGAGCATTTCCGCCAGGGTCGCCTTCGTGCTGACCGCCACTTCAGTCAATGCCACCTGCTCGATGCCCGGATGCTCGGCAATGGAGCGCATTACCGCATACTGCGGCTTGGTCAGTTCCGGCAGGGCATGCTGCCACTTAGCGGTATGTTGTTGAAAAAGCTGACGTAACAGGTGGAACGCCTCTTGTCTTAGTTCCATGAACACTCCGACAGAAAAAATCACCCCCTATGATAGCCGCTAAAGCCCGGGATGATAACGCGGCATTTTTTAGCAATTAGTGTGATCGTATGCGAACGATCTTGTCAGAAAAATAATCCGGGAGTAGTTTATCTATAATGTTCGTACACGAACAAGTTGATTGAGGTGATGAATGAGATTGATCGTTGGAATGACGGGGGCCACGGGAGCTCCGCTGGGCGTGGCGCTGCTGCAGGCGCTAAGGGAAATGCCGGAGGTGGAGACCCATCTGGTGATGTCGAAGTGGGCAAAAACTACCGTTGAGCTGGAAACGCCTTTCAGCGTGCATGATGTTGCTGCGCTGGCTGACGTTGTCCACAGCCCGGCTGACCAGGCCGCCACCATCTCCTCCGGCTCGTTTCGCACCGACGGCATGATCGTCATTCCCTGCAGCATGAAAACGCTGGCGGGGATCCGCACCGGCTACGCCGAAGGGCTGGTGGGCCGTGCGGCGGATGTGGTGCTGAAAGAGGGGCGCAAGCTGGTGCTGGTTCCCCGCGAAACGCCGCTCAGCACCATTCATCTGGAGAACATGCTGGCGCTTTCCCGCATGGGCGTGGCGATGGTGCCGCCTATGCCCGCGTATTACAACCACCCGCAAACCGCCGATGACATCACCCAGCATATCGTGACCCGCGTGCTCGACCAGTTCGGTCTGGAGCACAAAAAGGCGCGCCGCTGGAGCGGGTTGCGGGAGGCGAAACATTTTTCACAGGAGAACAAAGATGGCATTTGATGATTTGAGAAGCTTCCTGCAGGCGCTCGATGAGCAAGGGCAACTGCTGAAAATTGAGGAAGAGGTGAATGCAGAGCCGGATCTGGCGGCGGCAGCCAACGCCACCGGCCGTATTGGCGACGGCGCGCCCGCGCTGTGGTTTGACAATATTCGCGGCTTTACCGACGCCCGCGTGGTGATGAATACCATCGGCTCCTGGCAGAACCACGCCATATCAATGGGACTGCCTGCGAATACCCCGGTAAAAAAACAGATCGACGAGTTCATTCGCCGCTGGGATAAATTCCCGATCGCACCGGAGCGACGCCCCAACCCGGCCTGGGCGCAAAATACGGTGGACGGTGAAGACATTAACCTGTTCGATATCCTGCCGCTGTTTCGCCTGAACGACGGTGACGGCGGTTTTTATCTCGATAAAGCGTGTGTTGTTTCGCGCGATCCGCTCGATCCGGATCACTTCGGCAAGCAGAACGTCGGCATCTACCGCATGGAAGTGAAGGGCAAGCGCAAGCTCGGCCTGCAGCCGGTACCGATGCATGATATCGCCCTGCACCTGCACAAAGCGGAAGAGCGCGGGCAAGATCTGCCGATTGCGATTACCCTCGGCAACGATCCGATTATTACGCTGATGGGCGCAACGCCGCTGAAATACGATCAGTCCGAGTATGAAATGGCCGGTGCGCTGCGTGAAAGCCCGTACCCGATTGCCACCGCGCCGCTGACCGGCTTCGACGTGCCGTGGGGGTCTGAAGTGATCCTGGAAGGGGTGATTGAAGGGCGTAAACGTGAAATCGAAGGGCCGTTCGGCGAGTTTACCGGGCACTATTCCGGCGGTCGTAACATGACGGTGGTCCGTATCGACAAAGTCTCTTACCGCACCAAACCGATTTTCGAATCCCTCTACCTCGGCATGCCCTGGACCGAGATTGACTACCTGATGGGACCGGCCACCTGCGTGCCGCTTTACCAGCAGCTGAAAGCGGAATTCCCTGAAGTGCAGGCGGTGAACGCGATGTACACCCACGGCCTGCTGGCGATTATCTCGACTAAAAAACGCTACGGCGGTTTTGCTCGCGCGGTCGGTTTGCGTGCTATGACCACGCCGCACGGCCTGGGCTACGTGAAGATGGTGATTATGGTGGATGAGGATGTCGATCCGTTCAACCTCCCACAGGTGATGTGGGCGCTGTCATCGAAGGTTAACCCGGCAGGAGACCTGGTGCAGCTGCCGAACATGTCGGTGCTTGAACTCGACCCAGGCTCCAGCCCGGCGGGCATTACCGACAAACTGATTATTGATGCCACCACGCCTGTTGCACCGGACACCCGTGGCCACTACAGCCAGCCGGTACAGGATCTGCCTGAAACCAAAGCCTGGGCTGAAAAACTGACCGCGATGCTGGCAGCACGCCAATAAGGAGGAAAAGATGATTTGTCCACGTTGTGCCGATGAGCATATTGAAGTGATGGCGACATCACCGGTGAAAGGGGTCTGGACGGTCTATCAGTGCCAGCACTGTCTGTACACCTGGCGCGATACCGAACCGCTGCGCCGTACCAGCCGCGAGCACTACCCGGAAGCGTTCCGTATGACGCAGAAGGATATTGATGAAGCACCGCAGGTGCCAACGGTTCCACCGTTGTTATAAGCAAAACGGCAACGTAAGTTGCCGTTTTCATGTTTTCACCCTCTCCTGTGGGCTGAGGAGTCCCCAGTAATTTCTAAGCAGAAGCAATAACGTTGTTTCAGAACGAGTTAAGTCTTTCAGCGACGCCCTGGTCCGGCTGTAAATCGCCGAAGCGTTTCCGTAAGGCCGGGGCGAGGCGCACGGATGCGCCGAGAGGGCGTGGCCTGCAGGGATGCAGGCTCATGCCCGACCCGATAGCCTGAAGGAATAAGCTGAGGGCACCGCGGAGCGGCGATTTACCGCCGGGTGCCCGGGGCGCCTGGGCGGTGGCGATTGAGCCGCCCTGGCACGTTCACAGGTATTGTCGTTACAGAGTAGCAATGAACATAAAGTGAACGGAATTACCACCAGAGCTGTATGTTCCCCTCACCCTAACCCTCTCCCCAAAGGGGAGAGGGGATTGTTCACTGCTCGCATTAATTTGTGGGGATTCCTCAGCCCTGTGGGGGAGGGCTGGGTTGAGGGCAAAAGACCGCAGAAAACTAAACCAGACTCTTCAACCGGTAAATCCATTCCAGCGCCTGACGCGGCGTCAGTGAATCCGGGTCGAGGTTCTCCAGCGCTTCCACCGCAGGCGACGTTTCTTCCGCTGGTGCCAACAGCGACATCTGGGTGCCATCGATCTGCGTCGCCGCCGCATTCGGCGAGAGGCTTTCCAGCTCACGCAGCTTCTGGCGAGCGCGCTTGATCACCTCTTTCGGAACACCTGCCAGCGCCGCGACGGCCAGACCATAGCTCTTGCTCGCCGCGCCATCCTGCACCGTGTGCATAAAAGCGATGGTGTCGCCGTGCTCCAGCGCATCAAGATGAACGTTAGCCACGCCTTCCATTTTCTCCGGCAGCTGCGTCAGCTCGAAGTAGTGGGTGGCGAACAGCGTCATGGCCTTGATTTTATTCGCGAGACTTTCGGCGCAGGCCCAGGCCAGCGACAGGCCGTCATAGGTTGAGGTTCCGCGTCCCACTTCGTCCATCAGCACCAGGCTGTGCTCCGTCGCGTTATGCAGAATGTTAGCCGTTTCGGTCATCTCGACCATGAAGGTTGAGCGACCGCTCGCCAGATCGTCCGCTGCCCCAACGCGGGTGAAGATACGGTCGATGGGGCCAATCTCCACTTTTTGCGCCGGGACGTAGCTGCCGATATACGCGAGCAAAGCAATCAGCGCCGTCTGGCGCATATAGGTACTCTTACCTCCCATGTTCGGGCCGGTAATGATCAGCATTCTTCTCTGCGGCGAGAGGCTCAGCGGGTTGGCGATGAACGGTTCGTTCAGCACCTGCTCGACGACCGGGTGACGGCCTTCCGTAATACGAATGCCGGGTTTGTCGGTAAAGGTCGGGCAGGTATAGTTCAGCGTTTCAGCCCGTTCTGCCAGGTTTACCAGCACGTCCAGCTCCGCCAGCGCGCTGGCGCTCAGCTGCAGGTCAGCAAGGTGCGGCATCAGCATATCAAACAGCTCGTCATACAGCTGTTTTTCCAGCGCCAGGGCTTTACCTTTCGAGGTGAGCACTTTGTCTTCGTACTCTTTCAGCTCGGGAATGATGTAGCGCTCGGCGTTTTTCAATGTCTGGCGGCGGACGTAGTGAATCGGCGCCAGATGGCTCTGCCCGCGGCTGATCTGAATGTAGTAACCGTGTACCGCGTTATACCCCACTTTCAGGGTGTCGAGTCCAAGACGCTCGCGTTCTCGGATTTCCAGCTTATCGAGGTAGTCCGTCGCGCCGTCAGCCAGCGCGCGCCATTCGTCCAGCTCCTCGTTGTATCCAGGGGCAATCACCCCGCCGTCACGTACCAGAACCGGAGGGGCATCAATAATGGCGCGCTCCAGCAGCTCGCGAAGCTCGGTGAATTCGCCCATCGTTTCGCGGAGTTTCTGTACCGGCGCGCTGTCAACGTCGCTCAGCTGCGCTCGCAGTTCCGGCAGCTGCTGGAAAGCATGACGCATACGCGCAAGGTCGCGCGGGCGCGCGGTGCGCAGAGCCAGACGAGCCAGGATACGCTCCAGATCGCCCACCTGGCGCAGGACCGGCTGCAGCTCGGTATAGCGATCCTGCAGGGCGGCAATGGTCTGCTGACGGCAGACAAGCGTATCCGTATCGCGAATCGGCATATGCAGCCAGCGTTTCAGCATGCGGCTGCCCATTGGCGTTACCGTGCTGTCGAGCACCGACGCGAGCGTGTTTTCAACGCCACCCGCCAGGTTATGGGTGATCTCCAGGTTACGTCGCGTGGCGGCATCCATGATGATGCTGTCCTGCTGGCGCTCCATGGTGATAGAGCGGATATGCGGCAGGGCGGTGCGCTGGGTGTCTTTCACGTACTGCAGGAGGCAACCTGCGGCACACAGCCCGCGCGGAGCATTTTCCACGCCAAAGCCAATCAGATCGCGGGTGCCAAACTGCAGGTTCAGCTGCTGGCGCGCGGTATCAATTTCGAATTCCCACAGCGGGCGGCGGCGCAATCCGCGACGGCCTTCAATCAGCGCCATTTCGGCGAAATCTTCGGCGTAGAGCAATTCTGCCGGGTTGGTGCGCTGCAGTTCGGCAGCCATCGTTTCGCGGTCAGCCGGCTCACTCAGGCGAAAACGCCCGGAGCTGATGTCCAGCGTGGCGTAGCCAAAACCCTTGCCGTCCTGCCACAGCGCCGCCAGCAGGTTATCCTGGCGCTCCTGAAGTAGGGCTTCATCACTGATGGTGCCTGGCGTGACGATGCGTACGACTTTGCGCTCAACCGGGCCTTTCGAGGTTGCCGGATCGCCGATCTGCTCGCAGATGGCAACGGACTCGCCCTGATTCACCAGCTTAGCCAGATAGTTTTCAACCGCGTGGTGCGGGATACCGGCCATCGGGATGGGCTCGCCTGCGGATGCGCCACGTTTGGTTAGCGAGATGTCGAGCAACTGCGACGCACGCTTAGCATCGTCATAAAACAGCTCGTAAAAATCGCCCATACGGTAAAACAGCAGGATTTCCGGATGCTGTGCCTTCAGCTTCAGATACTGCTGCATCATTGGCGTATGTGCGTCGAAATTGTCGATTGTGCTCATGGAGTTATGATGTCCATTTCTTTGAAAATAAACCGTTTTGAGCGGCTCAGTGGCCGTTAGTTCCTTCTATTGTCGCATGAAAAAAAGGTACGGCGCAGAAAAATGTGGCGGCTTTACGAGGCGCCTTCTGACATTAACTCAATGACGATTTTTCCATGCTCAACGCCCACCCTGACCTGGGAGTTGGTGGTAAAGCCCGCTTTCTCAAGCCAGTCTCCTTTTAAGCTCAGCGCTGCATGCACGCTGTATCGCTTTGGTATCTTCGTTTTTCGATCCTCGTGACGTTTTCTGAAATATCCCACTTTTAAATGGCGGTAGGGTTTGCCGAACGCGATCTCTTTCATAGGGTCTCCAGACTATACGGACAACGGTCATTCCTGATGCCTGTATAAAATACCAGTCATTTTCAGGAGGTGCAGGGTTAATAGTGGAATCAGGCTTCAGAAAACGGAATGCAACACCTGAAATCCACAGTATAAAAGTGTATTATTGATGCATCTTATTGTTCGGTAAGTCGCTATGACCGGTAAACGCATATCACGAGAAAAAGAGACCATCGCGAAAATGATCGCGTTGTACGCAAAGCAGTGTCCAGAGGCTTCTCAGGAAGCGGGGCATTATCAGGCGCTCAACGCGTACGCCGATAAGCGCCTGGATAAGTGCGTTTTTGGTGAAGAAAAGCCCGCCTGCAAACAATGCCCGGTGCACTGCTACCAGCCTGCCAGACGTGAAGAGATGAAGCAGATTATGCGCTGGGCAGGCCCGCGTATGTTATGGCGACACCCCATTCTGACCGTCCGTCATCTGATGGATGACCGTCGTCCGGTGCCGGAGCTGCCGGAGAAGTATCGCCCGAAAAAGTAAGCCGTTCAGCTTCGTAGCGGGCGGCAAATCACGTTCAGGGCCAGCGCGCTGCAGAGTGGAAAGAGCGCCAGCAGCAGCCACGGGTAAATCGCCTGCGTTGAAGGCACCAGCGCGCGATCCAGCAGGCTGCCAAAAAGCAAGTTTCCGGCCAGTACCGCAATGCCTCCGGCGGTGGAGAGTGCGCCGTAGTGCGCGCCCAGCGTGGATTCATCGGCGAACCGCGGAATGAGATCTTTTGCCGAGGGCACCAGCAGCATCTGCCCCAGCGTCAGCAGCGTGACAAACGAGACCGAGGGCAGAAGCCGCAGCCAGCCTTCAGGCGGTTCTGTTGCTGCAAACGCCGCCACGCTCGCAAAGGCGGCGGAAAGCAGCAAAAAGCCCACCGGCAGAATGTTCACCGCGCCCACGCGTCGGGCGAAACGCGCCAGCGGCAGCTGTAAGGTAATGATCAGAACGGAGGCCAGCATAAAAAGCGGGCCAAGATCTTTCTCGTTACCGCCGGAGCGCTGGATCTCCACCGGCAGCGCCAGATAGAGCTGGTTATAGCTTAACAGCCAGGAGCTGTAGGCAATGATAAAGGCGACAAAGCGCGGCTGGCGGAACGTCGTCCACCAGGGCACTATTTTTATCTTCTGTGAACGGTGCCCGGCAGCAGGCAGACAGAAGTAAAGCACCACTAGCGCAATGATAAAGACGCCAGCACCCGCCAGCGCCACCTGGCGGAAGCCAAGCCCCGTTAGCAGGGCGCCAGCAACCGGGCCCAGTACCGCGCCGAGCTCCCCGCAGACGGCAAAGAGCGCAAACCACTCCGCCCGGCTTCGTTTCCCCTTCGCCTCGCTGTTCGTCCCCGCTTTCGCCAGCAATGACTCAATAGACGGAGAAAATAACGCGCCGCCGACGCCCGTCAGACACGCGCCCAGAATAATCGGCCACAGCGATCCCCCGAAGGCCAGCAGCAGATAGCCTGAAACACGAACGATACAGCCGCTGAGGATAACCACTTTCGCCCCAAACCGGTCCGAGAGCGCTCCGCCAACGATAAACATCCCCTGCTGCGAGAACGTGCGCAGGCCCAGGATCAGCCCGATAATCCCGCCGGAGAGCAGCATGTCGTCGCGCAGAAATATCGCCAGAAAGGGAACGACGGCGTAAAACCCAATGTTAAAAACAAACTGGCTACCCAGTAAAACGGGCGGCCAGAGCGTGGTGGCGGGGCGAAGGGACATTGTCGATCACTCGTCCCTAAACGATAAAATGAATGTGCTTTTTGCCATGAAACGGCGAGATCTCAATTTTAGTTTTCACCCGGAAGACATCCCAGAGCAACGACTCGGATAAGATGTCGTGCGGTGTTCCGGTCGCCACGATTTGCCCTTTCTGCATCACAATCAGCGAGTCGCAGAACATTGCGGCGTGGTTGAGATCGTGGATGGCGACAATGCTGGTGACGGGTAATTCGCTGATCAACTGCATCAGCTGCATCTGATGGTGGATGTCCAGGTGGTTGGTCGGTTCATCCAGCAGGATTTCGGTTGGCGTTTGCGCCAGCGCGCGGGCAATATGCACCCGCTGACGCTCGCCGCCGGAAAGGCTCAGCCAGCCCTGCTCGCTGCGGTCCAGCATATCGACACGCTGCAGAGCCGCGGTGACGGTGTCGTCATCCTGCGCGCTCCAGTTGGAAAAAGGAGAGTGGTGCGGAATACGCCCGAGCTTGACCACGTCGCGCACGCGCATATTGGCGTCCGTCATGCCGTGCTGCTCAACGAACGCCACCCGGCGGGCCAGCTGCTTTTTGGCGATGCGGGAAATGTCCTGCCCGTCCAGGGTCACGCTGCCCGCATCCGGGCGACGCAGGCCTGCCAGAATGCGCAGAAGCGATGATTTGCCGCAGCCGTTAGGACCAAGCAGACCCACGGTTTCGCCCCGGGAAACCTTCAGCGAGACGTCATTGACGATAACTTTTTTGCCGACCTTCCAGGTAATATTTTCAGCGCAGATACTCATCACTTATTCCTTGAACGGTAAATAATCACGGCAAAGAAAGGCACGCCCACCAGCGCGGTGACGACGCCAACGGGCAGGCTTTGCGGCGCAATCAGCATCCGCGAGGCGATGTCGGCCAGCACCATCAGGATCGCCCCGGCCAGGGCGCTGGCAATCAGCAGCGTGCGGTGCAGCGGCCCGAACAGGAAGCGCATAACGTGCGGCACCACCAGCCCCACAAAGCCGATTGAGCCCGCCATGCTGACGATGGTGGCGGTGATCAGGGCCGTGGTGGTGAACAGGGCAAGGCGCACCCAGGGTACGGCAATGCCTAACGAGGCCGCGGCGTCATCGCCAAAGGTAAAGGCGTCCAGCGCCCGGGAATAGTAGAGGCAGACGGCAAGGCCCGCCAGCACGACAACCAGCGCCAGCTGGAATTCCGGCCAGCGCACGCCGCTAAAGCTGCCCAGCAGCCAGAACATCACGTCGCGCGCCTGCTGCGCGCTGGCGGAGGTGCTGATGGTGTAGGCGGTAATGGCGTTGAAAAGCTGAGATGCAGCAACGCCTGCCAGAATGGTGCGCTCATTGCCGCCGCGCGCACCGTTCGTCAGAAAGGCGACAAACGCAAAGGCGGCGAACGCCCCGGCAAACGCGCCCGCGGAGAGCGACACCGCGCCGGTGCCGATGCCCAGGACAACGACCGACACCGCCCCGGTTGAGGCCCCTGCCGACACGCCGAGCACGTAGGGTTCCGCCAGCGCGTTCTTCAGCAGGCTTTGCAGCACGGCGCCGCAGATGGCTAAACCTGCCCCGCAGCATGCCGCCACCAGCGCGCGGCTCAGGCGAAAGTCCCAGATAACGCTTTCATAGATGCGGTTGAGCGGAACGTCGGTCAGCCCCAGCTTATTACCGATAGCGTAAAAGACGTTGGACAGCGGAATCGACAGCTCGCCGACGCTGACGCCAAGGGCAATCACCAGAAACAGCAGGACAACAGCAAGCAGAGCGGAAGTGGTCAGAATCAGGCCCTGGCGGGCCTGAAGTACGGCAACTGTCATCAGTTCAGCCCCAGCTTTCTGAGCTGTTCACCCACCTGTTCGGCACCGTAAATCGTACGAATCGTCGGGTTCATCGCCTGACCGTCCATCACCACGATATGGCCTTTTTTAACGGCATCAAGCTGGCTCACGGCCGGATCGCTTTTCAGGAATTTGATTTTCTCTTCCGCGTTATCCAGCGCCCAGCGGTTACGATCCAGGCTGGAGACCACAATCACGTCCGGGTTCGCGGCAATAATGCTTTCCCAGCCTACGGTTGGCCACTCAGTCTCGGACGTAATGGCGTTATGGCCGCCCATCAGGCTGGCGATAAACCCAGAGGGGCTATTTTTACCGCCTACGTAGGCGTCTGCAGAAGGGGATGAGCTGGAGAACCAGAAGACAAACGAAAGGTCTTTTTTATTCTTGCCGAATTCTTTGCGCAGGTCAGCCTCGCGTTTTTTGAAATCGGCAATGACGGCCTGGCCGCGATCTTCAACGTTAAAGATTTTGGCGAAATCCTCAATCTCTTTATAGAGATAGGTCATATCCCATAGCTTCTGGCGGCTGCCGTACATATCGCCGGTGGCTTTTTTGGTCGCGCACATGCCCGGTGACACATAGCTGTTCACGCCGAGGGTCATCAGGTCTTCGCGTTTTGCGACCTTACTTTCAGGCCCCAGCAGCAGCGGCGTCTGAGCGGGGACAAAGTCGGGATTTTGCGCAAGAACGGACTCAAGGGTAGGAATTTCGACAGTCAGGGTTTTGATTTTTGCGTTCTGTTCCGCCAGCTGCGGCAAGACTTTGGTCGGCCAGAAGGCGCTGGCTTTGACCTTATCTTCCAGCCCCAGCAGGAGCAAAATTTCCACGGTGTTCTGGCCCAGGGCCACAACGCGTTCCGGCGCTTTGGTGAATGTCTCTTTGTAGCCACAGTTTTCAATCGTCAGGGGATATGTGGTTGCCAGAGCAGAACTGACCGACGCAATCGCCAGGCCTAACGCGCAGATGACCTTCTTCATGAAACGCTACCCTTCATTAAAATTATTTTTGATGCAAATGAAACGCATTATTAAGGCGGAATTTTATACAGAGGAAACGATTTTGTGTCAATGAGGGACAATAACGCAGGGTGACGAAAGGCGATGCAGGAAAACACCGCCTGATGGGAGTTAAACCAGATTTTCTTTATCAATCCCGAGACGCTTCATGCGCGACAGCAGAGTGGTGCGTTTTAACCCCAACCGCTGGGCCGCCCCTTTCGGCCCGGCCACCACGCCGTTGGTCTCTTTCAGCACGCGCAGAATGAGCTGATATTCATCTTCTCCCTCTTTCGCGATTTCGGCTGCGGGTACGGCCACGTCAGGAAGGGCAATCTCCGGCAGGGAGAGCTGCAGCACGTTCCCGCGCGTCAGCAGCACCGCGCGCTCAATGACGTTTTCCAGCTCGCGCACGTTGCCCGGCCACTCCATCGACGAGAGGGTCCGCAGCGTCTCGGCGGGAATGCTGTCGATGTTTCGCCCCATCCGGCGCGCGATCTTCGCGGTAAAGGCTTTAACCAGCAGGGGGATATCTTCCGGGCGCTCGCGCAGCGGCGGCAGGCAGATTGGGAAGACGTTCAGGCGATAGTAGAGATCGCTTCTGAATTCGCGGTCGGCGACCATTTTTTTCAGGTCGCGGTTGGTGGCGGCGATCAGCCGCACGTCGGTCTGGATAAGCTTGTTGCTGCCGAGGCGCTCAAACTCCTGCTCCTGCAATACGCGCAGCAGCTTGGGCTGTAGCTCCAGCGGCATATCGCCCACTTCGTCGAGGAACAGCGAGCTTTTGTCTGCCAGCTCGAAACGCCCCAGGCGCTGGCTGCTGGCCCCGGTAAACGCGCCGCGCTCGTGGCCAAAGAGGTCGCTTTCCAGCAGACCCGCGGGCATCGCCGCGCAGTTCATCTTCACCATGCGCCGGCTGTTGCGGTTGCTCAGGTTGTGGATGGCGCGGGCAATCAGCTCTTTACCGGTGCCGGTTTCACCGAGGATCAGCACCGTGCTGTCGCTCTGGGCCACCATTTCCACCTGCTTGAGAACGCTGTACATGGCATCGCTGCGCCCGATGATTTCGCCAAACTCGCTGTCCACGTTGTTGAGCTGCTCGGTCAGGGCCAGGTTCTCGTCCACCAGCCGCTCTTTCAGGCGGTGGATCTCCTGGTAGGCGAGGGCGTTATCCAGCGCGATGGAAATACGCTCGGCGATCTGGCGCAGCAGCTTCAGGTTGGCGGTGGTAAACACCGCTTCATCGCATTGCGCCAGTTTGAGTACCCCAAGCATGGTGCTGCCGGACATCAGCGGCAGCAGGCACAGGGTCTGAATTTTGTTGCCCCAGGTGTTAAACAGCATCCGCTCGTACGGCGCCACCGGGTCCTGCTCGCTGAGATTCAGCAGCAGGATCTCTTTGCTTTTAAACACCCGCTCAGAAAGGGTGCCCGCTTCGTCCACCTCGCTCTGCTCGTGCGCCGGGTTGGCCTCATCAAGATAGTGGGTGGAGTAGATGTTCAGCTTGCCTTTGCGGTTCCCGCGCAGCGCGATGCTGATGGCGTCGATCCTGAAATAGTGATGGATCTCCTTGGCGACTTCGCTGACCAGCTCGTCCATGTCGAGCCTTGAGAGCACGGCGTTGGTGATGGCGACCAGAATGCGGAAGTTGTCGCGCTCGCGGCTCAGCAGGTCGTAATCCACGTTATTGGTGACGCGGCTTTGGATCTGCTCCGCGACGACGGCCACAATCTGGGTAAAGGTGTGCAGACGCTCGTACTCTGCCTCGCTCCAGGGCTGGTCGGTATTGCGGATAAACTCGCAGCCGCCAAAAATTTGGCCCTCCGCCGCCAGCGGCAGCATGCCGTAATGACCGAAAGGCTGATAGAGATTGCTCTCTGCCAGCCGCGGCCATGCCATCCGAAACTCTTCAAAATTGCAGTGCAGCACTTCAGGCCGGGAGAGAATGCGGCGCACCGGGCCGTGCGCGAGGTACGTTTCGTCTTCGTATTCAAACGTTTTGCCATTATCGCGCGTTGAGTAGTAGCTCGCGCGGTGCGTTCCGCTATGCCAGAGCACAATCGCCGCGCTGTCCGCCAGCGCTGATTGCCTGACCAGCCGCGTCAGGGCATCGCTCAGCGCGCCGAGATCGGGCTGTTGTAAAAGTGTGCGCGTGATGTCAAACAGGCCCTGCTGTCCAAGATCGCTCATCGGTGTATACGGCATTATTGCTTTCCAATAGAAACTGGCAAAAAAGAGACATTCACTGCTGACCGCTTATGGCGCGGTTCTAGCAAATTCGGGGTAACGGCTCAGCGTGCGGCAGATCCAGCGTGCGCTTCACGCCGTAAAGCCCGGCCAGGCGCACCCCTTTGCGCTCAACCACGTCGCCAATGATGGCCGCGTCTTTCCCTAAGGGATGCGCTCTCAGCCGTTCAAGTACGGCTTCTGCCGCCGAACGTTCCACGCCGATCGCCAGCTTGCCCTCGTTGGCAAAGTTTAGCGGGTCAAGCCCTAAAAGCTCACACAGCCCCCGCACGGCAGGCTTAAGGGGCAGATCGCGCTCGATCAGTTCAATCCCGCACCCGCTGCTTGCGGCGAACTCGTGGACGACGGCATTCACCCCGCCACGGGTGGCGTCGCGCAGGGCTTTGACGCCCGGCATGTCGCGCAGCGTCTGGATAAGCGGGGTGAGCACCGCGCAGTCGCTGCGAAGCTCGCCGTCCAGCCCTAAGCCTTCGCGCAGGTTAAGAATAGTCGCTCCGTGGCAGCCCAGCGTGCCGGTCACCAGCAGCACGTCGCCCGCGCTAAGGCGTTGCGCACCCCAGTGAACGTCGGCGGGGATCGCCCCCATTCCGGCGGTGTTGATGAAGAGCTTATCGGCCGCGCCGCGCTGGACCACTTTGGTGTCCCCGGTAACGATAGCGATACCCGCCTCGCGCGCGGTATGCGCCATGCTGTTCACCACCGCCGTGAGGGTTTCCATCGGCAGACCCTCTTCAAGGATAAACCCGCAGGAGAGGTAGCGCGGAATGGCGCCGCTGACGGCCACGTCGTTGGCCGTGCCGCAGACGGCGAGCTTGCCGATATCGCCGCCCGGGAAGAACAGCGGGTCAATCACGTAGCTGTCGGTGGAGAACGCCAGCCGGTCGCCGTGTGCGGTGAGCGTCGCGAGGTCAATGCGCGCCTGATCCTCCTGCTCCGCGAGCCAGGGGTTATTAAAGGCCTCCATGAACAGCCGGTTAATCAGCTGCTGCATCGCCTGTCCACCGCTTCCGTGCGCCATTTCCACCGTGTTCATGCTTCACACTCCTGGTTGCGATACTGATACCACGCGGCGCATGCCCCTTCAGAGGAGACCATCAGCGCGCCAAACGCGGTTTGCGGGTTACAGGTGTTGCCAAATAGCGGGCAGTGATGAGGTTTGCATTTGCCGGTAAGCACCTCGCCGCAGCGTGCCCGGGGATCGTCGCACACCTGCTGCGGCTGCGGACGGAAGTGCGCTTCGACATCAAATTCGCGATAGGCAGGCGTCAGGCGCACGCCGGACTCGGCAATCAGCCCCAGCCCGCGCCACTCGCTGTCGCCCTCAACGCTAAACACGTCGGCTATCGCCTGCTGCGCCCGTTCATTTCCCGCATCGGGCACCACGCGGCGGTACTGGTTTTCGACCGCGCTCAGGGCCGCTATTTTCTGCTCAACCAGCATGGCTACGCCTTGCAGTAGATCAAGCGGTTCGAAACCAGCCACCACTAACGGACGATTGTACTGCTCAGCGATAAAACCGTAGGCGTCTGTGCCAATCACCATGCTGACGTGGCCCGGTGCCAGAAACGCGTCGATGCCGTTGTCCGGCTCTTCGAGCAGGCTGCGCAGCGTGGGAATGAGCGTAATATGCTGGCAGAAAAAGAAAAAGTTAGTGACGTTGCGCGCTTTCGCCTGCTGCAGCGTGATGGCCGTCGCGGGCATGGTGGTTTCAAAACCCAGCCCGAAAAAGACGACCTTGCGCTCAGGGTTGTCCATCGCCAGCGTCAGGGCATCCATCGGCGAGTAAACGATCCGCACGTCCGCGCCGCGCGCCTTTGCCTGCAGCAGCGAGCCGTTTTTCCCCGGCACGCGCATCGCGTCGCCAAAGGTGCAGAAAATGACGCCGGGCTGGCCGGCAATTTCAATACAGCTGTCGATGCGCCCCATCGGCAGGACGCACACCGGGCAGCCTGGGCCGTGGATAAACTCGATGTTCTCCGGCAGCAGCTGGTCGAGGCCAAACTTGAAGATGGCGTGCGTGTGCCCGCCGCACACCTCCATGATCCGCAGCGGTTTTTCTCTCGTGTAGTCCAGAAGCGCAGCGCGCGTTTTCAGATGCCCGATAAGCTGCATCACCTGTTCCGGCGCGCGGTATTCATCAACGTAACGCATAGGCTAGCGCTCCTCGCCGTACAGGAGCGCGCCCACGTCCGGCTCCACGTCAAACATGTTTTGCAGCGCATCGAGCGTGTCGCGGGCTTCCGCTTCGTTAATCACGCTCATCGCAAACCCCACGTGGACCAGCACCCACTGGCCGAGGCGCGACGCGCCCGTTTCATCGGTGCTGCCCACCAGCGTCAGGTCCACGTCGCGCAGGATGCCGCAAACCTCCACTTTGGCCTGGTTGCCGTCAATGGAGTGGATTTGTCCAGGTACGCCTATGCACATCGTTCGCTCTCCAGCCAGTCCAGCCAGGCGTCCATGCCGTCGCCGCGCGTGGCGGAAACCAGCAGGATGCAAATGTCCGGGTTCACCTCGCGGGCATACGCAAGGCACTTTTCCACGTCGAAGTTCAGGTACGGCAGCAGGTCGACCTTGTTCAGCAGCATGAGGGAGGCGGCGGCGAACATGTGCGGGTACTTCAGCGGCTTGTCCTCCCCTTCGGTGACGGAGAGCACCGCCACCTTGTGCCGTTCGCCGAGGTCAAAGCTGGCCGGACACACCAGGTTGCCGACGTTTTCAATAAACAGGATGCCGTTATCCGCCAGCGGCAGGCGCGGGGCGGCGTCGGCAATCATCTGCGCATCCAGGTGGCAGCCTTTGCCGGTGTTGACCTGAATCGCGGGCGTGCCGGTTTCGCGGATGCGCGCCGCGTCGTTAACGGTTTGCTGGTCGCCTTCGATAACCGCGCAGGAGACGCGTTCGTTCAGGCGCTTGAGCGTTTCGGTCAGCAGCGTGGTTTTGCCGGAGCCGGGGCTGGAGACCAGGTTCAGCACCAGCTGTTGACGCGCGGCAAAGCGGGCGCGGTTGCGGGCGGCGATCTGGTTATTTTTGTCCAGCACGTCGATCTCCACCTCCAGCATCTGGCGCTGGCTCATGCCCGGCGCGTGGGTGCCCGCTTCGCCGTGGCCGTAATGCAGATCGCCCGCGTCGGAACGCAGCGGCGCAAAGGTGATGCCGGTCAGGGCCGCCGCAGGACGCGGGGCAGGGGAAAAGGGCGCGGAGCGAAACGCGGAGTGGGGGCGGTGTTCGTCCCCTTCTATATAGAGGTTGCCTTCGGCGCAACCGCAGGTACTACACATACATTACTCCTTCTCGATTTCGAGGCGTTGGATCTGCATGCCGTCATCCGCCACGATGCGAAGACCCGTGCTCTGACACTGCGGGCAGCGCTGAACCTTTGATGAGAGCAGGGTGACGTACTGCTGGCACTGCTCGCACCAGCACTCCGCCTGCTGCTCGTCGATATGCAGCGCGCAGCCTTCCGCCAGCGTGCCGCGGCACACCAGCTCAAAACAAAAGGTCAGGGCGCTGGTCTCGACGCAGGAAAACGCCCCGACCTTCAGCCAGACGCCGGTGACGCGCTTCGCGTGGTTTTGCACTGCCTGCTGTTCGATAAGTTCCAGAGCCCGCTGGCAGAGGGTGATTTCGTGCATGACGCCTCCTCAATGATTTGCGCCAGTGAATGCAATAACGGTGCCAGCTTGATTTGCGTTACGGCGTGACGATGTCAACGCTGTCGAAATGACACGTCGACACGGCGGCGTTGACAGTGGTTTTTTCGATAAAAATCATTTAAATCAGCAAATTAAAAACTGGCACGGAATCTGCTTAACAGCCGCTATCTCCATTAACCGGATACCTTCTATGACTATTTGGGAAATTAGCGAAAAAGCGGATTACATCGCGCAGCGCCACCAGCAGCTTCAGGATCAGTGGCACCTCTACTGCAACTCTCTGGTTCAGGGGATCACCCTGTCAAAAGCCCGTCTGCATCATGCGATGAGCTGTGCGGCGCAGGGGGATATGCGCTTTGTCCTGTTCGGTCATTTCACGGTCTTTGTGACCCTGGCAGACAGTTTTAACAGCCACACCATCGAGTACTACGTTGAGAATAAAGAGGGTGAAAAACAACGTATTGCGCAGGCGCAGCTGATGGCCGACGGCATGGTCGACGGCTACGTCAGCAACCGCGATCGCCAGCAGGTGCTTGAGCACTATCTGGAGAAAATCGCGCCGGTTTATAACGGTCTCTACGCCGCGGTTGAACACGACCTGCCGGTCGACCTGAAACAGCTGGTCGCGGGAAAGATTTCCGCAAACCCTGCCTGATAACCGAGTGTCGAAAAGTGTCGATGAGACAGTTTTTCGTCGTCAAAAATGACCATCACCTGAGGATTGCCCGGTGAACCGTTTTGTAATTGCTGACTCGACGGTCTGTATCGGCTGTCGAACCTGTGAGGCGGCGTGTTCGGAAACGCACCGCCTGCACGGGCTCCAGTCCATGCCGCGCCTGCGCGTCATGCGTAATGAAAAAGAGTCTGCCCCGCAGCTCTGCCACCACTGTGAAGATGCCCCTTGCGCGGGCGTATGCCCGGTTAACGCCATCACCCGCGTCGATGGCGCGGTCCAGCTGAACGAAAGCCTGTGCGTTAGCTGCAAGCTGTGCGGCATCGCCTGCCCGTTCGGCGCGATTGAATTCTCCGGCAGCCGCCCGCTGCATATCCCGGCGAACGCCAATACCCCCAAAGCGCCGCCTGCACCACCCGCGCCGGCGAAGGTGAGCACGCTGCTGGACTGGGTGCCCGGCATCCGCGCTGTTGCGGTCAAGTGCGACCTGTGCAGCTTTGACGAACAGGGCCCGGCCTGCGTGCGGACCTGCCCGACCAAAGCGCTGATCCTGGTTAACATCCGCGATATCGCCCGCACCAGCAGGCGCAAGCGCGAGCTGACCATTAATACCGACGTCGGGGATCTTTCGCTTCTGCAGGCGCTTAACGAGGGGGCGAAATGAACGCGATATTTATGATTAACAGCGCCGTAGCGTACTTTGCCGCAGCCGCCGCGCTGGCGCTGGTGTTCTCTTTCCATAAAACCCTGAGCGGCTGGATAGCCGGTATCGGCGGGGCGGTCGGCAGCCTGATGACGCTGGCCGCGGGCGGCGTCGTCCTGCTCGGCGGACAATCCGTGGAAACACTCATGCCGCTGATTCGCCACACCGTGGCGATTACGCCGCTTAACGCCATCTGGCTGGTGACCTTTGGCCTGTGCGGGCTGTTTATCAGCCTGTTCAATATCGACTGGCACCGCCATCCGCAAACCAAAGCCAACGGTCTGCTGGTCAATCTGCTGATGGCGACGGCGGTCTGCACGGTTATCGCCAGCAACCTCGGCGCGCTGGTGGTAATGGCCGAAATCATGGCCCTGTGCGGCGTGTTCCTGACCGGCTGCAGCGCCTCCGGCAAGCTGTGGTTTGCGCTTGGGCGTCTCGGCACGCTGCTGCTGGCGCTGGCCTGCTGGCTGGTGTGGCAGCGTTTCGGCACCCTGGACTTTTCCGCGCTTAACGGCCAGACGCTGGGCAACGATGTCTGGCTGCTGGGCGTCGTCGGCTTTGGCCTGCTGGCCGGGATTATCCCGCTACACGGCTGGGTCCCGCAGGCGCATGCGAATGCCTCTGCGCCCGCCGCCGCGCTGTTTTCTACGGTGGTAATGAAGGTCGGTCTGTTCGGCATCCTGACGATTACCCTGACGGGCGGTCAGCCGCCGCTGTGGTGGGGCGTGGCGCTGCTGATTGCGGGGATGATTACCGCCTTTGTCGGCGGCCTGTACGCCCTGATGGAGCACAATATCCAGCGCCTGCTGGCGTACCACACCCTGGAAAATATCGGCATTATCCTGCTCGGCATCGGCGCGGGCGTCACCGGGCTGGCGCTTAACCAGCCGGCGCTGATTGCCGCCGGGTTTATCGGCGGTCTGTATCACCTCGTCAACCACAGCCTGTTCAAAAGCACCCTGTTCCTCGGCGCGGGCAGCGTCTGGTTCCGCACCGGCCACCGCGATATCGAAAAGCTCGGTGGGATTGGCAAAAAAATGCCGGTGATTTCACTCGCCATGCTGGTGGGGCTGATGGCGATGGCCGCGCTGCCGCCGCTGAACGGCTTTGCCGGGGAGTGGGTCATCTATCAGTCGTTCTTCGCGCTCGGTCAGAGCGACGCGTTTATCGCGCGCCTGTTAGGCCCGCTGCTGGCGGTTGGGCTGGCGATTACCGGGGCGCTGGCGGTGATGTGCATGGCGAAAGTCTACGGCGTCACCTTCCTCGGCGCACCGCGCACCCGTGAAGCGGAGAACGCCTGCTGCGCTCCGGTACTGATGTGTGCCAGCGTGGTCGCGCTGGCGCTGTGCTGCATTGGGGGCGGGGTGGCCGCGCCGTGGCTGCTGCCGCTGCTGGGCCACGCCGTTCCGCTGCCGCTTGCGACGGCGCATACCGTCGTTTCCCAGCCGATGATGGCGCTGCTGCTGATTGCCGCACCGCTGCTGCCGTTCGTGCTGATGCTGTTCTTTAAGCGCGACCGTCTCGCCTCCCGCTCGCGCGGCGCGGCGTGGGCCTGCGGCTACGAACACGAGCAGTCGATGGTCATCACCGCCCACGGTTTTGCCATGCCGGTGAAGGAGAACTTCGCCGCCGTGCTGAAGCTGCGCCACTGGCTGAACCCGCAGGGCTGGGTTCCCGGCTGGCAGAGCGCCGCCGCGCCCACTCTGTTCCGCCGTCTGGCGCTGATCGAGCTGGCGGTGCTGGTGGTAATTGTGATTTCACGAGGAGCCTGACATGAGTCTGTTTCTGGCAATTCTTCAGGCGCTGGCGCTGTTCGCCGCCGCGCCGCTGCTGTCGGGCATTACGCGCGTGGCGCGCGCCCGGATGCACAACCGTCGCGGGCCCGGCGTGCTCCAGGAGTACCGCGATCTCTTCAAGCTGCTCTCTCGCCAGAGCGTCGCCCCGGACGCCGCAGGCTGGGTCTTCCGCCTGACGCCGTTCGTGATGGTCGGCGTGATGCTCACCATCGCCACCGCGCTGCCGGTGGTGACGGTGGGCTCGCCGCTGCCGGCGCTTGGCGATCTGATTACGCTTATCTACCTCTTCGCCATCGCCCGCTTCTTCTTTGCGATTGCGGGCCTGGACACCGGCAGCCCGTTTACCGGCATCGGCGCCAGCCGCGAGGCGATGCTTGGCGTGCTGGTGGAGCCGATCCTGCTGCTGGGGCTGTGGGTTGCCGCGCAGGTGGCGGGCTCCACCCACATCAGCTTTATCACCGACACCGTTTACCACTGGCCGGTTTCACGCTCTATCCCGCTGATTCTGGCGCTCTGCGCCTGCGCGTTCGCCACCTTTATTGAGATGGGCAAACTGCCGTTTGATCTCGCGGAAGCGGAGCAGGAGCTGCAGGAAGGCCCGCTTACCGAGTACAGCGGCTACGGCTTCGCGGTGCTGAAGTGGGGCATCAGCCTCAAGCAGCTGGTGGTGCTACAGATGTTTGTCGGCGTCTTCTTCCCGTGGGGGCAGATGACGCACTTCTCCGCGGGCGGTCTGGTGCTGGCCGTGGCGGTAGCTGCGCTCAAGCTGCTGGTCGGCGTGCTGGTGATAGCCCTGTTTGAAAACAGCATGGCGCGCCTGCGCTTTGTGGAAACGTCACGCATCACCTGGGCCGGTTTTGGTTTTGCATTTTTAGCGTTCGTCTCCTTGCTGGTGGCGTGATTAAAGAGAGTATTTATGTCTGAAGAAAAGAAAGGTCAGCAGTATCTCGCCGCGTTGCATCAGGCTTTCCCCGGCGTGGTGCTGGAGGAGTCCTGGCAAACCAAAGACCAGATCACCCTCACCGTGAAGGTGAACTACCTGCCGGAAGTGGTGGAGTTTCTGTACTACCGGCAGGGCGGCTGGTTGTCGGTGCTGTTCGGTAACGACGAGCGTCAGCTGTGCGGCAGCTACGCGGTGTACTACGTGATGTCGATGGAGCAGGGCGAGAAGTGCTGGATCACCGTGCGCGTCGAAGTCGACCCGGCTAAGCCGGAATACCCGTCCGTCACGCCGCGCGTGCCCGCCGCCGTCTGGGGCGAGCGCGAGGTGCGCGACATGTATGGCCTGGTGCCGGTCGGCCTGCCGGACGAGCGCCGCCTGGTGCTGCCGGACGACTGGCCGGACGAACTCTATCCGCTGCGCAAGGACAGCATGGACTACCGCCAGCGCCCGGCGCCGACCACCGACAGCGAAACCTATGAGTTCATCAACGAACTCGGCAGCAAGAAGAACAACGTGGTGCCGATCGGCCCGCTGCACGTCACCTCCGACGAACCGGGCCACTTCCGCCTGTTCGTCGACGGCGAGAACATCATCGACGCCGACTACCGCCTGTTCTACGTCCATCGCGGCATGGAAAAGCTGGCGGAAACCCGCATGGGCTACAACGAGGTGACGTTCCTCTCTGACCGCGTGTGCGGCATCTGCGGCTTCGCCCACAGCACCGCCTACACCACCTCGGTGGAGAACGGCATGGGGATCGTGGTGCCGGAGCGCGCGCAGATGATCCGCGCCATTCTGCTGGAAGTTGAACGCCTGCACTCGCACCTGCTGAACCTCGGCCTGGCCTGCCACTTCGTTGGCTTCGACTCCGGGTTTATGCAGTTCTTCCGCGTGCGCGAAGCGTCGATGAAGATGGCGGAGATCCTCACCGGGGCGCGTAAAACCTACGGCCTGAACCTGATTGGCGGGATCCGCCGCGACCTGCTGAAGGACGACATGATCAAGACCCGCCAGCTGGCGCAGCAGATGCGCCGCGACGTGCAGGAGCTGGTGGACATGCTGCTCAGCACGCCAAACATCGAACAGCGCACCGTTGGAATTGGCCGCCTCGATCCGGAAATTGCCCGCGACTTCAGCAACGTCGGCCCGATGGTGCGCGCCAGCGGCCACGCCCGCGACACCCGCGCCGATCATCCGTTCGTTGGCTACGGCCTGCTGCCGATGACCGTACACAGCGAGCAGGGCTGCGACGTCATCTCGCGCCTGAAGGTGCGCATCAACGAGGTGTTCACCGCGCTGAACATGATCGACTTTGGTCTGGACAACCTGCCGGGCGGCCCGCTGATGGTGGAGGGCTTCACCTACATCCCGAACCGCTTTGCCCTCGGCTTTGCCGAAGCGCCGCGCGGGGACGACATCCACTGGAGCATGACCGGCGACAACCAGAAGCTCTACCGCTGGCGCTGCCGTGCGGCCACCTACGCCAACTGGCCAACCCTGCGCTACATGCTGCGCGGCAACACGGTTTCCGATGCGCCGCTGATCATCGGCAGCCTCGACCCGTGCTACTCCTGCACCGACCGCATGACCGTGGTGGACGTGCGCAAGAAGAAAAGCCAGGTGGTGCCGTACAAAGAGCTTGAGCGCTACAGCATCGAGCGTAAGAACTCGCCGCTGAAATAAGGATTCGCCATGTTTACCTTTATCAAAAAAGTCATCAAAACCGGCGTGCAGACCAGCAGCTATCCGCTGGAGCCGATGCCGGTGGATAAAAACTTTCGCGGCAAGCCGGAGCACAATCCGCAGCAGTGCATCGGCTGCGCGGCCTGCGTCAACGCCTGCCCGTCGAACGCCTTAACGGTGGAAACGGATCTCAAAACCGGCGAGCTGGCCTGGCAGTTTAACCTCGGGCGCTGCATCTTCTGCGGCCGATGCGAGGAGGTCTGCCCGACGGTGGCTATTCGTCTTTCTCAGGAATACGAGCTGGCGGTCTGGAAGAAAGAGGACTTTTTGCAGCAGTCGCGTTTTGCCCTGTGCAATTGCCGCGTCTGCAAGCGTCCGTTCGCCGTGCAAAAAGAGATCGACTACGCCATCGCGCTGCTGCAGCACAACGGCGATGCCCGCGCGGAGCATCACCGAGAAAGCTTCGAAACCTGCCCGGAGTGCAAGCGTCAGAAATGCCTGCTGCCGTCCGACCGCATTGATATTACCCGCCATATGAGAGAGGCCAGCTGATGGAAAACTTACTCGGCCCGCGCGACGACAACGGCATTCCGGTGCCGATGACGGTGGATGAATCTATCGCCAGCATGAAGGCGTTGCTGCTGAAAAAAATCAAACGCTCGGCCTACGTCTACCGCGTGGACTGCGGTGGCTGCAACGGCTGCGAGATCGAGATCTTCGCCACCCTGTCACCGCTGTTTGACGCCGAGCGCTTCGGCATCAAAGTGGTGCCGTCTCCGCGCCATGCGGACATTCTGTTGTTTACCGGGGCCGTCACCCGCGCCATGCGCTCGCCCGCGCTGCGCGCCTGGCAGTTTGCGCCGGACCCGAAAATTTGCATCTCGTACGGGGCCTGCGGCAACAGCGGCGGCATCTTCCACGACCTTTATTGCGTCTGGGGCGGCACCGACAAAATCGTGCCGGTGGACGTCTACATTCCAGGCTGCCCGCCAACGCCCGCCGCCACGCTGTACGGCTTTGCGATGGCGCTCGGCCTGCTGGAGCAGAAAATCCACGCCCGCGAGCCTGGCGAGCTGGACAACCAGCCGGCCGCCATTCTGCATCCGGACATGGTGCAGCCGCTGCGGGTGAAGGTCGACCGCACGGCGCGCAGGCTGGCGGGCTACCGCTACGGTCGCCAGATTGCCGACGATTACCTGCGCCTGCTGAGCCAGGGCGACCATCAGGTGGCGCGCTGGCTGGAGGCCGAGAACGATCCGCGTCTCAATGAGATTGTGGCGAACCTGAACAGCATCGTCGATGAGGCGCGTATCCGATGAGTGAGACGGTGGTGTTCAGCCAGCTGAGCCGTAAGTTTATTGATGAGAACGACGCCACGCCGGATGCGGCGCAGCAGGTGGTCTACTACAGCCTGGCAATTGGGCACCACCTCGGGGTGATCGACTGCCTGGAGGCGGCGCTGAGCTGCCCGTGGCCTGAGTACCTGGCGTGGATCGCCACGCTGGAGGAGGGCAGCCCGGCGCGGCGCAAGATGGAGGGCGTGCCGAAGTATGGCGAGATCGTCATCGACGCCAACCACATTGCGATGCTCGCCAACGCCTTTGACGCGGCGCTAAGCAGGCAAACCCCGGCGCAGCAGGCGTGGAGCAAAACGCTGCTCGGCATGCTGCACGATATTCATCAGGAGAACGCCATCTACCTGATGGTAAGGAGATTACGTGACTGACGTTTTACTGTGTGTCGGCAACAGCATGATGGGCGACGACGGCGCGGGCCCGCTGCTGGCGGAGATGTGCGCCGCGAACCCGCAGGGCGCCTGGGTGGTTATCGACGGTGGCAGCGCGCCGGAAAACGACGTGGTTGCCATTCGCGAACTGCGCCCGGACAGGCTGTTAATCGTCGATGCCACCGATATGGGGCTCAACCCCGGCGAGATCCGCCTGATTGACCCGGACGATATCGCCGAGATGTTTATGATGACGACGCACAATATGCCGCTCAACTACCTGGTCGATCAGATTAAAGACGACGTGGGCGAGGTGCTGTTTTTGGGCATTCAGCCGGACATCGTTGGGTTTTATTACCCGATGACGCCGCCGGTGAAAGAGGCTGTGGAGGTGGTCTATTCAAGGCTTGCGGAGTGGGTTGGCAATGGTGGATTTGAACCCCTCACCCCGGCCCTCTCCCCATAGGGGAGGGGTGTGCTTTGTCCCCTCTCCCCTATGGGGAGAGGGTTAGGGTGAGGGGTTACGCCAGGTCCGCTCCGTTACTCGCAATCACCTTTTTATACCACCAGAACGACTTCTTGCGCTTTCGGTCCAGCGTGCCGTTGCCGGCGTCGTCCCGGTCAACGTACACAAACCCGTAGCGCTTGCTCATCTCGCCCGTTGAGGCCGACACCAGGTCAATGCAGCCCCAGGTGGTGTAGCCCATCAGCGGCACGCCGTCCTCAATCGCGTCGCCCATCGCGCGGATATGCTCGCGCAGATAGCTGATGCGGTAGTCGTCGTTGATCTCGCCGTTTTCATCAATGACGTCCTTCGCCCCCAGGCCGTTTTCCACCAGAAACAGCGGCTTCTGGTAGCGGTCGTACATCATGTTCATGGTGATGCGCAGGCCGAGCGGGTCGATGCCCCAGCCCCACTCGCTCACCTGAATGTGCGGGTTACGCAGGGACTTCACGATGTTCGCCGCGCTGGTGTTGCCCGCATTCATATCCGCCGACGCGCAGCGCGAGGCGTAATAGCTGAACGAGACAAAATCGACGGTGTTTTTCAGTAGTTCGTCGTCGCCAGGATCTTTCACAATCACCACGCCTTTCTCGCGGAATACGCGGGCAGAGTAGGCCGGATAGCTGCCGCGCGCCTGCACGTCGATAAAGAACAGGTTCTCGCGGTCTTTCTCCAGCGCCATCCACACGTCTTCCGGCTTGCAGGAGTAAGGGTAGAAGTTACCGCCCGCCAGCATGCAGCCGACCTGGTTTTCCGGGTTCACCTCGTGGGCGATTTTGGTCGCCAGCGCGCTTGCCACCAGCTCGTGGTGCGCGGCCTGGTATTTCACCTGATCCTCGTTTTCACCTTCCTCAAACACCAGCCCCGCGCCGGAGAACGGGCTGTGCAGCATAATGTTGATTTCGTTGAAGGTCAGCCAGTATTTCACCAGCCCGTTAAACTCCTCGAAGCAGGTGCGGGCGTAGCGGGCGAAGAAATCGACCATCTTACGGTTGCGCCAGGAGCCGTACTCCGTCACCAGGTGCATCGGCACGTCGAAGTGGCAGAGCGTTACCAGCGGCTCGATGTTGTACTTTTTGCACTCCTCGAACACCGCGCGGTAGAAGGCAATGCCCGCTTTGTTCGGCAGGGGCTCGTCGCCGTTCGGATAGAGGCGGCTCCAGGCAATCGAGGTGCGGAACACCGTAAAGCCCATCTCCGCCATCAGGGCGATGTCTTCTTTATAGCGATGGTAAAAATCAATCGCCTCGTGGCTCGGGTAGAACTCGTCGTCACGCAGCGAAAAACGCTTTTCCTGGCCGACCTTCACCGCCAGGCGATGCGCGCCGTGGGGGATCATATCGACCGTGGTCAGTCCCTTGCCGCCTTCACGGTAAGCACCTTCACTCTGGTTGGCGGCAAGCGCGCCGCCCCATAAAAATCCTTGTGGAAAAACAGACATTCTTACCTCGCTTTCAAATTATGCTTTTGCTGCGTTGTTCTGTACCGGTGCGGTGTGCAGGGCCCGCGCTTTTTCAGCCTCGTCTTCGACCGGGATATCTTCAAACCCTAAAAGCAGGGTCAGAACAAACGACAGCACTACCGCCAGCCCCATTACGCCAAACACCCAGACGATGGTCATCGGGTTGGCCGGGTCGAAGAACTGCACGCTGGTAAACAGCCCCGGCGCCGCCATTGAGTGGCTGGCAAGACCGGCCATGCCGGCCACCGCGCCGCAGATAAAGCCGCTGATCAGGCTCGCAATCAGCGGACGTTTCAGGCGTACCGCTACGCCGTACAGCGCCGGTTCAGAGATCCCCGCCATGATGGCGGAGGCCGCCGCGGCCAGCGCCGTCTGGCGCAGCTCCGGGTTTTTCGTTTTCCACGCCACCGCCAGCGACGAGCCGCCGAGCGACAGGTTGGCGCCGATCTCTGACGGCATCACCATCCCTTCTTTGCCCGTTTCGGCAATGGTCTGAATGATGGTCGGCGTAAACACGCGGTGCATCCCGGTCATCACCAGCAGCGGCCACAGCGCGCCCATGATGGCGACGGAGAGCCAGCCCAGGTAGCCGTGAATGGTGTAGACCAGCGCGGAGATGGCGCTGCCGATCCAGATCCCCAGCGGGCCAATCAGCACGATGGCGAGCGGGGCGGCAATCAGCACGATCAGCATCGGCTTGAGGAAGTTTTTGGTCACCGCCGGGGTGATGCGATCCACCCAGCGTTCGATGTACGACAGGCACCAGGTCATGACCAGCGCCGGGATGACGGTGTAGGTGTATTTCACCGCCGTCACCGGAATAAAGGCGAACTCAACGTGCTCGCCCTGCGCGGCTTTCGCCATCAGCTCGATAAAGCTCGGGTGCACCAGCACCCCCGCGATGGCAATCGCCAGCGACATGTTGGTTTTAAACTTCACCGCCGCCGAGGCCGCCACCATCAGCGGCAGGAAGAAGAACGCGCCGTCGCCGATGACGGTCAGAATGGTGAGCGTCGGCGCGCCTTTTGGCAGTGCGCCGGTCATCTCAAGGATCATCGCCAGCAGCTTGACCATCGAACCGCCGATGATCGCCGGGATCAGCGGCGACATGGTGCCGATCAGCGCGTCGAGGATCCCGGCGCCAATGCGGCGTAACGTCAGCTTCTGCGGGCCTTCCGGTACCGCGGGCTGCAGGTCAACGGGCAGCAGGCTCACCACTTCGCGGTACGCCTGTGAAACCGTGTTGCCAATAATCACCTGGCACTGGTTGTCGTTACGCACCACGCCAAGCACGCCGCTGATGCTTTTCAGGCGCGCAACGTCGGTAAGATTTTCGTCTTTCAGAACGAAACGCAGTCGCGTCATGCAGTGGGTGACGGCGACGATGTTCTCTTTGCCGCCCAGCGCGCTGATAACGTCGTTTGCCAGCGCAGCGTAATTTTTGGCCATCGGATCTGTTCCTGTTATCGTTGTGTGAAATGTAGGAAACCGGTTCCACATAATCATCATGAGTTTATTTTTCTGAAACAAGACTGCTTTTTGGACATTTTTCCTTTTCGTGATGCAGATCGCAGTGGGGTGTAGAAAGCGTGACGTCGTCGCTGCGACAATTTTTCCGCGGTGCAGTACACTGCCCGCATGAGTTTCGGATGGAAGAACAATATGACCACGATGCTGGAAGTGGCGAAGCGGGCAGGCGTTTCGAAAGCGACGGTTTCCCGGGTGTTGTCGGGCAACGGCTACGTTAGCCAGGAGACCAAAGACCGGGTTTTTCAGGCCATTGAAGAGAGCGGCTATCGCCCGAATTTGCTGGCGCGAAACCTGGCGACCAAACGCACCCAAACGCTTGGGCTGGTGGTGACCAACACCCTTTATCACGGCGTCTACTTTAGTGAACTGCTGTTTAACGCCGCGCGGATGACGGAAGAAAAAGGGCGGCAGCTGATCCTCGCCGACGGCAAGCATAGCGCCGATGAGGAACGTGAGGCGATCCAGTATCTGCTCGACATGCGCTGCGATGCGGTGATTATCTACCCGCGCTTTCTGAGCGTGGAAGAGCTGGACGAGCTGGTCGAGAAATGCGAGCAGCCGATTATGGTGCTTAACCGCCGCCTGCGGAAAAACAGCAGCCACAGCGTCTGGTCGGATCATAAAGCCTCGTGCCGGGACGCGGTGTCTCAGCTGATTGCGAAAGGGCACCGGGAGATTGCGTTCATCACCGGTTCGCTGGATTCCCCCACCGGGGTCGAGCGTCTTTCCGGTTACAGGGATGCGCTGGCGCAGCACGGCATTGCGGTGCGTGACGCGCTTATCGCCGAAGGGAAGTGGAACCCGGCCAGCGGCGCGGCGGCGGTTTCCGAACTGCTTGCTCGCGGTGAACGCTTTACCGCGCTGGTGGCGAGCAACGACGATATGGCGATCGGCGCCATCAAGCAGCTGCACGACAGCGGCGTCGCCACGCCGGACGCGGTGTCGGTCATCGGCTTTGACGACGTGGCTATCGCGCCCTACATCGTGCCGTCGCTCTCCAGCGTGCGTATTCCGGTAACGGCGATGATCCAGGAGATCGTCAGCCGCCTGATTTTCATGCTCGACGGCGGCGAGTTCAAATACCAGCAAACCTTCTCCGGCGAGCTTGTCCTGCGCGACTCCGTCACCGATGGCCCGCACCGCTGACGTCGACATCTGTCATCGTCACTAATGACGATGACAGAAACTCTGCTTTTCATTCCCCTTAAAAATCAGAGCGTTAAATATTGGCACGGTTTATGAATAGCTTCGCGCATAACAGTTATGCCGGAGAAGCAGATGAACCGTTTTATTATGGCCGATGCCAGTAAGTGCATTGGTTGCCGTACCTGTGAAGTGGCGTGCGTGGTTTCCCATCAGGCGGAGCAGGACTGCGCCTCTCTCACTCCCGACACTTTCCTGCCGCGTATTCACGTCATTAAAGGCGTGAATATTTCCACCGCCGCCATCTGTCGCCAGTGCGAAGACGCCCCGTGCGCGAACGTCTGCCCGAACGGGGCGATTAAGCGCGAGAAGGGCTTCGTGCACGTGATGCAGGAGCGCTGCATCGGCTGCAAAACCTGCGTGGTGGCGTGTCCGTATGGCGCGATGGAGGTGGTTGTCCGCCCGGTGGTGCGCAACAGCGGCATGGGGCTGAGCGTGCGGGCGGAGAAAGCCGAAGCCAATAAATGCGATCTTTGCTACCACCGCGAAGCCGGCCCGGCCTGTATGGAGGCCTGCCCGACGCACGCGCTGGTTTGCGTGGATCGTGACAAGCTTGAGCAGATGAGCGCCGAAAAACGCCGTCGCGCGGCGTTCGACACCTCGTCATCGCTGCTGTTTTAAGCTTCGATGAGCGTTAACGGCGTCCAGCTTCGGGTGCGCGGCAAAGTGCAGGGCGTGGGGTTTCGGCCCTTCGTCTGGCAGCTGGCGCACCGGCTGAAGCTTGTGGGCGATGTCTGCAACGACGGAGAGGGTGTCCTGGTGCGTCTCGCGGGTAATGGGGGGGACTTTACCGCGAGGCTGCGCCAGGACTGCCCGCCGCTGGCGCGCATCGATCGCGTTGAAACGCAGCCGTTCACCTGGCCGCACGTGCCGGAGGACTTTACCATCCGCCACAGCGAGCGCGGGACGATGGATACGCAAATCGTGCCGGATGCCGCCACCTGTCCGGCGTGCCTGGCTGAAATGCGCGATCCTCGCGAGCGCCGCTACCGTTACCCGTTTATCAACTGCACCCACTGCGGGCCGCGGTTTACCATTATCCGCGCCATGCCGTACGACCGTCCGGCCACGTCGATGGCCGCATTCCCGCTCTGCGCGCCGTGCGAAACCGAGTACCGCAACCCGGCCGACCGCCGCTTCCACGCCCAGCCGGTGGCCTGCCCGGACTGCGGGCCGCAGCTGGAATGGCGAGCCGGAGATGCTGTTGCCACCCGCGAGCCGGCTTTACGCGCGGCGGTGGCGATGCTGAAAGGCGGCGGCATCGTCGCGGTTAAAGGGCTCGGCGGTTTCCACCTCGTTTGCGACGCGCTGGATCCGCAGGCGATACAGAAACTGCGGATGCGCAAGCAGCGCCCGACGAAGCCGCTGGCGGTGATGCTCCCGGATGCGGACGATCTGCCGGAGGCGATACAGGCGATGTTACGCTCGCCCGCGGCACCGATCGTGCTGACGCCAAAAGCCTCGCTTCCCGCGTTCCCCGAGGAAATTGCGCCGGGGCTCGACTGCGTTGGCGTGATGCTGCCCGCTAACCCGCTCCAGCATCTTCTGCTGATGGACTGCCGGCGCCCGCTGGTGATGACCTCCGGCAACCTCAGCGGCAGACCGCCTGCCGTCACCAACGCGCAGGCGCTGGAGGAGCTCGGCGGCATTGCGGACGGCTTCCTGCTGCACAACCGCGACATTCTGCAACGCATGGACGATTCCGTGATGGATCGGGATGGCGCTATCCTGCGTCGCGCCCGCGGCTTTGTGCCCGATGCCGTCACGTTGCCCGCTGGTTTTGAGAATATCCCCGCCATGCTGTGCACCGGTGCAGAGATGAAAAACACCTTCTGCCTGGTGCGCGGGAACCAGGCGGTGCTGAGCCAGCACTTTGGCGATCTCAGCGACGAGGGGGTAGAAGCTCAGTGGCGCAGCGCGCTCTCGACGATGCAGGACATGTATGCCTTTCAGCCGGAGCGCGCGGTGTGCGATGCCCATCCGGCGTATCACGCCCGCCGGTGGGCGCAGGAGCAGGCGCTGCCCGTTGAAACCGTGCTGCATCATCACGCTCACGCGGCGGCGTGCCTGGCGGAGAACGGCTGGCCGCTCGACGGCGGTGACGCTATCGCCCTGACGCTGGACGGGATCGGCATGGGCGAGAATGGCGCGCTGTGGGGCGGAGAGTGCCTGCGGGTGAACTATCTCGACTGCGAACGGCTTGGCGGCCTGCCTGCCGTTGCGCTGCCGGGGGGCGATCTGGCGGCGCGGCAGCCGTGGCGTAATCTGCTCGCCCACTGCCTGGCGTTTGTCCCGGACTGGCAACGCTACCCGGAAACGCAAGCGGTTCAGCGGCACAGCTGGCCGCTGCTGGCAACGGCGATCCAGCGTGGCATCAATGCACCGCAGGCATCGTCCTGTGGTCGCCTGTTTGACGCGGTCGCCTGCGCGCTGGGCATCGACGCGCAACGCTACGAAGGCGAGGCTGCGTGCAGGCTGGAGGCGCTGGCATCGCAGTGCGCGGGCGTTGACCATCCGGTGATACTGGAAGCGGATAACCTTGCGCTGTTCTGGCAGCGGTGGCTGAACTGGCAGGCGGAGCCCTGCGAGCGCGCGTGGGCGTTTCACGACGCGCTGGCAAAAGGGCTGGCCCAGCTCGCCGCGCGCCATGCCCGACGCTTATCGATTTCGACAATCTGCCTCAGCGGCGGCGTGCTGCACAACCGCCTGCTGCGCGCGCGCCTGCGTCATTATCTTTCTGATTTTAGGCTTCTTTTTCCTTCGCGTCTGCCCGCAGGCGACGGAGCGATCTCCTTCGGGCAGGCGGTGGTCGCCGCTGCCCGGTCATGTTCAAAAAGGATTTAAAATGTTACGACTGTTACGCAACGAACCTCGCGCCGCGCTTCTGCTGCTGGCTCTGGTAATGGCAAATCTGCTGGCCTGGGGATGGGCATGGCGCACCTTTAGCGGCAGTACGGCGCTGATGGCCGCCAGCCTGCTGGCGTGGTGCTACGGGCTGCGTCACGCGGTAGATGCCGACCACATCGCGGCCATTGATACCGTGACGCGTAAGATGATGCAGCAGGGCAAACGCCCGTGCGGGGTGGGGGCGTGGTTCTCGCTGGGGCACTCCACCATCGTGGTGCTGGCCTCCATTGCCATCGCCGCCACCGCTACGGCGTTTCAGAAAAACATGGAATGGTTCCACGAAACCGGCAGTCTGATTGGCACCGCCGTTTCCGCCACCTTCCTGCTGGCAATGGCGCTGGTGAATATGGTGATCCTGCGCGGGGTCTGGCGCAGTTTCCAGGCGCTGAAAAAGGGCCAGCCGGTGCAGGGCGACGTCACGCTGCCTGCGCAGGGTGGCGTTATGAACTGGCTGTTCGGTAAAACCTTCCGCCTGGTGAATAAAAGCTGGCAGATGTACCTGGTAGGCTTTCTGTTTGGCCTTGGGTTTGATACTGCCACGGAAATCGGCGTGCTGGGGATCTCTGCCGCCAGCGCGTCCAGCGGGATGTCGGTGTGGTCAATCATGATTTTCCCGGCGCTCTTCGCCAGCGGCATGGCGCTGGTGGATACCCTCGATAACCTGCTGATGGTCGGCGCCTACGGCTGGGCGTTTGATAAACCGCAGCGCAAGCTCTACTACAACATGACCATCACCGGCACCTCCGTGGTGGTGGCGCTGTTTATCGGCGGGCTGGAAGCGCTGGGCCTGATGATGGATAAATTTGCCCTCAGCGGCGGCGTCTGGGATCTGATCGGCGCGGTAAATGACAACCTGGGCAACGCCGGGTTTGTGGTGGTCGGGCTGTTCGTTGCCTGCTGGCTCATCTCAGTGGCCAACTATCGCTGGCGCGGCTACGACGCGCTGGTGGTGCGCTCCTGAGCTGGAGGCAGCCAGGCGCGGGTAAAATCAAGCCAGCCGCTGGCGGTAAGCACAATGTCCTGCACGTTTTCCAGGGTGTTAAGACGGTAGCGGTAGTGGAAAAGCGGCGTGCAGGCACCGCTTTCCAGCAGGCGCTGAAAGAAGGCGGGCAGGCGTTCTCGCAGGCTTTCTTCGCTTTCGCAGTACGCCATCAGCGTCTGTTTCGCTTTTTGCCAGGCGGGCTGCCCCAGCGCGGCGGCCCATGCGGGCTCTTCAATAAACCACTCTGCCAGCGCAAACTCCGCTGCTTCACCCGCCAGATAATCTCCCAGGAAGATATCCCCCTTCGCCAGCGCGTCGGGGGCATGCCACGCCTCGCGGTCTTTGCGCTGGAGGGTAACGTCACAGCCGCGCTTTTTCAGACGCGCCTGCAGCATGCTGGCCAGATCGCACAGCCCCGGCGTGTCGTAACAGACCAGCGAAAGGGTAGCGGGAAGCGCCACCTCGGACGCACCCGGCAGTGCGGGCGTGGTGATGCCGGGCAGGATTTCCGTGCGGGTGTCCACATCCTCCCGGCGGAGGTGCTGCTGATTAATATGCTGTATTTCCTGACGCAGCCAGGCGGCCAGCGGGTGCGGCAGCGTGGCGTTCAGCATCAGCCAGGCAAACCCGCCGCTGGTGGAGGTGACGACCCCCTGGGCGTTTTTGCCTTTCCCGACGGTGATCCACGCCGGTTTTTCGGCCTCGCTGCGGGTTCGCCAAAACTCAATTGCATGCAGCAGCGGATGCGCGGCAAAGTACCAGGGCTGACGCTCAAGGCGCAGATAGTGCGAGTGGTGGTGGGCAATAGCAAAGGGGCCCGCACCGATAGCCGGCTGCTGCGGATGCGGAAGGCGACAGGCATGGTGTGCGAGTCGATGCGCCAGCATGGCATCGGGCGCCGTAAGCGCGATCTCCAGACACCAGGGGGCGACAAGCGACACCGTTTGAACGTGCGCAAGCCCCGCGCGGCGTGCCGGGTCGGCCAGCAGTTGCTGCATCGCGCTGAGCATATCTTCGTCGCTAATGGCCTGCCCGTTATGCCAGTGCGCGCCGCTGCGCAGGTAAAAGCGCCAGCGGCGATTGTCGTCACGAATATCCCAGTGATGGGCTAAATCCGCGACCGGCTGCGGGCGGCCGGGGGCGTAGCGCGTCAGACCCGCGTGAACCGCGCAGATAATATGCTGCTCGGCGCGGCGGCGCGAAAGGGCAGGATGTAGCGACGTCAGCGGGCGATACCACGGAATGCGCAGCGTCGGCTGGTGCTTTAGCCATTTCCCGCCTAAGAACGGGGTGATGATGTGGTGCAGGCTGGCCGGATCGCCGTCGGCCAGCTGCAGCGCGCTCTGGTAATCCCCTTTTTCCAGACAGGCGCGCATCAGCGGCGCGCTCAGCTCGCTGGTGGTGGTCAGGCAGTGCAGGGTGGCGCGGTGCCCGCGTCCCGGCTGGGCGTCCCAGCTTAGCCAGCCGCTTTGCGCGAGCTGGCGCAGCAGGGTGCGCGCATGGCGTTCGCTGCACAGCGCAACCTCCGCCACTTCCGCGATGGTCGTGGGCGTAGGCTCCGCGCCGTAGTGCTGATAAAGCCGTTGATACTGGCGGATTTTCTGAAGCTGGCGCATAGCGGCATACCGAAGAAAAAGGGATGCTGAGAGTGTAGGTTTTTTTTGCGGAAGAAAAAGTGTTGGTTTACGTAAAGTGTTCCGGTTTTACCCGTCAATTACCGCTCATGTTCACTGACCGGCATCATCAGCTCGCGCAGACGCGCAATGCGCTCCTCCGGGCTCAAATAAAGCCAGCGAAATAAAATGCGTTCTGCATGCTTCGTTTGTTTGAAATAACGAGAAAGATATTTGAGTTCTGTATTAAAAGTCGCCATGATTCATCTCCGGCTAATTAATTACCTGTCAGACTAGCCCGGCCGAGAATAATAAAACAGGGTGATGTTTTTCAGCTGTTCCGCTTTTAAGTATTTATGAAAATAATAAATAAAGGATTGATAGCGATGATATACCTGCTTTGCATTTATTTGATGAATAGAATACGTAAAAAAAAAGCCCCGGGACATCGGGGCGGCGGATAATAAAATCCAAAGGTTAAGTAAGCGTGGCAGGAAATTACGGGTTAAGCGGGCAGCGATTTCAGCAGCGCGAAAGCCTCCTTCATCCGGTCCTCACTGACGACAAAGGCGCGTATCTGACCCTCGTTATCCGCGCCGCGCGCGACCATTCCCTGCGCTTCGAGGGTTATTTGCCAGTTCAGATCCTGACGCTGCGTTTCACCCGCCAGGTGCAGCGGCAACTCCGGCGTTTTGACCTTCACCAGCATGGCGGGTAATTTCAGCGGCGCGCTGCCGCCGAGCAGGTTTTTTGCCAGATACATGGCGCTTAATTGTATCGGCTGCAGGAAAGGAAGCACCTGGCCGTTAATTTCCGCGCAGTCGCCCAGGGCATAAATATCCGGCCGCGTGGTTTGCAGGTAGCTATTGACCTTCACGCCGCGGTTAATTTCAGCCCCTGCGCGATGCGCCAGCGCGGTTTCCGGGCGCAGCCCCGTCGCGGCAACCACCGCATCCACCTCAACGCTGCGGCTGCGGTCGAGCGTGGCGCGAATACCACCTTCGGTTTTGCTCAGGCTTTGTAGCTGCGATTTTAACAGCAGATGCACGCCCATATCGGTCAGACGATGCTGTAAGCGACTGCTTACTTCTGCGGGCATCAGCGCCGACAGAATACTCGCCGCGTGGTCAACCAGGGTCACGGATTTCCCCGCGCGGCAGAAATCCATCGCCAGCTCGGTGCCGATCAGCCCGCCGCCGACGATCATCACCCGTTGCGCATCGCGTAGCAGGGTTTCGCTGGCCTGGTACTCCTGCTGGCTGTTGAGGGTAATCATCAGCTCGCGGCCCTCAACCGGCGGCACAAACGCAGATGCTCCGGTCGCCAGCACCAGCCTGTCGTACTGCCAGGCTTTCTCTTTCGCTTTCACCACGCGGGCGTCGGCGTCGATGTCGGTGACCCAGGTGTACGGAAACAGACGCAGGTTGAACTGCTCCGCGAACTCCCCCGCCGTCTGGCGGGTGAGATCGTCGGCGCGCTGATTCTGGCTAATGACGTGGCTTAAATCAGGCTTGTTGTACTCGTCCATGCTGTCGGCGGCGATCAGCGTCAGCGGCACGTTAGCGTCCTGCTTGCGGATATTTTTCACCAGCTGGCGGGCGGCAAAGCCCGAGCCGATGATAACGATGCCGTTGTTCATTTTGCCTCCGCTGCCAGTTCGTCAAAGACGTCTTTGCCGAGGGAACATTCCGGGCAGAGGAAGTTGTCCGGCACCTCGCTCCATGGCGTGCCCGGGGCGACATCCTGCAGCGGTTCGCCCAGCGCAGGATCGTAGATCCACTGGCAGACGCTGCACTGCATGCGTGGGCCGAGATCGGCGCTGGCTGCCGCGGAACAGGTTTGCGGCTGTTCCGCAGGTTTTGCGGTGACGTCAGGAAGCGGGGCGAGCGCCCACTGGCGCGCAATGTCGCGGCCGTGCTGGCGGCAGATCTCCAGCGCGTCGATATCCGGACGCCATTTCGCCTTCAGGCTCATGGACATCTCAAAGCCTGCATCCTGTAAACGGGTGGAGAGACGGTCTACCGCGCCGCCGCTCCAGCCGTGTGAACCAAAGGCGCTGGCGCGCTTGTTGCGAAAACGCAGGCCGGTCATCTCTTCTACCAGGCCGGCAATCTTCGGCATCATCACGTTATTCATGGTGGAGGTTCCCACCAGCACGCCCTTAGAGCGGAAGACGTTGGTCAATACCTCGTTCTTATCGCTGCGCGCCACGTTGAAGATTTTCACCGCCACGTTCGGGTCAACTTCGTTGATGCCCTGGGCAATCGCGTCCGCCATCATGCGGGTGTTGTTGGACATGGTGTCGTAGAAGATTGTGATGCGGTCTTCCTGATAGTCCGCCGCCCACTTCAGGTACAGCTCGACGATCTGGGTGGGGTTTTCACGCCATACCACGCCGTGGGAGGTGGCAATCATGTCCACCGGCAGGTTGAAGCCGAGGATCTCGGTGATTTTCGGCGTCACCAGGCGGCTGAACGGGGTCAGAATGTTGGCGTAGTAGCGCTGGCACTGTTCGAACAGCTCGGTCTGATCCACTTCGTCATTAAAAAGGCGTTCGTCGCAGTAGTGCTGGCCGAAGGCGTCGTTGCTGAACAGCACCGCGTCGCCGGTCATGTAGGTCATCATGCTGTCCGGCCAGTGCAGCATCGGGGTTTCAACGAAGATCAGCTGCTTGCCGTTGCCGATATCCAGCGTGTCGCCGGTTTTCACGGTGTGGAAGTTCCACTCCGGATGGTGGTGGTGGCCGTTGATGGAGTCAATGGCGTTGGTGGTGCAGTAGATAGGTGTGTTCGGAATGTGGGACATCAGCTCGGTCAGCGCCCCGGCGTGGTCCTCTTCCGCATGGTTGATGATGATGTAGTCGATGTCATTCAGGTCGATTTCACTGCGCAGGTTCTGCACGAACTCGCGGCTGAATTTATGATCGACGGTATCGATCAGCACGTTTTTACCTTCGCGGATGAGATAGCTGTTGTAGCTGCTGCCGCGCAGCGTTTTGTATTCCGTCCCGTGGAAATCGCGCACTTCCCAGTCACGTTGACCCACCCAATGAATGTTATTTTTAACCAGAATAGACATAGCAACCTCAACTTAATACAGCGTTTTCAAATAAGATGGTTTGCTTATATCAAGTTACGTGCCAACTTTTTAACTTATTAATATTCAATGGGTTGTGATTTTGTGCCCAGTAATGAGTAGTCATTATGACTATCCAAAAAAGAGTCAATATGACACTATGCATTGTCAAAATGACAGTGAGGCAGACATGAGCTTTTCCGTAGACGTGCTGGCGAAGATCGCCATTGAACTGCAAACCGGCATCGGCCATCAGGACCGCTTTCAGCGCCTGATCTCCACGCTGCGCCACGTGCTTGAGTGCGATGCGTCCGCGCTGCTGCGCTACGAGGGACGGCAGTTTATTCCGCTGGCTATCGACGGGCTGGCGCAGGACGTGCTCGGTCGACGCTTTACGCTGGAAGGCCATCCGCGGCTGGAGACCATCGCCCGCGCGGGTGACGTGGTGCGCTTCCCGGCGGACAGCGACTTGCCCGACCCGTACGACGGGCTTATTCCAGGCCAGGAGAGCCTGAAGGTGCACGCCTGCATCGGCCTGCCGCTGTTTGCCGGGCAAAATCTGATTGGCGCGCTGACCCTCGACGGCATGTCTCCGGACCAGTTCGACACCTTCAGCGACGAGGAGCTGCGCCTGATTGCGGCCCTGGCCGCCGGGGCGCTGAATAACGCGCTGCTGATTGAACAGCTGGAGAGCCAGAATATCCTTCCCGGCAGCCCGGCGGCGTTTGAGCAGGTGGCGCACACGGAGATGATCGGCCTTTCGCCCGGCATGGCGCAGCTCAAAAAAGAGATTGAGATTGTTGCCGCGTCCGATCTAAACGTGCTGATCTTCGGAGAGACCGGTACCGGTAAGGAGCTGGTGGCGAAGTCCATTCACGAAGCGTCGCCGCGCGCGGTCAACCCGCTGGTGTACCTCAACTGCGCCGCGCTGCCGGAAAGCGTGGCGGAGAGCGAGCTGTTCGGTCACGTCAAAGGGGCGTTTACCGGGGCCATCAGCAACCGCAGCGGCAAGTTTGAAATGGCCGATAACGGCACGCTGTTTCTTGATGAGATTGGCGAGCTTTCCCTTTCACTTCAGGCCAAGCTGCTGCGCGTATTGCAGTACGGCGACATCCAGCGCGTGGGGGATGACCGCAGCCTGCGGGTGGACGTGCGGGTCCTCGCTGCGACCAACCGGGATCTGCGCGAAGCGGTGCTGGCTGGGCAGTTCCGCGCCGACCTGTTTCATCGCCTGAGCGTGTTCCCGCTGTCCGTGCCGCCGCTGCGCGAGCGCGGGGACGACGTGGTGCTGCTGGCGGGTTATTTCTGCGAACAGTGCCGGCTCAAAATGGGGCTCTCCCGCGTGGTGTTAAGCCCCGGTGCGAGGACGCACCTTATGAGCTACGGCTGGCCGGGCAACGTGCGCGAGCTGGAACATGCGATTCACCGCGCGGTGGTGCTGGCGAGAGCGACGCGCTCGGGGGATGAAGTGGTGATTCATGCGCGCCATTTTGCGCTGCATGAGGAAAATGCTCCGACCATGAAGCCTGCTGCGCCTGAGAGCGCAATCGAAAACCTGCGCGAAGCGACGGAAGAGTTTCAGCGTCAGATGATTACCCGCGCGCTGGAGCAGAACAACCGCAGCTGGGCGGCGTGCGCGCGGGCGCTTGAGATGGACGTCGCCAACCTGCACCGGCTGGCGAAGCGTCTTGGGCTGAAGGGTTAGATAATCCCGGCCTGGTAGAAGTCCTGCAGGTTGATGGCGCCGCACAGCCTGCCGTGCTCGTCCACCACCGGTGCGGCGGTGATTTTGCGCTTCATCAGCACCTCTTTGGCCTCAATGGCGCGGCTGTCGGCGTTGAGCGTCAGCCCGCCTTTGGTCATGGCGTCCGACACGTTGGTTTCCAGCCTGCCGCCGCCCACCAGCCAGCGTCGCAGGTCGCCGTCGGTGAACACGCCCCTGACGTTTCCGCCGTCATCGCATACCGCCACCAGACCCAGGCCGGTGCGGCTCAGCTCCAGCATCGCGTCCATCACGCTGGTGTCGAGTTTGACCTGCGGAATGGCGTCGTCGGTGCGCATCAGATGGTGAACCTTGTTGAGCAGGCGCGCGCCGAGCGCACCTGCCGGATGCGAACGGGCAAAATCTTCCTCATTGAATCCGCGCGCCTGCATCACCGCCATCGCCAGCGCGTCGCCCATCATCAGGGTGTTAACGGTGCTGGAGGTCGGAGCGAGGTGCATCGGGCAGGCTTCACGCTCGACGGAAATATCCAGCGTCGCTTTGGCGGCCAGCGCCAGCGGCGAGCGGGGTTTCCCGGTCATCGCCAGCAGGGCGACCGATTTTTCCTGCAGGCGCGGAATAATCAGGTCCAGCTCTTTGGCCGAACCGGAGTAGGAGATAAACAGCATCACGTCGCGGCTTTCGATCATCCCCAGATCCCCGTGCAGCGCCTCTGCCGGATGCACGAAGAACGCTGGGGTACCGGTGCTGGCGAGCGTCGCGGCAATCTTCTTGCCGATATGGCCGGATTTACCGATGCCCGCCACGATCACTTTGCCTTCGCAGTGGATAATGGTGTTGGCGGCGCGGACAAAATCCTCGCCCAGACGTTCCGGCAGGCGGCTGGCTTCCTGCAGCTCCAGCATCAGCGTCTGGCGGCCCGTTTCTAACAGAAAATCACTCATCTCTCTCTCCGGTTACGATCACGTCGATGCCTTTTTCTTCCAGCGCTTTTTTGAACGCCGGATCGATACCCGCGTCGGTAATCAGCTTATCAACGCTTTCAAGGCTACAGACAATGTTGGGGCTTTTGCGGCCAAACTTCGACGAGTCGGCCATTAAAATCACTTCCCGCGCGGCGTTGCACATCGCTTTGCTGACGCTGAAGACCTCATTAAACGTCGTGACGCCCGCGTTCAGGTCGATGCCGTCGGTGCCCATAAACAGCTTATCGAAGCTGAAGTGGTCGAAGGCGTTCTCCGCCAGCTGGCCGTGAAAGGACGCCGATTTTTTACGGAAGGTGCCACCGGGCATCAGGATAGTCTGCTCGCTGTCAAACTCCGACAGGGCGTTGACGATGTGCAGGCTGTTGGTCATTACCGTGATGTTGTTAAAGCGGCTGAGCAGGGGGATCATCTGCAGGACGGTACTGCCTGCGTCGAGGATGATGGAATCGCCGTCCTGAATAAATTTGACGGCGGCCTCGGCAATCAGCGCTTTCTGATGGGTATTGATCAGCGTTTTGTGATCGATAGGCGGGTCCGCTTCGTCCTTGTTGAGCACCACGCCACCGTAGGTGCGAATAACGGCGCCAGAGTTTTCGAGCAATACCAGGTCCTTGCGTATCGTCGTGCCGGTGGTGTCAAAGTAGTGGGCCAGGTCCTCTACCGAACATTTTCCCTGCTTTTGCAGATGCTCCAGAATGGCCGCCTGCCGCTGGCGTGGTTTCATAGGCGCTTCGTTCCTTAGGTTGCGAAATGATAATTTCGCAAGTCTATAACTTTCACAACGAAATTATCCATGTTTCAGATTAAGCGCTAATGATAGTGCATTCTGACAGAGTGGATCATGGGGAAAGATCACATCAGGCTGCAATTCCTGTAACGGGAGGCCGTTGATCGCCTGGATTTTGGCCGGTCGGGCAAACACCGTCATGCCGCGCATGATAAGGGAATCGCACACCCGGTCATGCTCGTCCAGCGCAACGGCGACGACCACGCGCGGTTTAAAGCGTCCGCCGGAACGCCCGACCCCGACGCGGCCCTTCTGGCACAGGGCGTCAAACGCGCGGTTAAACTGGTGGATCTGCCAGCCGCCAAACGCCATCTGGCACAGCCAGGCGAGGGCGGCGACGGTGATTAATGCGGTAACCATATTCGCTCCTTATTTTCCTCACCCCTCACCCTAACCCTCTCCCCTGTGGGGAGAGGGCCGGGGTGAGGGGAAACAAACCGCTCGATCAGAACATCACCTGCCCACCGGTGACGTTAATCGACTGCCCGGTGCAGTAAGACGCTTTCGGACTGGCGTAAAATAGCAGCATGTTCAGCACGTCCTGATAATCACATCCGCGCTTGAGCGGCACTTTATCGATGTAGTACTGCTCCACTTCCTCAGCCCGGATGCCGAGCTTGGTGGCGTACTGCGGCAGCAGGGACTGGAACATTGGTGATTTCAGCAGGTTACCCAGCATCAGCGAGTGCACGGTAATCCCGTATTCGGCCAGATCCAGCGCCAGGGACTGGGTCAGCCCCACGCCGCCAAACTTCGCCGCGCTGTAGCCGGAGTTATGCTTGCTGCCCACTTTCCCTGATTTTGAGTTGATCTGAATAATGCGCCCCTGAATCCCGTCGCGGATCATCAGGCGGGAAAACTCCCGGGCGCAGAGGAAATAGCCCACCAGATTCACCTGCAGCGAGCGGTCAAAATCACCCAGCTCGAAATCGCTGATAAACGCCGCTTTCGCAATCCCCGCGCTGTAGACCAGCAGGTCGGTGCGCCCAAAAATCTCGTCCACGCCGCGGGCCAGCGCCATCACGCTCTGCTCGCTGGTGGCGTCGGCACCAAACCCGTACGCCATCCCTTCGCCAAACTCGGTGTTGATGGTGTCCGCCACGCGGGCGGCTTTCTCACTCTGAATGTCCACTACCGCCACGCGGTAGCCCTCTGCGGCAAGCCCACGGCAGAGGAACTCGCCTAAGGTTTGTCCCCCACCAATGACAACGGCAACCTGACTCATGTGACTCTCCTTAATTACGCAACAAATTTTAACGTGCAGCCTGGGGTGACAGCCTGCGGAACCGGGCCATCCACATGAACCGTGCCGGGGTATTCCGCCTGCGGCTGGCCGTCGAAGCGCAGGGTGATGTGGCCCAGCTCGCGCAGGTTTTGCTCGGCCACGTCGCCGACGGCGGTCACGGCATAGCGCGCTTCGCCCAGCTCCAGCTGGCTTCCGGCCTTCAGTTCGCCGTTCAGCTCGCCGTGGCAGTGGATAAAGCAAAACTCTTCGATATCCGCCGGAGCGCCCTCGCGGAAGGTGATCAGCATCTGGTCGCTGAGCGCGTCTGCCGCGCTCTGGCCGATGCGGGTAATGGTGGTCTGGTAAATGACGTTCATTGCAGGAACCTCTTATTGATAGATAAAGCCGGAGACAAACCAGGCAATCAGCACCGTCGGCGCGCCCGTCAGGAAGCGGCTCACCAGCACGGACGGCACGCCCACGCGCACGGTGTCCTGGCGCGCTTCGGCCAGCGACAGCCCCACGGGGATGAAGTCGCACGCCGCCTGGGCGTTAATGGCAAACAGGGCGGGCAGGGCGAGGTGTGGGGGAATGTTGCCCAGACCAATCTGTACGCCAATCAGCACGCCGATGACCTGGGCAATCACCGCGCCCGGGCCGAGGAACGGCGACAGCAGCGGGAAGGAGCAGATCAGCGCCAGCGTCACCAGCCCGAGTGGGTGGCTGGCGAGCGGGGCGAGGCCGTGGGCAATCCAGTCGCCCAGGCCGGAGGCCATGATGATACCGATCAGCGCCGAGACGAACGCCATAAACGGCAGAATGGTTTTCAGCACCGTGTCGATGGTGTCGCGCCCGGACTGGAACAGCACCGCCACGGCGGAGCCCATTCCCATCCCGACCTTTGCCAGCAGGCCGTCGCTCTGCTCGGTGATTTTTTTGCTGGTGTCGTACTCGCGCGGGGCCGCTTTTTGCGGCGCGGGGGTGCCATTCACCAGAGTGATGTTGTCCTCCTTCACGCCCGAGACATAAATGTCCTCAAGGATGTACTGCGCCAGCGGGCCGGATTTTCCGGTGGAGTGAATATTCACCGTCGGAATGCGGCGCTTCGGATAGATGCCGCAGCGCAGCGTGCCGCCGCAGTCAATCACCGCCACGCCGATGTCCGCTTCCGGCGGCTCGCCCTCTTTAAAGCCGTCAACCGCTTCCCAGCCGGTCAGCTCGCGCAGCTTGTCGACAATCGCCGGGCGCGTGCCCGCGGTGATGTAGACGATCTTTTTGCCTTCGGCGGCGTCGAACTCCAGCGGGCCGCCCCAGCCGCCCGTGCCTTTCTCAATGCGGATCCGGTTCATGCTGTCGCTCCTGAAAGATGGACCTTCTGTTCAAGCTGGATGCCCATTTTTTTCTCGAAAATGGCGGTGGTGAGGTCAGTCACCCAGCCGCGGAAGAAGTTGGTCACCAGGCCAACCAGCAGGTAGCTCACCGCCAGCGGGCCGAGCGGCAGGCCAAGCGTAGTAAGGCCGCTGGCGATCCCGAGGTAGACAAACAGCTCTCCGGGGTTAATGTGCGGAAACAGGCCGTTCATCGAATGGCAGCTGTAGGAGGCGGCGGCGTAGTAGCTCGGTTTGTACTTCTCTGGCATAAAGCGGCCGAGGCTTAAGGTCATCGGGTTACAGAAAACAAAGGTGCCGATGAAGGGCAATATCAGGTAGCGGGACAGCGGGTTACCGGCGCAGCGCTGGGCAAAGCGTTCGATGCGCTGCTGGCCGATAAAGTTGATCAGCGCGTTCATGATCACCAGCAGGCTGATCAGCAGGGGCAGGATCCCGGTCACCATGCCGGTGAACACTTCTCCGCCTTTCTGAAACAGCCCGATGAACCACTCGGCGCTGTGGGTGATGGTCTCTATCATTCTTCTCTCCTGTGGGGCTTTTTTGTTTTTGTATAACTGCGTCTAATAATAATCACTTTGAAAGGTTTTAAAGTGTTAGTTAGATCTCACAATGAAAGAAAAATGGATTATTTTGAAAGTTAATTGATGGGGTGAATGATTTTCGGTGGAAAAAAGCACGGATTTGCGTTGGGGAGGCGCGTACCGCTTCCTTGAGGTGTTGCGGATGCTTTACCATACTGGGTTCTTATCGAACCCGTTAAATGGATGTCTCATGTTCAAGCGTCGTTATGCAGCGCTGTTGCCTGCGCTTATCCTGCTGTCTGCCTGTAGCAGCAAACCTAAGACCGAAGCCGTTCAGCAAACGGCGGGCGCGCCTTCCGGGGGATTCCTGCTGGAGCCGCAGCACAATATGATGCAGATGGGCGGCGACTTCGCGAATAACCCGGCGGCCGAGCAGTTCATCGATAAAATGGTGAGTAAACACGGTTTCGACCGCCAGCAGCTGCATGAAATTCTGTCTCAGGCGAAGCGTCTGGACTACGTGCTGCGCCTGATGGACAGGCAGGCGCCGTCCGCCCAGGTGCCGAGCGGGCCGAACGGCGCGTGGCTGCGCTACCGCAAACAGTTTATTACCCCGGACAACGTGCAAAACGGCGTGGCGTTCTGGAATCAGTATGAAGATGCGCTTAACCGCGCGTGGCAGGTCTACGGCGTACCGCCGGAAATCATCGTCGGGATTATCGGCGTGGAAACCCGCTGGGGCCGCGTGATGGGCAAAACCCGCATCCTCGACGCGCTGGCGACGCTCTCCTTTAACTACCCGCGCCGCGCCGAATACTTCTCTTCCGAGCTGGAAACCTTCCTGCTGATGGCGCGCAGCGAGCAGGACGATCCGCTCGATCTGAAAGGGTCATTTGCCGGCGCGATGGGCTACGGCCAGTTTATGCCGTCCTCCTATAAGCAGTATGCCGTCGACTTTAACGGGGACGGTCATATCAACCTGTGGGATCCGGTGGATGCCATCGGCAGCGTGGCGAACTACTTCAAAGCGCACGGCTGGACGCCGGGCGGCCAGGTCGCCGTGCAGGCCAACGGCGAGGCGTTTGGTCTGGAAAACGGTTTCAAAACCAAATACAGCGTTGCCCAGCTGACGGCGGCAGGCTTAACGCCAACCCAGCCGCTGGGCAACGTTGACCAGGTGAGCCTGCTGCGTCTGGACGTGGGAACCGGCTACCAGTACTGGTACGGTATGCCGAACTTCTACACCATCACCCGTTATAACCACAGCACCCACTATGCAATGGCGGTGTGGCAGCTGGGGCTGGCGGTGTCGCAGGCTCGCGTCCCGGCGACTTCGCCGTTTAGTCAGTAAGTCATCTTATTCCCCCTCTCCCCGTGGGAGAGGGCACCCGCCCGCACCTGTTTCCCGCAGAAACATTTCGCCACACTCCCATTTCATTCCCGCCGTTTACATCTTCATCGCCTTTTATTATTGTTATGTTATAACATTATTTTTGAATTGAGATGTCCATGTCCCTGTTTTCTCTCTCATCCCCGGTTCGGCTATTGCTGGCGATGGTGCTCATTCTGCTTCTCGGGCTGGCCGTGCGCTGGGCGGTGGCGTTGCCATGATCGTGATGAACGCACTGATTGCGGGCTATGACCGCCAGCCCGTCACGCGTCCGCTTTCGGGCGTGATTGAACGCGGCAGCATGACCGCCATTATCGGCGCCAACGGCTGCGGCAAATCCACGCTGCTGAAAACCCTCGCCGGGTTTATCCCGCCCGTGAGCGGTAGCTTCCGCTGGCAAGGTAGACGACCGGTAATCGGCTGGCTGGCGCAGCGTCACGCGCTGGAGGCGCAATTTCCGCTGACCGTGCAGGACGTGGTGAGCATGGGCTGCTGGCCCGGAATTTCGCTTTTCGCCGGTTTTCGCCGCGAAGCGCGTCTGCGCATTAGTGGCGCACTTGAGCGCGTGGGGCTGGAGTCGATGGCGCTCTCCACCATCGATGAGCTCTCCGGCGGCCAGTTTCAGCGCATGCTGTTTGCCCGCGTGTTAGTGCAGCAGGCGCCGCTGGTGATGCTCGACGAGCCCTTTACCGGCGTTGATGAAGCGACCTGCAACGTGCTGATGGATCTGATGCTGGAGATGTATATGCAGGGGCAAACGCTGCTCGCGGTACTGCACGACAGCGAGCGCGTGGCGCGCCACTTCCCGCAGACGCTGCGGCTGGATGCTGACGTCCCCCAGTGGAAAACCGAACGGGTGAGGGTGGCATGATCTGGCACACATTCTTCCAGCCGTTTATCGAATTCGGCTTTATGCGCCGCGCGCTGGTGGTTTGCCTGGCGCTCTCCGTCAGCACCACCGCGCTCGGCGTGTTTCTTCAGCTGCGCCGGATGAGCCTGATGGGCGATGCGCTTTCTCACGCTATTTTGCCCGGCGTCGCCGTGGGGTATTTGCTCAGCGGGATGTCGCTACTGGCAATGACCGTCGGCGGGTTTATCGCCGGAATTGCCGTCGCGCTGGTGGCCGGGCTGGTCAGCCGCCGCACGCCGCTGAAAGAAGATGCCAGCTTTGCCGGCTTTTACCTGGGTTCACTGGCGCTGGGCGTCACGCTGGTATCGCTGCGCGGCTCGAATGTCGATCTGCTGCATCTGCTGTTTGGCTCAATCCTCGCGGTGGACAACGACGCCGCGCTGTTTGTGACCGGCGTGTGCATCTTCACCCTTATCACGCTGGCCCTTTTTTACCGCGGGCTGGTGACGGAGGCGTTTGACACCGCCTGGCTGCAGGTGAATGCCCGCTGGCTGCCCGGGCTGTTGCACGCCCTGTTTCTGGCGCTGCTGGTGCTTAACCTGGTGGCCGGTTTTCAGGTGCTCGGCACGCTGATGGCCGTCGGGCTGATGATGCTCCCGGCGGTGGCGGCGCGCTGTTGGGTACGCACCTTACCCGGATTACTCCTGATGGCCGGTATCAGCGGTATTTTCTGCGCGTGGCTGGGGCTAAGCCTCTCCTGGGCGGCAAGTTTACCCGCGGGGCCGTCCATTGTGCTGACCGCCAGCGCGCTGTTCTTTATTTCCGTTTTATTTGGCACGCGCAGCAGGCTGGCTGGCAGCCTGCGGGCGCTTTTTTAACGCAAGGGGAAACGATGAAACGTACAGGATTAATTATGGCGCTTGCGCTGGGGATGATGTCGCATAGCGTGATGGCGAAAACGCTGAATGTGGTCACCAGCTTTTCGATACTGGGGGATATCACCCAGGAAGTTGGGGGCGATCGCGTGAACGTGACGACGCTGGTGGGGCCGGACGGCGATCCGCACACCTTCGAACCGTCACCAAAAGACAGCGCGGCGCTGAGCAAGGCTGACGTGGTGGTGGTCAACGGACTGGGGCTGGAAGGCTGGCTCGACCGCCTGGTGAAAGCCTCCGGGTTCAAAGGGCAGCTGGTCGTCGCCTCAACCGGGGTGAAAACCCACACGCTTGAGGAAGATGGAAAGACCGTGACCGACCCGCACGCCTGGAACAGCGCGGCGAACGGTGCGCTGTATGCACAAAATATTCTGAACGGGCTGGTGAAAGCCGATCCGGAAGACAAAGCGGCGCTGGAGGCTTCAGGAAAACCGTACATTGCGCAACTGACTCAGCTGGACAGCTGGGCCAAAACGCGCTTTAGCCAGATCCCGCAGGAAAAACGCAAAGTGCTGACCAGCCATGACGCATTCGGCTATTTTGGCCGCGCTTACGGCGTAACCTTCATGGCACCTCAAGGACTCTCTTCCGAGAGCGAAGCCAGCGCGGCGCAGGTGGCGGAGATTATCAAGCAGATTAAAGCCGACGGCGTGAAAACGTGGTTTATGGAAAACCAGCTCGATCCGCGCCTGGTGAAGCAGATTGCGTCGGCGACCGGCGCACAGCCGGGCGGCGAACTCTACCCGGAAGCCCTGTCGGCCAAAGGTGGGGTGGCAGACACCTACGTTAAGGCGTTTCGCCATAATGTCGATACGATTGCGAGCAGCATGAAGTAACATTTCTCCAGCCGGTGCGCCCGTACCGGCTTTTTTCTGAAGCCCCCTCGTAAAACCTGAAGCGCATCCCCATATTAGACGAGAAAGTGCTATCTTGTGCTGCACGTTTTTCTCAAGCCTGGAGCAAGAATGACTGACCATGAATTGATGCAGCTTAGCGAGATCGTTGGCCTTGCCCTGAAGCAGCGTGGCGCGACAATTACTACCGCGGAATCCTGCACCGGCGGCTGGGTGGCGAAAGCGATTACCGATATCGCCGGCAGTTCCGCCTGGTTTGAACGCGGCTTTGTGACCTACAGTAACGAAGCTAAGGCGCAGATGATTGGCGTGCGCGAAGCCACGCTGGAACAGCATGGTGCGGTCAGCGAACCGGTTGTCATTGAAATGGCCATTGGCGCGCTGAAAGAGGCGCGGGCAGATTACGCCGTTTCCATTAGCGGTATCGCGGGGCCGGACGGCGGCAGCGACGTGAAGCCTGTCGGCACCGTCTGGTTCGGGTTTGCCACGTCCAAAGGGGAAGGGATCACCCGCCGGGAGTGCTTCAGCGGCGATCGAGAAAGCGTGCGGCGGCAGGCTACCGTTTATGCGTTAAAAACGCTCTGGCAACAATTTCTACAAAATACTTGATACTGTATGACTATACAGTATAATTGCACCAACAGAACAGAAGTCCATGGTGAAGCGCAGTTGCTTCTCCCGGCATGACAGGAGTAATAATGGCTATCGACGAAAACAAACAGAAAGCGTTGGCGGCAGCACTGGGCCAGATCGAAAAGCAATTCGGTAAAGGCTCCATCATGCGCCTGGGTGAAGACCGTTCCATGGATGTGGAAACTATCTCCACCGGTTCGCTTTCTCTGGATATCGCACTGGGCGCGGGCGGTTTGCCGATGGGCCGTATCGTAGAAATCTACGGTCCGGAATCCTCAGGTAAAACGACTCTGACCCTGCAGGTTGTTGCAGCGGCGCAGCGCGAAGGTAAAACCTGTGCGTTTATCGATGCCGAGCACGCGCTGGATCCAGTGTATGCCCGTAAGCTGGGCGTTGATATCGACAACCTGCTGTGTTCCCAGCCGGACACCGGTGAGCAGGCGCTGGAAATTTGTGACGCGCTGGCACGCTCCGGTGCGGTTGACGTGATCATCGTCGACTCCGTTGCGGCGCTGACGCCAAAAGCGGAAATCGAAGGTGAAATCGGTGACTCTCACATGGGCCTCGCGGCACGTATGATGAGCCAGGCGATGCGTAAGCTGGCCGGTAACCTGAAGCAGTCCAACACGTTGCTGATCTTCATCAACCAGATCCGTATGAAAATTGGTGTGATGTTCGGTAACCCGGAAACTACCACCGGTGGTAACGCGCTGAAATTCTACGCTTCTGTCCGTCTGGATATCCGCCGTATCGGCGCGGTAAAAGAGGGCGAGAACGTGGTCGGTAGCGAAACCCGCGTGAAGGTTGTGAAGAACAAAATCGCAGCACCGTTCAAACAGGCTGAATTCCAGATCCTCTACGGCGAAGGCATCAACTTCCTCGGCGAGCTGGTTGACCTGGGCGTGAAAGAGAAGCTGATTGAAAAAGCGGGCGCCTGGTACAGCTACAACGGTGACAAGATTGGTCAGGGTAAAGCGAATGCTATCTCCTGGCTGAAAGAGAACCCGGCTGCGGCGAAAGAGATTGAGAAGAAGGTGCGTGAGCTTCTGCTGAACAACCAGGACTCCAAACCTGATTTCGTGGTGGATGCCGCGGATGCTGAAGAAACCAACGAAGACTTTTAAGTTTCTCGTGTAAAGATGAAGGGCTGCTGACGCGGCCCTTTTTGCATTTCTGATTCTGCAGGTTTTTTATGAGTGAACCGACATCACGCCGACCCGCCTACGCGCGCTTGCTGGATCGTGCGGTACGCATTCTCGCCGTGCGCGACCACAGTGAACAGGAGCTGCGGCGGAAGCTGTCAGCGCCCGTCATGAGTAAAAACGGGCCGGAAGAGATTGATGCCACTGCGGAAGACTACGACCGCGTGGTGGCTTGGTGCTATGAGCATCATTACCTGGACGATGACCGCTTTGCCTCGCGTTTTCTCGCCAGCCGCGGCCGCAAGGGCTACGGCCCTGCGCGCATCCGCCAGGAGCTGAACCAGAAAGGGGTAGCCAGGGAATCCATCGAAAAAGCGATGCGCGAAAGCGACACCGACTGGTGCGAGCTGGCAAAAGAGCAGGCTATTCGTAAATACGGCGAACCGCTGCCGCGTGAATTTTCAGAAAAAGTCAAAATCCAGCGCTTTTTGCTCTACCGCGGCTTTCTGATGGAAGATATTCAGGATATCTGGCGTAATTTTGCCGATTGAACGCATGCGGGATTTTACTTCCCACTAAAGAAAACTTATCTTATTCCCACTTTTTCCAGTAGCTGGTCTGTCCAACGGTTTACCGATACAGGCTGGCTACGACATTTCGTTAGCTTGATTTCAGGATAATTATGAGCAAGAGCACCGCTGAGATCCGTCAGGCGTTTCTCGATTTTTTCCATAGTAAGGGACACCAGGTTGTTGCCAGCAGCTCCCTGGTACCGAACAACGACCCGACTTTACTGTTTACCAACGCCGGGATGAACCAGTTCAAGGATGTGTTCCTTGGTCTCGACAAGCGTAATTATTCCCGCGCCACAACCTCACAGCGTTGCGTGCGTGCGGGCGGTAAACACAACGACCTGGAAAACGTCGGTTACACCGCGCGCCACCACACCTTCTTCGAAATGCTGGGTAACTTCAGCTTCGGCGACTACTTCAAACACGATGCCATTCAATACGCGTGGGAACTGCTGACCGGTGAAAACTGGTTCAACCTGCCGAAAGAGCGTCTGTGGGTGACCGTCTACGAAACCGATGACGAAGCGTTTGAAATCTGGGAAAAAGAAGTGGGTATCCCGCGCGAGCGTATTATTCGCATCGGCGATAACAAAGGCGCGCCATACGCGTCTGATAACTTCTGGCAGATGGGTGATACCGGTCCTTGCGGTCCGTGCACCGAGATCTTCTACGATCACGGCGACCACATCTGGGGTGGCCCTCCAGGCAGCCCGGAAGAAGACGGCGATCGCTATATTGAGATCTGGAACATCGTCTTCATGCAGTTCAACCGTCAGGCTGACGGCACCATGGAGCCGCTGCCGAAGCCGTCCGTTGATACCGGTATGGGCCTGGAGCGTATCGCCGCGGTTCTGCAGCACGTTAACTCCAACTACGAGATTGACCTGTTCAGCACCCTGATCAAAGCCGTTGCAGAAGTGACCGGCGCGACCGATCTGAACAACAAATCGCTGCGCGTTATTGCAGACCATATTCGTTCCTGTGCGTTCCTGATTGCTGACGGCGTCATTCCGTCGAATGAAAACCGTGGCTACGTGCTGCGTCGCATCATTCGCCGTGCGATCCGTCACGGCAACATGCTGGGCGCGAAGGACACCTTCTTCTATAAACTCGTTGGGCCACTGATTGGCGTGATGGGTTCAGCCGGTGACGAGCTGAAACGCCAGCAGGCGCAGGTTGAGCAGGTTCTGAAAACCGAAGAAGAGCAGTTTGCCCGTACGCTGGAGCGTGGTCTGGCGCTGCTGGACGAAGAGCTGGCGAAGCTTAAGGGCGACACGCTGGATGGCGAAACTGCTTTCCGCCTGTACGACACCTACGGCTTCCCGGTTGACCTGACGGCGGACGTTTGCCGCGAGCGCAACATCAAGGTTGATGAAGCCGGTTTTGAAGCCGCGATGGAAGAGCAGCGTCGTCGTGCGCGTGAATCCAGCGGTTTCGGTGCCGACTACAACGCGATGATCCGCGTTGATAGCGCGTCTGAATTCAAAGGTTATGAAGCGCTGGAACTGACCGGCAAAGTAACCGCCCTGTTTGTTGACGGTAAAGCCGTAGACAGCATCAGCGCGGGCCAGGAAGCTGTCGTCATTCTGGACAAAACCCCGTTCTATGCGGAATCTGGCGGTCAGGTTGGCGATAAAGGCGAACTGAAAGGTAACGGCTTTAGCTTTAGCGTAAGCGACACCCAGAAATACGGTCAGGCGATTGGTCACCAGGGCAAACTGGTTTCCGGTTCTCTGAAAGTGGGCGAGGGCGTACAGGCTAACGTTGATGAAGCACGCCGTGCACGCATTCGTCTGAACCACTCAGCAACCCACCTGATGCACGCAGCCCTGCGCGACGTGCTGGGTACCCACGTTGCTCAGAAAGGCTCTCTGGTTAACGATAAAGTGCTGCGCTTCGACTTCTCGCATTTTGAAGCGATGAAGCCGTCTGAAATCCGCGCGGTGGAAGACCTGGTGAACGCGCAGATCCGTCGTAACCTGCCAATTGAGACCCACATCATGGATCTTGAGGACGCGAAGAAAAAAGGTGCGATGGCGCTGTTTGGCGAGAAATATGACGAGCGCGTTCGCGTGCTGAGCATGGGCGATTTCTCTACCGAACTGTGTGGCGGTACTCACGCCTCGCGCACCGGTGACATCGGCCTGTTCCGCATCGTTTCTGAATCCGGTACGGCGGCAGGTGTGCGTCGTATTGAAGCGGTGACCGGTGAAGGCGCAATCGCCAGCCTGCATGCGCAGAGCGATCAGCTGCACGACATCGCGCAGTTGCTGAAAGGCGATAGCCAGAACCTGGGCGAGAAAGTGCGCGTTGCGCTGGATCGTACCCGTCAGCTGGAAAAAGAACTCCAGCAGCTGAAAGAACAGGCTGCGGCGCAGGAGAGTGCAAACCTCTCCAGCAAGGCGGTAGACATTAAGGGCGTCAAACTGCTGGTCAGCGATCTGGCGGGCGTTGAGCCTAAGATGCTGCGTACTATGGTCGACGATCTGAAAAACCAGCTTGGTTCTACGGTTATCGTGCTGGCGACGGTAGCAGAAGGTAAGGTTTCTCTGATTGCGGGCGTCTCTAAGGATGTGACCGACCGCGTTAAAGCAGGGGAACTGATTGGTATGGTCGCCCAGCAGGTGGGCGGTAAGGGTGGCGGTCGTCCGGACATGGCGCAAGCCGGTGGTACGGATGCGGCGGCACTTCCTGCAGCATTAGCCAGCGTTGAAAGCTGGGTGAGCGCGAAACTGTAATAACTACAAAGCACAATCAGACGCCATAGCGGTAACGTTATGGCGTCTTGTTCACTGTGCTATCGATAACGATAAAGTCAGGTTGAGTTTGTGTATATCGGCTAAACTTACGTTTAACAGAATGTGATGCCGTGACTGCTTACACTTTACGTGTTTGTCATCGCTTACTTTTTGGCGTTATATGATGGATAATGCCGGGATACAAGAGACCCGACTCTTTTAATCTTTCAAGGAGCAAAGAATGCTGATTCTGACTCGTCGAGTTGGTGAGACCCTCATGATTGGGGATGAGGTCACCGTGACAGTTTTAGGGGTAAAGGGTAACCAGGTACGTATTGGTGTTAACGCTCCTAAAGAAGTATCTGTCCACCGTGAAGAGATCTACCAGCGTATCCAGGCTGAAAAATCCCAGCAGTCCAGTTACTGATATTGTCGCGTCTCGCTGTCGGGCGAGACGCAACCCTCCCGCTATTTTTCCTGCTCAAAGTTACCGTTTAATTTCAATCGCTCTCTTTTTAACCACTCCGTTACTCTTTACTCGTCTCAATACCGCTATTTCGACAGATGTTTTCTGTGGTGTTGCCTGCAAAATCCGCTTATAAAACACCCTCTTTGCGGCTTTTACATGCGAATTGCGTGTGATTTGTGCAAACGATAAAAGCTTTTGGAAAATTGTTTGACTTATAAGTCCCAGAAAGTAATATATGCGCCACGCAGCGACGAGAAGCTCTTAACGAGTAACTCGAAGCACTCGAAAGAGGCGTTGTGTGGTGAGGTGGCCGAGAGGCTGAAGGCGCTCCCCTGCTAAGGGAGTATGCGGTCAAAAGCTGCATCCGGGGTTCGAATCCCCGCCTCACCGCCATTTTGCATCCGTAGCTCAGCTGGATAGAGTACTCGGCTACGAACCGAGCGGTCGGAGGTTCGAATCCTCCCGGATGCACCATCTATTACTTCATATTGCTTTCGAAGTGATATGAATATCGAGCAGTACAGTAGTAAATCCCGATGCATCCGTAGCTCAGCTGGATAGAGTACTCGGCTACGAACCGAGCGGTCGGAGGTTCGAATCCTCCCGGATGCACCATTTATTACTTCATATTGCTTTTGAAGCGATATGAGTATCGAGCAGTACAGCAGTAAATCCCGATGCATCCGTAGCTCAGCTGGATAGAGTACTCGGCTACGAACCGAGCGGTCGGAGGTTCGAATCCTCCCGGATGCACCATATTCTCCGAGATAACAGCGATGCTGTTGTTTTAAGGTCTGCGAGTTAATCGCAAGCACCAGGGAGGATAACGTTGCTTTAGCAACGGCCCGAAGGGCGAGGCGCAGCCGAGTAATCCTCCCGGATGCACCATTTACTGTTTCTAAAAGCTTTCCCTGATGCATCCGTAGCTCAGCTGGATAGAGTACTCGGCTACGAACCGAGCGGTCGGAGGTTCGAATCCTCCCGGATGCACCATCCCTTCTGTTATTCCCTTCGATGTTTAGTTCTTAATCACTCTCGTAGTTATCACTTCTCAATCAGCGACAAAAACCACCTTTTACGATAAAGTAATGCTTTGTTAATCGTTTAGCGAGAGCACGATGTACGCACAGTATGACGGTTTGATCTTCGACATGGATGGCACCATCCTCGATACTGAACCCACGCATCGTCAAGCCTGGACCGAGGTCCTTGGCCGCTACGGCATGCGTTTCGACCTTCAGGCGATGATTGCCCTCAACGGATCCCCAACCTGGCGTATTGCGCAGGCCGTGATTGAACTGAATCAGGCCGATCTCGACCCACACTTTCTCGCGCGTGAAAAAACCGATGCGGTAAAAGCCATGCTTTTAGATACCGTACGCCCTCTGCCACTGATTGATGTGGTAAAAGAGTGGCACGGGCGTCGCCCGATGTCTGTCGGGACGGGCAGCGAGAGCGCGATAGCAGAAGCGTTGCTCAACCATCTTGGCCTGCGCCACTATTTTTTTGCCGTAGTGGCCGCCGATCATGTTAAAAATCACAAGCCCGCACCGGACACCTTCCTGCTCTGCGCAGAATTAATGGGCGTCCCGGCGGCAAAATGCGTCGTGTTTGAAGATGCCGATTTCGGTATTCAGGCCGCGCGTGATGCCGGAATGGATGCGGTGGATGTGCGCTTACTGTGAGTGACGCGCTGTCACTCGCCTCATTATTCGCCAGCAGTTTTCTAAGCGCCACGCTGTTACCGGGAAATTCGGAAGTGGTGCTGGTGGCGATGCTGTTGTCCGGCGTTAGTCAGCCCTGGCTGCTTGTATTAATAGCAACAATGGGTAATAGCCTTGGAGGGCTGACTAACGTTATTCTTGGGCGTTTCTTTCCGCTGCGCGAAAAATCGCGCTGGCAGGAAAAGGCAGTCGGCTGGCTAAAACGCTATGGCGCTGCCACGCTGTTATTAAGCTGGATGCCTGTAATAGGCGATTTACTGTGTCTGTTGGCGGGATGGATGCGCATCTCCTGGGGACCGGTGCTCTTTTTTTTGTGCCTTGGCAAGGCGTTGCGCTATGTTCTCGTGGCGTGGGCAACACTACAGGGTATGACGTGGTGGCACTAATTGGTGGAATGAATACGCGACCTTCAATCGTCAACCATTACAATTATGCTGAGTAACATTACTTTGACAGGCGGGAGGTCAATTTGATCCCGGACGTATCTCAGGCGCTGGCCTGGCTGGAAAACCACCCTCAGGCTCTGAAGGGTATTCAGCGTGGTCTTGAGCGTGAAACGCTGCGCGTTAACGCGGACGGTAGCTTAGCGACTACGGGTCACCCGAAGGCGTTAGGCTCGGCGCTGACACATAAATGGATCACAACCGATTTCGCTGAAGCGCTGCTGGAGTTCATTACGCCGGTGGACGGCGATATCGATCATATGCTGACGATCCTGCGCGACATCCATCGCTACACCGCGCGCAATCTCGGCGATGAGCGTATGTGGCCGCTCAGCATGCCGTGCTATATCGAGCAGGGCCAGGAGATTGAGCTGGCGCAGTACGGCACGTCAAACATTGGCCGGCTGAAAACGCTCTATCGCGAAGGTCTGAAAAATCGCTACGGCGCACTCATGCAGACGATCTCTGGCGTACACTACAATTTCTCTTTGCCGATGGCGTTCTGGCAGGCGAAGGGGGGAGAAACGGATAAAGAAGCGATCTCCGCCGGTTATTTCCGTCTGATCCGCAACTATTACCGTTTCGGCTGGGTGATTCCGTATCTGTTTGGCGCATCGCCTGCCATTTGCTCATCGTTCCTGCAGGGGAAACCGACCACGCTGCCGTTCGAAAAGACGGAGTGCGGAATGTACTATCTCCCGTACGCGACTTCTCTGCGCATGAGCGATTTGGGCTATACCAATAAATCGCAAAGCAATCTCGGTATTACGTTTAACGAATTGCACGAATATGTGGCAGGATTGAAGCGGGCGATTAAAACTCCGTCGGAAGAGTACGCGAAAATCGGCCTCGAAAAAGACGGAAAGCGCCTGCAAATCAACAGTAACGTACTGCAGATCGAAAACGAACTGTATGCGCCAATTCGTCCGAAGCGCGTAACGCGCAGCGGCGAAACGCCGTCGGATGCGCTGCAGCGCGGCGGCATTGAATACATTGAAGTGCGCTCGCTGGACATCAACCCGTTCTCACCGATTGGCGTTGACGAACAGCAGGTTCGCTTCCTGGATCTGTTTATGGTCTGGTGCGCGCTGGCGGATGCGCCGGAAATGAGTTCAGACGAGCTGCTCTGTACGCGCACGAACTGGAATCGCGTGATTCTGGAAGGCCGTAAACCGGGTCTGACGCTGGGCATTGGCTGTGAAACGGCGCAGTTCCCGCTGGCTAAGGTGGGTAAGGATCTGTTCCGTGACCTGAAGCGTGTTGCCCGGACAATGGACAGCATCGACGGCGGCGACGCGTATCAACGGATTTGCGACCAGCTGGTGGAATGCTTTGATAACCCGGAACTGACGTTCTCTGCGCGCATTCTGCGCTCAATGATCGAGCAGGGGATTGGCGGCACGGGGCGTTCACTCTCAGCGGAGTACCGTGAGATCCTGATGCAGGAGCCGTTAGAAATCCTGAGCGAGGCGGATTTTGTCGCGGAGCGCGATGCGTCCGTGGTGCGTCAGAAAGAGGTTGAAGCGGCGGATACGGAGTCGTTTGAGGCGTTTCTGGCGAAGCAGGCTTAAGCAGAAAAGAAAAAGGCCACATCGCTGTGGCCAAAATATACATCTCTGAATTCAGGGATGATGATAACAAATGCGCGTCTTTCATATACTCAGACGTGCATTCTGTAGAAGAGTTCAGTTTATTTTAAAAAAAATCACTATCGGAGGTGACGTATGCCGTTATTAGATAGCTTTACTGTCGACCATACCCGTATGGAAGCACCTGCAGTCCGCGTGGCGAAGACCATGCACACCCCGCACGGCGACACGATCACCGTCTTCGATCTGCGCTTCTGCGTGCCGAATAAAGAAGTGATGCCGGAGAAAGGCATTCACACCCTGGAACACCTGTTCGCCGGTTTCATGCGTGACCACCTGAACGGCAACGGCGTTGAGATCATCGACATCTCTCCGATGGGCTGCCGTACCGGCTTCTACATGAGCCTGATTGGTCAGCCGGAAGAGAAACGCGTCGCCGATGCGTGGAAAGCGGCGATGGAAGACGTGCTGAAGGTGAAAGAGCAGAACCAGATCCCTGAGTTGAACGTTTACCAGTGCGGAACTTACCAGATGCACTCTCTGGAAGAAGCGCAGGAAATCGCCCGTCACATCATCGAGCGTGACGTTCGCGTAAACAGCAACGAAGAGCTGGCCCTGCCAAAAGAAAAACTGCAGGAACTGCACATCTAGTACATCTTTTCCCTCTCCCTCAGGGAGAGGGTAGGGTGAGGGTGGTTTAACCCCATGACCACAACCGCAACCTTCTCCTTTACCCATCGTCCCCTCGTTCCGTTTGCCCATGATTACGTTCACGGCGACAGCGAGCCGTGGCATGAGCACGACTGCGCGCAGCTGCTGCACAGCCTGACGGGCGTCGTGCGGGTCGATACCGCATCCGGCTGCTGGGTAGTGCCGCCCGGGCGCGGCGTCTGGCTACCTGCGGGAACGCAGCACTCGCTTCGCATCACCGGCAACGTTGCAGCCCGCACGCTGTTTATCGATCCGCTGGCGCGGGCCGATCTCCCGGCGACCTGCCAGATCGTGCAGATCTCCCCGCTGTTGCGCGAGCTGATCCTTACCTCCCTGACGCTGCCGGAGTCGTACTCGCCGGGAAGCCGTGACGAGCGCGTATATGAACTCATTCTGGATGAAATTCGCATTATGCCGGTGCTGCCGTTTCATCTGCCGGAGCCGGAAAGTGAGGCGTTACGTCACCTGTGTCTGCAAATCCGGCAAAACGCGGGGGAAAGCTGGAGCAGCGCGCAGGCCGCTAGCATGACGAACATGAGCGAGCGCACGCTGAACCGCCATTTTCAGCATCAGACCGGGTTAAGCTACGGAGAATGGGTGAGAAGGGCGCGCCTGCTGGAAGCCTTAGTGCGGCTGGCGCAGGGCCAGCCGGTGCTGCGCGTGGCGCTGGACCTGGGTTATGGTAGCCACAGCGCCTTTACCGCGATGTTCCGCCGGGCGATGGGCGTCTCCCCCAGCGATTACTTTAAGAACGACTGACCGCGTTAAGCAGCGCCTGAAGCGACGCGCGCGCCACGTCGCTGTCAATGCCCACGCCCCAGCTGCTGGTTCCGTCCTGGAACAGGCAGCGAATATACGCCACCGAGCGGCTGTCGCTGCGTTCGCCTAACGTATGCTCGTGATAGTCCTTAATCACAAACGGCGCGTTGACCCAGCGGCTCAAACCCTGCGCGGCAGCGGAAAGCAGCCCGTTGCCCTGACCTTCAAGCTGGCGCGTTCCCCCCTGCGTATAGATGCTTGCCGTCAGCCGCAGTTGCCCATCCTGCTGGCCGTCGCTGCGGTAGGATTGCAGCGCCAGCTGCGGCGTGGTTACCAGCCCATAGCGGGTGCGGAACAGCTGCCACAGCGCGTTCTGCGTCATCTCTTTTCCGTGGCGATCGGTTTCCTGCTGCACGTGCTGGCTGAAATCCTGCTGCAGGGCACGGGGCAGTTTCAGCCCATGATTTTGCTCGATAAGCCACGCGCTGCCGCTTTTCCCCGACTGGCTGTTTACGCGGATCACCGCTTCGTAGGTGCAGCCGATATCCTGCGGATCGACGGGCAGATAGGGCATCTCCCAGCGATCGCCAGGCCTGCGGGCATCAAAGCCTTTCTTGATGGCATCCTGGTGCGAGCCGGAGAAGGCTGTATAGGCCAGCCGTCCCGCCCACGGATGGCGCGGGTGCACCGGCAGCTGATTGCAGGCTTCCACCACTTCGACCACCCGGTTCATGTCGCTAAAGTCCAGGTTCGGGCTAATGCCCTGGCTGTAGAGATTCATCGCCAGCGTCACCAGACAGACGTTGCCCGTGCGCTCGCCGTTGCCGAACAGGCAGCCCTCCACGCGGTCCGCGCCCGCCATCACGGCCAGCTCGGCGCTGGCGACGCCGGTGCCGCGGTCGTTATGCGGATGCACGCTGATGCACACGTCGCGGCGGCGGCTAAAGTGGCGGCAGAAATACTCGATCTGGTCGGCGTAGACGTTGGGCGTGTTGACCTCGACGGTAGCGGGTAAGTTGATCACCATGGGCCGCGCGTCGCACGGCTGCCAGATCTCCGCCACGGCTTCACAAATCTCCAGCGCAAACTCCGGCTCGGTAAAGCAGAAGGTTTCCGGGGAGTACTCGTACTGCCAGCGGGTTTCAGGATTCTCTTCACACAGCTGGCGGATAAGCCGCGTGGCGCGGGTGGCCAGCTCGACGATCTGCGCTTTCTCCATGCCGAACACCAGGCGGCGGAACAGCGGGGCGGTGGCGTTATAGAGATGGACGGTGGCCTGCTTTGCGCCGCGCAGGGATTCGAAAGTGCGATGAATGAGATCTTCCCGCGCCTGAGTTAACACCTGAATCGTGACGTCATCCGGGATGCGGTTCTCTTCGATAAGCTGGCGGACAAAGTTGAAGTCGGTTTGCGAGGCGGACGGGAAGGCGACCTCAATCTCTTTAAATCCGCAGCCCAGCAGCAGATCCCAAAACTGCAGCTTGCGCGCGCTGTCCATCGGCTCGGCAAGCGCCTGGTTGCCGTCGCGTAAGTCGGTCGAGAGCCAGCGCGGCGCGCGGGTGATGGTCTGCTCCGGCCAGCGGCGGTCGGGCAATGAAACGGTGGGATAAGGCTGGTATTTGTCGGCGGGTGTGCTCAGCATGATGCGCTCCTGTTGTCTTTTCACTATCGTGAATTGATTTCAGGAGCGCTGCTTTATCGAAACTGACAATCGCTGTCGCGTACTGGACAACACGAATTAGTGCGCGCCACCGCCGCCACCGCCGGCGCCAAACGGCGGTCTGGCAAACCACACCAGCCCCAGCAGGACGATGAAGATCCCCGCCGATATCCAGAAAATCTCGTTTGCCGAGATAATCAGCCCCTGGTTGGTGATCTGCTGGGCAATCCAGCCGGATGCCTGCTGCTCCGTCATCCCCATGCCCTGAAGCTGACTGTACATCTGCTGGGCATTCGGATTGTACGGGTTCACCGCTTCGGTCAGCTGAGCGTGGTGCATCGATTCACGGTTGGTCCACAGGGTGGTGGTGATTGACGTCCCGATGGAGCCCGCCAGCGTACGGGTGAAGTTCGACAGGCTCGACGCCGCCGCCAGACGCTCAGGCGGCAGCCCAGAGAGCGTAATGGTGGTCAGCGGCATAAAGAAGCACGCCACCGCAAAGCCCTGAATGAACTGCGGCCACGCCGAGGCGCCAAAGTCCATTCCCGGCTCAAAGGTATACGCGCGCCAGTAGAAGCACACGGCGTACATAATGAAGCTGAACGTCACCAGCCGACGCATGTCGAGCTTGTGGGCGAAGCGGCCAATAATCGGCGACAGCAGGACCGGGATCACCCCAACGGGCGCCGAGGCCAGGCCCGCCCAGGTCGCAGTATAGCCATACACCTCCTGCAACAGCTGCGGCAGCAGAACAATCGCGCCGAAGTAGAGCATATAGGCGAGGCTGATACACAGGCAGCCGATGGTAAAGTTTCGCGATTTGAAGAGCGAGAGATCGACAATCGGGTTGTCGTCCGTCAGCTCCCAGACAATCAGGAAGCTTATCGACACCACCGCGACAATGGTCAGGATGATGATTTCCTGCGAGTTGAACCAGTCGAGCTCTTTACCGCGGTCGAGCATGATCTGCAGGCTGCCGATGCCCAGGATCAGCAGCGCCAGCCCGATGCTGTCGATACGTCGCTGTTCGGTCCGCGTCTCTCGTCCCCGCAGCGATTGCAGCGTCATCAATACCACGACGGCGCCAATCGGTACGTTGATGAAGAAGATCCAGCCCCAGTGATAATTATCGCTGATGTACCCGCCCAGAATCGGTCCGCAGATAGGCGCGACGATAACGGTCATAGACCACAGCGCCAGCGCGACCGAACGTTTTGCAGGGGGGTAGTTGCTCAGCAGCAAACTCTGCGAGAGGGGGATCAGCGGCCCGGCGACAATCCCCTGAATGACGCGGAAGAAAATCAGCATCGTCAGGCTGCTGGACATGCCGCACGCCCAGGAGGCAAGAACAAACGCCACCGTGGACCAGAGGAACAGCTTCACCTCACCGACGCGCTTCGCCAGCCAGCCGGTGATAGGGATGGAGATGGCGTTTGCCACCCCAAACGAAGTAATGACCCAGGTCCCCTGGCTCAGCGACGAGCCAAGGTTACCGGCGATGGTTGGGATCGCCACGTTTGCGATGGTGGAGTCCAGCACCTGCATGAATGTCGCCAGCGACAGCGCAATGGTCATAATGACCAGCTGCGCGCCTTCCAGCGGTTTTTGCGGCTTTTGCTGTTGCATAACGCTCACCTTCGGATTAACCGGCGTTTGCCTTCACGATGTCATCGATCAGCTTGTTGACCGGATCGAGGCTAATTTCACGGGCGTTACTTTCATAAGCTGGCGTGCTTCGCACCTGGCTTGCGAGGATCTGACCGTCGCGGTTGGCGGTATCCACCGTCACAAGCGTTGAGAGGCCGATACGCAGCGGGTGATCCGCCAGCTGTTTGGCATCCAGCTCGATACGCACGGGCAGACGCTGAACCACTTTGATCCAGTTACCGGTGGCGTTTTGCGCAGGCAGCAGGGAGAAGGCGCTGCCGGTCCCCATATCCAGACCCACCACTTTCCCCGTGTACTTCACGTCATCGCCGTAGATGTCGCTGACGACCGTCGCGGTCTGGCCGATACGCATATGGGCAAGCTGCGTCTCTTTAAAGTTGGCGTCTACCCACAGGTTGTCTGCCGGCACAACCGCCATCAGCGGCGTGGTTGGGCTAATCTGCGCCCCTGGCTGGACGGAACGGCGGGAGACGTAGCCGGTCATCGGGCTGACGATTTTAGTACGCTGCAGGGCAAGCCATGCGTTGCGTACTTCGGTCGCCGCCTGCTGTACGGCGGGCTGGTTTTCGAGGCTGGTGCCGAGCACCATCGCCTGGTTGGCGTTGTACTGTTGAATCGCCACGTCCAGCTGTGCCTGTGCGCTGGCAACCGCGTCGCGCGCGTGCTGCAGCTCTTCACGGCCAATCAGGTTAGCGGTGCCGAGCGGTACACGGCGGTTCAGGTCGCTCTGCGCCTGAGCGAGTGCGGTTTTCTGCACGTCGATGTTGGCCTGCAGCTGTTTACTGTTGATCATCAGCTGGCGGGTCTGACGGACGCTGGAGGCCAGCGCGGTCTGGGCTTTCTCAAAAGCCTGCTGGGCGTCGGTCGGATCGAGGGTCACCAACACATCGCCTTTTTGCACAAAGTCGGTATTGTCAGCCCAGACTTTCGTCACGCTGCCCGACACCTGCGCCATAATCTGTACCTGGTTCCCTGCCACGTATGCGTCGTCAGTCTCTTCTGCATGACGCAATACTAAAAACCAATAGATCCCATATGCCACGGCAATAATAATAAAGAGCAAGGTCAACAGAAGAAGGGCACTTTTACGTTTGCCTTTCTTATTGGCCGGTTGCTGCGGGGTAGTGCTCTCCGCATTTGCGCTCATTGTTGTTCTCCACGATCTTCTTATTTTCACATCGGCTGAGCCGACCTGTTGTCAGAAAGGCCAGCAGTGTGACGTGCTGGCCTGTCGGTTTTCTTTTATAAATCTGGATTGTTGAGCGTGTCGTCGCGTTAGCGCAGCGCCTCAAGAACGGCGCCTTCTTCATCCATCTGGTCCAGACGGGTGAGCAGCTTGCGAGTGATGTGCTCAAGCTGGTCGCGCTCGGCGGTGCTGAGGGCAGACCAGAGTTTGTGCAGGCAATTGTGCTGAGGTGGCAGCACCTCGCGCAGGAACTGGTGACCTTTATCGGTCAATTGCAGATGCAGGCAGCGGCGATCGTTATCGCTTTCACGGCGCTCAATCCAGCCGCGCTTTTCCAGCTCATCGGCAATACGGGTCGCATTGGTACGGGACGATCCCAGCGCGCAGCTCAGCTCAGAAGGCTGAATGCTGTGGTTTTCCTGAGACTCCAGCGTAATCAACGCCATAAACAACGTCTCGTTAATCCCTTGAGCTTTCAGCATTTTATTACGATTTTCCAGCAGCTTACCCTGCATGTGCATGCACAGGCGGGTCAGCAGGATTTCCTGATACGGGAAGTCCTCATGACGACTGGCGCGGAATTTAAGCATTTGTTCAATGGGCGTAAACGAACTATCCATTTTGGGCATAACCTCATTAATTACAGCCGATATAGTAACGATGGTGACAAATAATGTAAATGAATTATTTGTGCGGTTATATCCGCCAAACGAATGCCACCATCAGAAAGCGCCGGGTAAGTCCGTGACCCGGTGAGCACAGAAAGCGTAGGGTATAAACCCGCTGAAGAGAGGATGTGGGGACGGGGGTCTGAACTATTCATGCCAATTGTAGATATGTCACCCACATTAAAATTTCTGGGATAAATGATTACGTTTACATTAACAGACTGCCGGGCCCCTTTACACCCTAAGAGGCCCAAAGCAATGTAAAACTTAATGAATTGCTTCCTGACGATGGTAGCCGCGCCACCATACAACCAGGTTAAGCGCGGCGACGATTGCCCCTATCCCGCACACGCCTGACCAGCCGGCATGCTGCCACGCCGACGCTGAAATTAACGAACCCGCCGCACCCCCAATGAAGTAGCTGGTCATGTAACCGGCCGTGAGGCGGTTACGCGCCTCGGGCTTCACGCGGTAAATCACGGTCTGGTTGGTGATATGAACGCCCTGTACGGTGAGGTCGAGCACCAGAATACCGACGATCAGCGCCAGCACCGAGACGTGCCCATACCAGATGGCCGCCCAGGAGAGCAGGAGCAAAATCAGTCCGGCTGTCGTGGTCATGTGCGATTTGCCTTTATCAGCCAGCCCGCCTGCCGGGCGAGCGCCCAGCGCGCCTGCAGCACCGGCCAGGCCGAACAGACCAATCACCCCTTCGGAATAATTGAACGGCGGCGCGGCCAGCAGAAACGCCATCGACGTCCAGAGAATGCTGAAGTTAGCGAAGGTTAAACATCCCAGCAGGGCGCGGGTGCGCAGCAGTTTATCCTGCGTGAACAGGCTAAACACGGAGGCCAGAAGCTGCGGGTAATTCAGGTGGTTCTCCTGCTTCACCTTCGGCAGGCCGCGCCACAGCGCCAGCGCCATCACCACCATCAATACGCTCGCCACCCAGTAAACGGTGCGCCAGCCGCCGAGGCTTGCCAGCAGCCCCGCGACGGTACGCGCCAGTAGGATCCCGAGCAGCAGGCCGCTCATAATGGTGCCGACCACCTTGCCGCGTTTTTCCGGCGAGGCGAGCGTTGCGGCGAGAGGCACCAGGATTTGCGCGACGACGGAGAAAAGCCCCGTTAGCGCGGTACCGACGATCATCATCGTCAGCGACTGGCTGCTGGCGGTGATCAGCATGCCGCCTGCCGCCAGAAGCGTCATCGAAACGATCAGCATCCGGCGCTCAAACATATCGCCGAGCGGCACCAGGAACAGCAGCCCGGCGGCGTAGCCAAGCTGTGCTGCCGTCACGATGAAGCCAGCGGAGCTGGCAGAGAGATTGAACGCGCGGGCGATAGTGTCGAGCAGAGGCTGCGCGTAATAGTTGCTGGCGACCGCCAGACCCGTTGCCACGGACATTAAAAGGATAAGTGCGGGGCTAAGCCCTTGAGTTGTTTTCGTCATTGGTTTCAGGAATCGTTAGTTAAGTGATTATTTTTCCGGAAACCATAATAACCAATGATTGTGAATGTTGGGGGATTGTTACGTGCTGGATTGTGCGGTTAATGCCCCTCACCCCAGCCCTCTCCCCAAAGGGGAGAGGGTGTATAAAGTTCCCTCTCCCCTTTGGGGAGAGGGTTAGGGTGAGGGGGGGTTTTACTTCTGCGCCTCAAGCGCCTCTTTTACCCAGCCGTCGAACTGCTGCTGGTGGGCTTTGATCCAGCCGTCCACGTGGCCTTTGACATCCGTCTCAGAGGATTTGCCCGCGTGCATCATCGCATTCTGGGCGTTGATGTCCGCCAGCGGCAGCTTCATCACCGAGAACAGCTTCGCCGCCGCCGGGTTTTTCTCGGCCCAGGCTTTGTTAGCCACAATGTGCATGGTGTTCACCGGGAAGCCATAGTTCATGCCGTTCGGCAGCCTGGTGTCGATATCTTTCTGCTCGCCCGGCAGGGAGGAGAACGGCACCTGCAGCCACACCACGTCTTTACCCGGCTTCAGCACGTCGCTCACCCAGTACGGAGTCCAGGTGTAGTAGATCACCGGCTTGCCCTCTTTAAAGCGGGCAATGGTGTCGGCCATCATCGCCGAGTAGTTGCCGTGGCTTACGTCGACGGTCTTTGCCAGGTCGAAGGCTTTGTTCTGGTGGTTAATCACCGCTTCACAGCCCCAGCCCGGCGAGCAGCCCATCATGTCGGCCTTGCCGTCACCGTTGGTGTCGAACAGTCGGGCGATCTTCGGATCTTTCAGCTGCTCAATATTGGTGATGTGGTACTTATCCGCGGTTTTCTTGTCGATCAGATAACCCTGAGCCGCACCCGTCACGAAGGTCCCTTCGCGATAGAATTTCTTATCCCCACCGGCGGCGGCATACATGTCGTCGTGCAGCGGCTGCCAGTTCACGGCGGTAAAGGTAGCGTCGCCGGAGGCAATCGAGGTGTAACCCACGTTGTAATCCACTTCGCTCGGCGTGTTGACCGTATAGCCCAGCTTCTCCAGCGCGCGGCTGACGATCAGGGTCTGGAAGCTCTCTTCCGAAATGGTGCTCTGCACCGGCTGCACGGTAATGCCTTTGCCCGGCAGGTCAGCGGCAAACGCGCTGGTGGAGACAAGGGTGGCAAACGCGGTAGCAAAAAGTACGCTCTGTCGCATCGTTGTTCCTTATTTTGTAAATGGGCGGGTCAGTAACCCGACAGGGCCGGTGGTGTACCAGCGACGGTTGCCGCGACTGCGTGAATCACGACCGACAGCCTGGGTCAGGCGGTCAAGAATAATGGCGAGGATCACAATCCCGACGCCGCCGACGGTGGCCAGCCCCATGTCGAGACGGCCAATGCCGCGCAGTACCATCTGACCTAACCCGCCAACGGCAATCATCGAGGCGATCACCACCATCGACAGGGCCAGCATCAGCGTCTGGTTAACGCCCGCCATAATGGTCGGCATCGCCAGCGGAAGCTGAACCTTAAACAGCATCTGGCGCGGGCTGGCGCCGAACGAGCGCGAGGCCTCAATCAGATCCGCCGGCACCTGGTTAATCCCCAGGATGGTCAGACGGATAATCGGCGGCAGGGCGAAGATAATGGTCACCACCACGCCCGGCACGTTACCGATGCCGAACAGCATCACGATAGGCACCAGATAGACGAACGCCGGCGTGGTCTGCATCGCATCCAGCAGGGGACGAATAATCTTCGCCGCCCGCGGGCTGCGCGCCAGCCAGATCCCCATCGGTAGCCCGATGACGATGCAGAAGAGCAGGGCGGTCAGCACCAATGCCAGGGTGATCATCGCCTGCGACCACGCGCCAATCGCGCCGATGGCGATCAGGGAGATCAGCGTGGCGATGCCCATCCCCGCGCTGCCGAACTGCCATGCGATCAGAGAGAACAGGATAATGGCTACCGGCGCAGGCATGCCGAGCATCAGCTGCTGGAAGCCGTTCAGGATGTAATCCACCGGGACGCGGATCCCCTGGAAGACCGGGCGGAAGTGGGTGACCACCCAGTCGATCCCCTCCGTGACCCAGCTGTCCAGCGGGATCAGCGTTTTATGAAACGGATCCATGATGTTGAAGTGTTCTGGCGCAGGCGCGGGCCCGCTGTTCAGCCAGTCCGCGCCGCCGCCGTCGGCAGGTGCAGGTGTGGAGCCCCACGCGTCGGCGGATTGCGCAGCGCCGTCCGCTGCCTCAGCGGTGCCCCACGGGTTAGTTTGGTCAGCCATTGTTTGCCCCCTCGCGATCTAAAGCCTGCAGCAGCATCCGTTTGGAGATGATGCCAACGTACTGTTGTTCCTCCCCCACGACCGGCACGGCGCACGGCGCCTGGCCCACGTGAGAGAGCAACTCGCTGAGCGGCGTTTCGGCGTCCACGGCAAGCGGAGCGTCAATTAACGCCGCATCGATGCCCTGACTTTCGTTAAGCGCGGTTTTCAGGGAGTCGATGGAGACAACGCCGACAAACTTATTGCCGCGTTCAACCAGATAACCATATTCACGGTCTTCGTCCTGCAGCAGCTTAAGCGCGGAGCGCGGGCCGAAGCCTGGCGTTTTACGGATAATGCCGTTCGGCGTTCGGCGGGCAATATCTTTGGCGCTAAACACCTGGCTAATATCCACGCCGCGGAAGAAGGTGCGCACGTAATCATTCGCCGGATTATTGAGAATTTCATCCGGCGTGCCGACCTGCACCACCTCTCCGTTTTGCATAATGGCAATACGGTCGCCAATACGCATGGCTTCATCTAAATCGTGGGAAATAAAGACAATCGTTCGCTGATGTTTAGCCTGTAATTTTACCAGCTCATCCTGCATCTCGGTGCGAATTAACGGATCGAGGGCGGAGAAGGCTTCATCCATTAATAATATGTCTGGATTAATGGCTAACGCGCGGGCTAATCCGACGCGCTGACGCATCCCGCCGGAAAGTTCATCCGGATACGCGTGAGCATAATTTTCGAGCCCCACCTGACGCAGGGCATCCAGGGCTTTTTCCTGACGTTCCTGAGCGGGCATACCGGCTAATTCCATGCCGAAGGCGGTATTATTCAGCACCGTCATGTGTGGCATCAGCGCGAATGACTGAAACACCATTGCGATCTTCTTTCTGCGCACCTCGCGAAGCTCTGCGTCTGATATTCTGGCGATATCCACGCCGTCAATCAGCACCTGTCCGCGGGTGGGTTCAATCAGGCGATTGAGAAGGCGAACCATAGTGGATTTACCCGAACCGGATAACCCCATGATGACAAAAATCTCGCCTTCTTCAATGGCCAGACTGGCGTCTTTAACGCCAAGCGATAGCCCGGTTTTTTCCAGAATTTGCTCTTTCGAAAGGCCTTTCTCAATATATTTGAATGCGCGCTGCGGGTGCTCGCCAAATATTTTATAAAGATTTTTCACTTCTAATTTAATTGCCATGCAATAGAGAGTGTCCTGTTATTTGTTTATGTCGATATGATTACCATGGTAAATTGTTAACGGGCATAACCCTAACATACTCAGAATCTGAGACAACCCTGAGTTGGCCTGATGCCGTAATTTTGCGATAAGCGAAACGGCTGAATTTCCCATGAATAAAGGGCTGAGGGCGGTTTGAATTTTTCTCAATTTTTTGCTGCTGCGTCGGGAAATTCGCCTGAAACGGTGTGATTCAGGCGAATATGACGGGGAAATTACAGTGTAGTGCCTGGGGAAATAGTGGTGTCGAAATAATGTGATTTATATTTAATTAATGAACGTTAATTCATACATTAAAAATCCCAGTCCTCATCTTCTGTCTCCACCGCTTTACCCATCACGTACGACGATCCGGACCCGGAGAAGAAATCGTGGTTTTCATCGGCATTCGGCGACAGCGCCGCCAGAATAGCCGGGTTTACCTCCGCCATCTCCGGCGGGAATAGCGCGTCGTAGCCCAGGTTCATCAGCGCTTTGTTCGCGTTGTAGCAGAGGAACGCTTTTACGTCCTCTTCCCAGCCCGTTCCGGCGTACAGTTCTTCGGTATAGCTCAGCTCGTTGTCGTACAGATCCATCAGCAAATCGAGGGCGAAACCTTTGAGTTCCTCGCGTTTTTCCGGGCTGACTTTCTCCAGCCCTTTCTGGTACTTATAGCCGATGTAATAGCCGTGCACCGCCTCGTCACGAATGATGAGGCGAATCAAATCGGCGGTGTTGGTGAGCTTGCCCCGGCTCGACCAGTACATCGGCAGCCAGAAGCCGGAATAGAAGAGGAAGGATTCCAGAAACACGCTGGCGATCTTCTTCTTCAGCGGCTCGTCGGCGCGGTAATATTCCAGCACCAGCTCCGCCTTGCGCTGCAATGACTCGCTCTCTTCGCTCCAGGCGTAGGCCGCTTCAACGTCTTTGGTCTGGCACAGCGTCGAGAAAATCGAGCTGTAGGAGCGGGCGTGCACCGCCTCCATAAAGCTGATGTTCGACATCACCGCCTCTTCGTGCGGCGTCAGCGCATCGCTCATCAGTGCGGGGGCACCGACGGTATTCTGAATGGTGTCCAGCAGCGTCAGGCCGGTAAAGACGCGGATCGTCAGCTGCTGTTCGGCGTGGCTCAGCGTCTGCCAGGCCGGAATATCGTTGGAGAGCGGCACCTTTTCCGGCAGCCAGAAGTTGCTGGTCAGGCGGTTCCACACCTCCAGGTCTTTATCGTCCTGGATTTTGTTCCAGTTAACGGCACTCACGCGTGACAGTTTCATCCTTTCTCCTTACAGCGCGCAGGACACGCAGCCTTCGATTTCGGTGCCTTCCAGCGCAAGCTGGCGCAGGCGAATGTAGTACAGCGTTTTGATGCCTTTCTTCCAGGCGTAGATCTGCGCTTTATTGATGTCCCGCGTGGTGGCGGTGTCCGGGAAGAAGAGCGTCAGCGACAGCCCCTGATCCACGTGCTTTGTCGCCTCGGCGTAGGTATCAATGATTTTCTCCGGGCCGATTTCGTACGCGTCCTGGTACAGCGCCAGGTTCTCGTTGGTCATAAACGGGGCAGGGTAGTAGACGCGTCCGGTTTTGCCTTCTTTACGAATTTCAATCTTCGACACGATCGGATGAATGCTTGACGTGGCGTGGTTGATGTAGGAAATCGAACCGGTTGGCGGCACGGCCTGCAGGTTCTGGTTATAGATGCCGTAGCGCATCACGTCGTCGCGCAGTTGCTGCCACATCTCGCGCGTCGGCAGGGTAATCCCCGCGCGGGCGAACAGTTCGCGCACTTTTTTGGTTTTCGGCTGCCACTCGCCTTCCAGATACTGGCTGAAATACGCCCCGCTGGCGTAGCGCGACTGCTCAAAGCCTGCGAACCGCTGGCTGCGCTCGCGCGCCAGCATCATTGAGGTGTGCAGCGCATGCCAGGTGACGGTGTAGAAATAGAGGTTGGTGAAGTCCAGCCCCTCCGGACTGCCGTAGGCGATGCCCTCGCGCGCCAGATACCCGTGCAGGTTCATCTGCCCAAGGCCGATGGCGTGCGACGCGGCGTTGCCCGCCTCAATGGACGGCACGCTGCGGATGTGGCTCATGTCGGAGACCGCCGTCAGCCCGCGAATGGCGGTCTCCACCGTGCGGCCAAAATCTGGCGAATCCATGGTGTGGGCAATATTGAGCGAGCCGAGGTTGCAGGAGATATCTTTGCCGATCTCCGCGTAGTCCAGGTTCTCGTCGTAGCTGGACGCGCTGTTGACCTGCAAAATTTCCGAGCACAGGTTGCTCATGTTGATGCGCCCGGCAATCGGGTTGGCGCGGTTTACCGTGTCTTCGTACATGATGTACGGATAGCCGGATTCAAACTGAATTTCGGCCAGCGTCTGGAAGAAATCGCGGGCGTTGATGTACTTCTTGCGAATGCGATTGTCGGCTACCAGCTCGTCGTACAGCTCGCTGATGGCCACGTCGCCAAAGGCTTTGCCGTAAATTCGCTCCACGTCATACGGCGAGAAAAGCGCCATGTCGGCATTCTCTTTGGCCAGTTTAAAGGTGATGTCCGGGATCGTCACGCCGAGCGACAGGGTTTTGATGCGGATTTTTTCGTCTGCGTTTTCGCGCTTGGTATCGAGAAAACGCAGAATGTCCGGGTGATGCGCGTGCAGGTAAACCGCTCCCGCGCCCTGGCGTGCGCCAAGCTGGTTGGCATAGGAGAACGCATCTTCCAGCATCTTCATCACCGGGATCACGCCGGAGGACTGGTTTTCGATGCGCTTGATTGGCGCGCCCGCTTCACGCAGGTTCGAGAGCAGAAACGCCACGCCGCCGCCGCGTTTGGAAAGCTGCAGCGCCGAGTTTACCGCGCGACCAATCGACTCCATATTGTCTTCGATGCGCAGCAGGAAGCAGGAGACCAGCTCGCCGCGCTGGGCTTTACCGCAGTTGAGAAACGTCGGCGTGGCGGGCTGGAAGCGGCCGGAGAGGATCTCCTCCGTCAGCCGTTCAGCCAGCGCTTCATCGCCCTGGGCCAGCGTCAGCGCCACCATCACGGTGCGATCTTCAAAGCTTTCCAGGTAGCGTTTGCCGTCGAAGGTTTTCAGGGTGTAGCTGGTGTAGAACTTCCATGCGCCGAGGAAGGTCTGGAAACGAAAACCGCTGGCATGGGCGCGTTCAAACAGTTTCACCACGAATGCGCGGTCGTAGCGGGTCAGCACGCGCTCCTCGTAATAACCTTCGTTAACCAGATAGTCGAGACGTTCCTGCTGGCTGCCAAAAGCAATGCTGTTCGGACGGACGTGGGCGGCGAAAAAGGCCTCTACCGCCTCGCGATCTTTGCCAAACTGAATATGCCCCTCCCGGTCATAGAGGTTAAGCATCGCGTTTAATGCGTGGTAGTCCGGCGTAGCCTGAATTACCCGTTCTGCGGTTGTCGTTGCCAAAATTCGTTCACTCCTTTACGCACGTTTTCTACGTCCTGCTGTGTCCCCATCAGCTCAAAGCGATAGAGATACGGCACGCCGCATTTTTGAGAGATGACATCCCCGGCGCGGCCAAAGGCATCGCCAAAATTACGATTGCCCGCCGCGATCACGCCCCGAATCAGTTCCCGGTTATGAGGATCGTTCAGGAAACGGATCACCTGGCGAGGTACCGCTCCTGCCGTACCGCCCCCGCCATAGCTGGGCACCACCAGAATGTAAGGTTCGTCCACCTGAATGCGCTCCCGCTCGTTGAGCGGAATACGCACCGCAGGCAGCCCGAGGCGCTCAATAAAGCGGAGCGTGTTTTCTGAGCTGCTGGAGAAGAAGACCAGCCCACTCATGCACGCGTGGCCTGAGCGCTCAGGCGGTTAATCATGTCCGGGCGAAAGCCAGACCAGCTGGTATCACCGGCAACCACCACCGGAAGCTGACGAAATCCCTGTTCGCGCAGGGTATCCGCGGCCTCGGGCACCAGGTCGATATTCACCATCTCAAACGCCACGCCGCGGCTCTCCATCGCCCGTTTGGTGGCGTGGCACTGAACGCAATCGTTACGAGTGTAAATAATAATGCTCATGATTCGTATTTCCATTTAGAATGAGAAAACGGCGCGAGTTAACGCATCATAGAGTATGTGTCTTTCTAAAGGGAATACTAGATGTAGTTGATAAAAGATTCAACCATACAAGATATGGGAAATTCAGATTGATGTTGCCCTGATGATGAGCACAGCGGGGCAGGGCTGGCTGTACGGGTTTTTCAGGCTTATGGGCATAAAAAAGCCCCGGCGCCTGAGGCTACCGGGGTTGAGAACGCGGGTTTACTTACGCAGGCTGAGCAGGGCTCCGACAAAAATGCCGACCGCCGCGACGGTGCCCAGCGTACAAAGCGGTTTTTCACGTACGAAGGTCGTAGCACAGCTTGCCATGTCGCAAGCAGCCTGCGTAGCGCGTGAACGTCCGTTCATACGGGCGCGGGTTTCACGGAGCAGAGACTGAGCCTTACGTTTCGCTGCATCTGCTTCATCCTTCGCATCCGATCCCCAGGATTTCAGCACTTCCTCAAGCGTGTCCGCTAATTGGCTGACATCATTACGAATATCCTGCGCGTCGTCGTTAATATCGTTTCGGTTCGGTCTGTTAAACATACGATCCTCCGTAATTTTGTGTTCCCGTTTAGTTTAGTTCAGAAATTTAATATCTGAAGCGCGTCACGCGTTATCCGCCAGTTTATGGACTATTCTGAAAGCCCTGCTAATGCTGATTACTGTAAGGTTGCCGGGCAGGAAAAGATAACGAGGAAAAGATATGTATTTACGACCTGACGAGGTGGCACGCGTTCTTGAAAAAGAGGGATTCACCATGGATGAGGTGACGCCAAAAGCGTATGGATATCGCCGCGGCGAGAATTATGTTTATGTTAATCGTGAAGCCAGGATGGGACGTACCGCTCTCATTATTCACCCGACGCTGAAAGACAGAAGTCTGTCATTTGCTGAGCCTGCCTCGGATATTAAAACCTGCGATCACTATCAGCAATTTCCGCTCTATTTAGGCGGTGAACGGCATGAGCATTATGGTATTCCGCACGGTTTCAGTTCGCGTATGGCGCTGGAGCGGTTTCTGAAGGGACTGTTTGGCGACGTACAGTAAATCTGCGACTGGCTTTCGCCAGTCGCTTCACATTACGCTTTTACCTGGCCGTACTGGCTGACCTTAAACAGGCGGCGGCAGTAGTCGAGGAAATAGCCGTATACCGCACCCATCAGCATTGATACCACGATATTCGAACTGACCGCTGCGGCGATCTGGTGCCAGTCCGCGCCCACTGTCAGGAGAATAGCCACGTAGACCGGAGACTGGAACGTGACGTACGCCAGCACGTCGGCAAGGTTTTTCATCCAGCCCGCCGGGCTGATACGGCGCGCGAAACGCATAACGGCATCGCGGTATAGCCCGTAAGGCCAGGCGATAATAATATTGACCGGGATCGCCACCAGACGAGAGGAAAGTGACTGCTCGAAGGTCATTCCGGAGAGGAATATTTCAATCAGCATGTTCACAACGGAACAGTAGACAACCATCGCGAAAGTATCCGCCACCGCATGGCGCAGGCGAGATTGCGGCGAGAACATGTCTGAACTCCTTGAGAAGAACGCAGTGGAATCGGTTTTCCTTCAGCGGTTAGTGCTTTAGGTTGGTTTGTTTGAGCTGTATAGCGTATATCTCTATCTTTGAACTAACAACTAGTGATTAATTTTTATTTAATCGCTTTTTGTCCACAAAATTCTCTAAAGTTGATTGTTTTTTGTTCGGTTCGTTATAATCTGTCTCATTCAAGATGTTATCTTTATAAATCAAGAAGTTAAGGTTTTCGCTGCTGACGCAAAAATCCGCTCCCCTGATGGGAGCGCAGTATGCTGTGATTTGGATTAAAGTTGACCATTTATATTGATACGGTGATTGGATCAACATGTTTCCCGCAAATGCTCTACGCTATTATTAACGGCGATATTTAAATATATTTACATTTATGCCCGTACGGCCCCTTGGGTAGATATTTCAACTGAAATGAATTATTCTGTTGGCGATTTATCTATTTACCCCAAAGAAAAGGTTTTCAATAATATGTCTTTGACGTTACAGAATCTTAATAATATCCGAACCCTGCGCGCGATGGCGCGTGAATTATCCCTGGACGTTCTTGAGGAAATGCTGGAAAAGGTCAGGGTCGTTACTGAAGAAAAACGCAATGAGCTGGCGGAATTAGAGCAGCAGCGCGCTGAACAGCAGGAAAAAATTAATGCCCTGCTGGAACTGATGAAAGCCGACGGTATTTCTCCGACTGACCTGCTGGGTTCAGAACTGGCGCAGGCGGGTAAACCGACTAAAAAGCGTAAACCGCGTGAAGCGAAATATCGCTTTATTGACCAGAACGGTGAAGAGAAAACGTGGACCGGCCAGGGCCGCACGCCGAAGCCTATTGCCAGCGCGCTGGCAGAGGGTAAATCACTGGATGATTTTCTGATCTAATACGCGGACCGGGCGGAACACGCCGCCCGGTCGTCTGTTCAGCAGACGCCGAAATCACCATCCTCGGTATACGGCGCCAAATCGGCCGCTTTCAGCGTATATTTCTCGCCCTGTTCATTGCTGGCCTGTACCGCCACCACGCTTTCACCGTTCACTTCGAGCACTTTCAGCTTTGGGCCGCCTTTAAGTGGTTGCACATAATCACCGACAGAAAACATATAACCTCCTCATCGTTTAAGCGATCTTCACCTTAGCCGACGTCTGATGCCGGGTACAGCGTAATTCATTGATTACTGCTTATGAGGTATGACGGTTCCACGGCATCACTTTCAGCAACCGTGCCATACCGCAAAAACCTGTCACACCGGCGAACAGCAGCCCGGCACCGACGAAACCGCTCAGCAGGAAAAAGCCGCTGGAGACGCTATAACCCAGCACCACGCCGCAGAGGATCAGCAGCCCGGCGGCAATTTGTACCTGCCGCATCAGCGGGAGCGGCTGGGTTTTATCTTCAACTGTCAGCAATCCGGCCTGCTTCCAGCCCTGAAGGCCACCCTCAACCACGAAGGCCTGAGCCGGCAACGCTGCCTGCGCAAGTCGCGCAGCATTGTTTGATGTCCGTGCCCCGGACTGACAGTGGAAAATCACCGTTTCACCAGCCCTCGCGTTAAGCCCGCCGGGTAGCTTATCCAGCGGCACCGACTGTGCCCCGGAAATATGCTCGCGGGCATATTCGTCGGCATCACGAATATCGATCATTCTCGCCCCCTCAGCCACGCGGGCGTGGGCCTGTTGTGGGGTAATCAGTGGAAGTGACATAGCGGCTCCTTACGGGCAATAAAGGGTTTTCAGGGTGCTGATGAGCTGATGCACCGCATCGTTTTTAATGAAATAGAGAATGCGCTGCGCCTCGCGGGTGTTGTCGATGAGCCCTTCCTCACGCATACGCGCCAGATGCTGCGACGTGGCGGAGGGGCTAAGCCCCGTGGCGCGCGCCAGATCGCCCGCGCTGGTGCCTGGTGCGCCACACAATGTGCACAGGATTAGCAGCCGACGCGGATTGCTCATCGCTTTCAAAAGGGCGGCGGCCTGCCCGGCGCTGGCCTGAAGTTGTTCGAGTTCGGTCATGTTAGTTTAGTATTTGCTTAATTAAGTAAATGCTAAACTAAATGCGCCTGTTAAACCAGTGTCAAAAGCGTAAAAGAGGGTAAAAGGGAGGGAGCACTATGGCATAAGCCGATAAACTGGCTACGCTTAAAGTAGATACTCTTTTTTATTTTCAACTGGTTAGCTTGCAGGGAGTCTTTATGGGTTTTTGGCGTATTGTCTTTACGATTATTCTTCCTCCACTGGGCGTGCTGCTTGGCAAAGGGTTTGGCTGGGCGTTTATCCTGAATATTCTTCTGACCCTACTGGGCTACATTCCTGGTCTTATCCACGCGTTCTGGGTCCAGACCAAAAGCTAAGTGCGCCACAGTAAATCGCTATAGATGCTCGTCAGCACGCCCGCTGGACCAAACTGCTGTTTAATCCAGCGCGTCACCTGGCCGGTCGCCGCATGCTGCGTGGCGAGCAGCATGCGCGAGTCCTGACGCGGGTTGTTGATGCGCCGCGTAATGAGCAGACCGTCTTCCACCGCCTCCCTCGCCATGTATTCCGGCAAAAAGCCAATCCCTTCCCCCAGAATCTGACACTGGCATTTGGTGTTGAAATCCGGCACCAGAATCGCCTCCTGTCCGTGCAGCAGCCAGCCGACCTTCTTGTTGATGGTATGCGCGGTGTCTTCCACCATGATGTTGGGGTACAGGCGCAGCTGGCTCTCCGCTATCGGTTCGGGAACAAAGGCGAGGGGATGTTCCGGCGCGATGGCAAACACCCAGCGAATGGCGCCAATTTCGGTGTAATCAATCCCGCCGCCGTCCAGCAGGGTGTCCGGCGCGCCAATCGCAATGTTGGCCTGATTGTTGATGATCGAGTCCCAGACGCCGTTATACACCTCGGTCGTCACCGTGATCTGGCAGGTGGGAAACTGCTTTTTCAGCACCTGCAGCAGCCTTGCGGTATGGCGTGGCGTATAGAGGAGCTGATTAATGCAGATGCGCACCCGCGCCTCAATGCCCTGTGAAATGGTATCAATCCCGCGCTTGATGGCGTGAAAATCGTTCAGCAGGTCGGTGGCTTTACGGTAAAAGTAAAAGCCGGACTCCGTCAGCTCGATGCTGCGCGTGTTGCGCACAAACAGCACCACGTCCAGCCCGGTCTCCATGCGCTTGATGGTGTAGCTGATGGCGGAGGTCGTCACGCCCAGCTCGGCGGCGGCTTTGCTGAAGCTGCCGAAGCGTGCCGCGGTGGTGAAGGCCAGCAGATTCTCTTCGGTAAAGATGGAATTCATATCACGGCGTCCTCAGCCATCAGTTTTGAACATATTTTAACAGCGCCGTTACATCACATTTGAAGTGGGTCACAGTTCTGACTATTTACGCGAAGCCGCGTCATGCAAGGCTTTTTAAACCATAAGGATAATGCTGCCTGAGGCGCTAAAAAGCGGTAAACCATAAGAAAAAGGTTGCACAGACGCACGTTTTAGCCTGACTGTTGAATTTAACTCAACAATGAATTGCGTGTCGATGAATCATTTTTAAGCGGATTCTTTTGTGACCAGGCTGTTGCTATTCTCAGGTCATCAGAAGTGAAACATTGGGAGACTGAATATGTCTGCAAACGCACTCGTTACGGAATTTCTGCTGGCGGCAGAAGAGGGCAACATCGACGCGCTAAAAGCCTGCCTGGATAACGGCGTGGATATTAACGCCACCAACCGCCAGAAAAGAACCGCCATTATTATTGCCAGCCTGAAAAAGCATTACGCCTGCGTGGAGTTTTTAATTGCCGCCGGCGCGGATATTGATAAACAGGACCAGACCTGTTTTAACCCCTTCCTGATTAGCTGCCTGACTAATGATTTAACCCTGCTGCGCATCGTTCTTCCGGCGAATCCGGATCTTGACCGCCTGACGCGCTTTGGCGGCGTGGGCATTACCCCTGCCAGTGAAAAAGGCCACGTTGAAATCGTCCGCGAGCTGCTGGAAAAAACCGATATTAACGTCAACCACACCAACTTTGTCGGCTGGACGCCGCTGCTGGAAGCCATCGTGCTGAATGACGGCGGCGCTAAGCAGCAGGAGATCGTCAAGCTGCTGCTGGACCACGGTGCGAACCCGCACATGACCGATAAATACGGTAAAACCCCGCTCGAACTGGCGCGGGAAAAAGGCTTCGATGCAATAGCCGACCTGCTGCTGGCGGCGGGCGCATAACGCATTCGGCCAGCCACGTCCGGCTGGCCGTTAATTCAAAAAAGTATTTCTACCGACGTGCATTCTGCGCGACGGCGGCCCCCTTTTATCCGCATTCAGGAGAAAACAATGCCAACCAAAATCGTCATAAAAAAGAACACGTACTTTGATTCGGTGTCGTTGATGTCCGTTTCCACCAAAGCCAATAAATTGCCGGGCGTCGAGCAGGCCTTTGTCGCCATGGCGACGGAAATGAACAAAGGCGTATTAAAAAACCTCGGGCTATTAACGCCGGAATTAGCCGACGCCAAAAACGGCGACCTGATGATCGTGATTAAAGGCGACGCGGCGAATGATGAAACCCTGGCCGCTATTGAGGCGTTATTCACGCGTAAAGAGAGCGGCGGCACCCACGAAGCACGCTACGCGACGATTGCCAGCGCCAAAACCCATCGCCCGGACAGCAACCTTGCGGTGATTTCCGTTAACGGCACCTTTGCCGCACGCGAAGCGCGCCAGGCGCTGGAAAACGATCTTAACGTCATGCTCTTTTCCGATAACGTGTCGCTCGACGACGAGCTGGCGCTGAAGCAGCTGGCGCACCAGAAAGGGCTGCTGATGATGGGGCCGGACTGCGGCACCGCCATTATCAACGGCGCGGGACTGTGCTTCGCCAACGCGGTGCGCCGCGGGGCGATTGGTATCGTCGGCGCCTCCGGCACCGGCAGCCAGGAGCTGAGCGTGCGCATCCATGAATTCGGCGGCGGCGTGTCGCAGCTGATCGGCACCGGCGGGCGCGATCTCAGCGAAAAAATCGGCGGCCTGATGATGCTCGACGCTATCGACATGCTCGAAGCCGACGAGGGCAGCCAGGTCATCGCGCTGATCTCTAAGCCGCCGGCCCCTGCCGTGGCGGAGAAGGTGCTGGCCCGCGCGCGCGCCTGCCGCAAGCCGGTGGTTGTCTGTTTCCTCGGCCGCAGCGAACCGCCCGCCGATGAAGACGGCCTGCAGTTTGCCCGCGGCACCAAAGAGGCGGCGCTGAAGGCGGTGCTGCTCACCGGCGTTAAAAAAGAGTCGCTGGATTTACACCCGCTCAACTGGCCGCTGATTGAAGAGGTGCGCGCCCGCCTGACCCCACAGCAGAAGTACATTCGCGGCCTGTTCTGCGGCGGCACCCTGTGCGATGAGGCGATGTTCGCGGCGCTTGCGAAATTCGACGATGTCTACAGCAACATCCAGCCGGATCCGGCTAAGCGTCTGAAAGACATCAGCGTTAGCCAGGCCCACACCTTCCTCGACTTTGGCGACGACGACTTCACCAACGGCAAGCCGCACCCGATGATCGACCCGACCAACCGCATCAGCCGCCTGCTGCAGGAGGCGCGCGATCCGGAGGTGGGCGTCATCGTGATGGACTTCGTGCTCGGCTTCGGCGCGCACGAGGATCCGGTCGGCGTGATGCTCGACGCTATTAAAGAGGCGCAGGCGATCGCGAAGGCCGATAACCGTCCGCTGGAGATCCTCGGCTACGTGCTCGGCACCGACCAGGATCCGCAGTCCCTGGCGCAGCAGTGCCAGCTGTTGACGGACGCAGGCGTGATCTGGGCCAGCAGCAGCACCAATACCGGATTACTGGCACGCGAATTTGTCTGCAAAGGGGAGAAAGCATAATGACGACCTTATTCAACCAGCCGCTGAACGTGATTAACGTCGGCATTGCGATGTTCAGCGACGACCTCAAAAAACAGCACGTTCCCGTCACCCGGCTGGACTGGACGCCGCCGGGGCAGGGCAATATGCAGGTGGTGGAGGCGCTCGACCAGCTGGCGGAAAAACCGCTGGCGGAGAAGATCGCCGCCGCGAACAAAATCGCCCTTGAGCGCATTATTCAGTCCCATCCGGTGCTGGTGGGCTATGACCAGGCGATTAACGTGGTGCCGGGCATGACCCGCACCACCATTCTGCACGCCGGTCCGCCGGTTTCCTGGGAGAACATGTGCGGGGCGATGAAGGGCGCGGTCACCGGGGCGCTGGTGTTTGAAGGGCTGGCGACGGATCTGGAGGATGCCGCAAGGCTGGCGGCTTCAGGCGATATCACCTTCTCGCCGTGCCACGAGCACGACTGCGTGGGCTCGATGGCGGGCGTCACCTCCGCGTCGATGTTTATGCACATCGTTGAGAACAAAACCTACGGCAACCGCGCGTTCACCAACCTCAGTGAGCAGATGGCGAAAATCCTGCGCATGGGCGCCAACGACCAGAGCGTGATCGACCGCCTGAACTGGATGCGCGACGTGCTCGGCCCGATGCTGCGCGACGCGATGAAGATTATCGGCGAAATCGACCTGCGCCTGATGCTGGCCCAGGCGCTGCACATGGGCGACGAGTGCCACAACCGCAACAACGCGGGCACCACGCTGCTGATCCAGGCCCTGACGCCGGGGCTGATCCAGGCGGGCTATCCGGTGGAGCAGCAGCGCGAGGTGTTCGAGTTTGTCGCCAGCAGCGACTACTTCTCTGGCCCGACGTGGATGGCGATGTGTAAAGCCGCGCTGGACGCCGCCCACGGCATTGAGTACAGCACCGTCGTCACCACTATGGCGCGCAACGGCTACGAGTTCGGCCTGCGCGTCTCCGGCCTGCCGGGGCAGTGGTTCACCGGCCCGGCGCAGCAGGTGATTGGCCCGATGTTCGCGGGCTACAGGCCGGAAGACTCCGGGCTGGACATCGGCGACAGCGCCATCACCGAAACCTACGGCATCGGCGGCTTTGCGATGGCGACGGCCCCGGCGATCGTTGCGCTGGTGGGCGGCACGGTGGAGGAAGCGATCGACTTCTCCCGCCAGATGCGCGAGATCACCCTCGGCGAAAACCCGAACGTCACTATTCCGCTGCTCTCGTTTATGGGCATTCCAACCGCCATCGACATCACGAAGGTTGCGGGCAGCGGCATTTTGCCGGTCATTAACACCGCCATTGCCCACAAGGACGCGGGCATCGGCATGATTGGGGCGGGCATCGTTCACCCGCCGTTTAGCTGTTTTGAAAAGGCGCTGTTGACCTTCCGCGATCGCTACTTTTTATAAGGCATGCATCCATGAAAAACATGAAACTGGAGTGGAAAAGAGGTGACTGGGCGGCATATTTCGGGTTGATGACCAACAACTTAACGAATTTGCTGACCATGATGGGGCTGCTCATTTTTGTCGTCGGCATCCCGAAGGAGATTGTTTATGGACGCATCGCGCCGGCCTTCGGGCTGGCGGTACTGGTGGCGAGTATCTGCTACGCCTGGTTTGGCCTGCAGATGGCGCGCGCCACCGGACGAAAGGACGTCACCGCGCTGCCGTCCGGCCCGAGCGCGCCGTCGATTTTCACCGTGACCTTCCTGGTGCTGATGCCCGTCTACCAGCAAACCGGCGATGCGGATTTCGCGATCCAGATTGGCCTGGTGTGGTGCTTCGTGGAAGCGATGATCCTCGCGGGCGGCTCGTTCCTGGGGGAGACCATCCGCAAGATGATCCCGCGCACCGTGCTGCTGTCGTGCCTGTCCGGGCTTGGCCTGCTGCTGCTGGCGATGAACCCGATGCTGCAGGCGTTCGAGGCGCCTACCGTGTCGTTCATCGTCCTGCTGCTGATCTTTATCAACTGGTTCGGTAAAAAGCCGATTTTCGCCAAAATCCCGACAGGTCTGCTGTTGCTGATTGCCGGTACGGCATTAGCGTGGATCTCCGGCCTGCAAAGCCCGGAAGCCATCAAAGCGTCTATGTCCTCCTTCGGCTTTAACCCGCCGCAGGTGCACGTGGACAGCTTTATGCAGGGGCTGCCGCACGCGCTGCCGTATCTGGCGTCCGCCGTGCCGCTGGGGCTGGCTAACTACATCTTTGACCTGGAGAACATTGAAAGCGCCCACGCGGCGGGGGATGAGTACCCGACCCGCAAGATAATGCTGGCGAACGGCCTGGCGTCGATGCTCGGCTGCCTGATGGGCAACCCGTTCCCGGTCACGGTCTACGTCGGCCACCCGGGCTGGAAAGCGATGGGCGCCAGCATCGGCTACACGCTGGCCTCCGGGGTGACCATGTTCATCGTGCCGCTGTTCGGGCTGGGGGCGTTTATGCTCGCCATCATTCCGATGACCGCCATCGTGCCGATTCTGGTGTTTATCGGCGTCGTCACCGCCAACCAGGTGGTGAGGGAGACGCCCAAAGTGGAGGTGCCGGTGATCTTCATCTGCCTGTTCCCGTGGATCGCCAACTGGGCGCTGACCATGATGAACAGCGTGATGGGAGCGGCGGGCACCAGCGCGGCGAAAATCGGCACCGACGTGCTGCACAGCAAGGGGATTTACTACGAAGGCCTGGTGCACCTCGGTAACGGCGCGCCGCTCGCCAGCATGCTCTGGGGCTGTATCGCCATCTTCGCCATCATCAACAAGCCGCTGCGCGGGGCCGTTGCGGCGGCGGGTGGAGCATTGCTGGCGCTGTTTGGGGTGATCCACGCCCCGGTGGTGGGCTTCGCCGAGGGCAGTTCGCTAATGTTCGTCACGGCCTACCTGATGATGGGCGGCATGTTTGTGGTGAAGCATTTCCTCGACAGCCGGGAAGTTGCGAGCGCTGAAGTTACCGTTGTGAAGGAAAACGTATGAAAGAGCTTATGGTCGTCGCCATCGGCGGCAACAGCATTATCAAAGACAACGCCAGCCAGTCGGTTGAACATCAGGCGCAGGCGGTGAAAGCGGTGGCAGAGTCGGTGCTGGAAATGCTGGCCTCGGACTATGACATTGTGCTCACCCACGGTAACGGCCCCCAGGTGGGGCTGGATCTGCGCCGTGCCGAAATCGCCCACGAGCGGGAGGGGCTGCCGCTGACCCCGCTGGCCAACTGCGTGGCGGACACCCAGGGCGGCATCGGCTACCTCATCCAGCAGGCGCTCAACAACCGCCTGGCGGCGCGCGGGGAGCAAAAGGCGGTCACGGTCGTTACCCAGGTGGAGGTGGATAAAAACGATCCCGCCTTTACGCACCCGACGAAACCGATCGGCGCGTTCTTTAGCGAGGCGCAGCGCGATGAGCTGCTGCAGGCGTATCCGGACTGGCATTTTGTCGAGGACTCAGGCCGCGGCTATCGCCGCGTGGTGGCCTCGCCGCAGCCGCTCTGCATCGTTGAGGCGGATGCCATCAAGACCCTCACGCAGAAAGGTTTTGTGGTGATCGGCGCGGGCGGGGGCGGTATTCCGGTCGTACGCAGCGAACAGGGCGACTACCAGAGCGTCGATGCGGTAATTGATAAAGATCTCTCCACCGCGCTGCTGGCGCGCGAGATCCGCGCCGACGTGCTGGCGATCACCACCGGCGTGGAGAAGGTGTGCGTTAACTTCGGCAAGCCGAACCAGCAGGCGCTGGGCACCGTCAGCGTGGCGCAGATGACGCGCTACATGGACGAAGGCCACTTCCCGGCGGGCAGCATGCTGCCCAAAATCGTCGCGTCGCTGGAGTTTTTACGCCACGGCGGCAGGCGAGTGATCATCACTTCGCCGGACTGCCTGCCCGCGGCGCTGCGAGGTGAAACGGGTACCCATATTGTTAATGAAGGAAGATAAGATGAATGAGAATAAAAGCCGCCGCGAGTTTATCAGCCAGAGCGGCAAAATGGTCACCGCCTGCGCGCTGTTTGGCGCCACCGGCTCCGTCGCGTATGCTGCGGATACCGCAAAGCCAACCTGCGAGACGGGCAAACCGATGAACATCACCGCAAAACACTACTACCTCGACAACGTGCTGCTGGAGGCCGGATTCAACTTCGACGGCAGCGTGGCGACGAGCACCCGCACCGAGCTGAAAACGCTGGAGATCAAAGACGGGAAGATCGTTGCCCTGCGCGACAACGGCAGCCACGCCGACGCGACCCTGCCGCACTACGACGCGGGTAAAAAGCTGATGCTTCCGGCGATGCGCGACATGCACATTCACCTGGATAAAACCTTCTACGGCGGTCCGTGGTGCTCGCTGAACCGCCCGGCAGGCACCACCATTCAGGACATGATCCGCCTTGAACAGAAGCTGCTGCCGGAGCTACAGCCCTACACCCAGGAGCGCGCGGAGGCGCTTATCGACCTGATCCAGTCGAAAGGTTCCACCATCGCCCGCAGCCACTGCAATATAGAGCCGGTTTCCGGCCTGAAAAACCTGGAAAATCTGCAGGCGGTGCTGGCGCGCCGGGCCGCAGGCTTTGACTGCGAAATCGTCGCCTTCCCGCAGCACGGCCTGCTGCTCTCCAACGCTGAAAAGCTGATGCGCGAGGCGATGCAGGCCGGGGCGCACTACGTGGGCGGGCTGGACCCAACCAGCGTTGACGGCGCGATGGAGAAATCCCTCGATCTGATGTTCCAGATTGCGCTGGATTACGACAAAGGGGTGGACATTCACCTGCACGAAACCAGCCCGGCGGGCGTGGCGGCGGTGAACTATATGGTGGAAACCGTGGAGAAAACGCCGGCGCTGAAGGGCAAGCTGACCATCAGCCACGCCTTCGCGCTGGCGACGCTCAACGAGCAGCAGGTGGATGAGATTGCCACCCGCATGGCGGCGCAGCAGGTGACCATCGCCTCCACCGTGCCGATTGGTACCCTGCACATGCCGCTGAAGCAGCTGCGGGAGAAGGGCGTGTTCGTGATGACGGGAACCGACAGCGTGATCGACCACTGGTCGCCGTACGGTTCAGGGGACATGCTGGAAAAAGCCAATCTCTACGCCCAGCTCTATATTCGCCCGAACGAGCAGACGCTCTCCCGCGCGCTCGGCATCGCCACCGGCGACGTGCTGCCGCTGAACGATAAAGGCGAACGCGTGTGGCCGAAAGCGCAGGACGACGCGAGCTTTGTGCTGGTGGATGCCTCCTGCTCCGCCGAGGCGGTGGCGCGCATTTCACCGCGCACCGCGACGTTCCACAAGGGCAACCTCGTCTGGGGCACGGTCGCCTGACGCCACGTTGGGGTATCGCTACAGGTGATACCCCGACAATTGCAACTCCCGATCGATCCACTCGACGAACTGCTGGATCTTCCACGCGCGTTCGTTCATGTGCGGCATCACCAGATGATGCGCGTTAATGGCGATCCCCATCTCATCCGGCAGCACCTGCACCAGCGAGCCATCCTTCAGGTGATCGGTAGCCATCATTTTGCTCTCCAGAATAAACCCCAGCCCCATGCGCGCCGCTTCAAAGCTCATGTAGGAACGGTCGAAGCTGAGGCTGAAATTGAGCCAGGGCCTGTCGATATTGTGCCAGGCGAACCATTTTTCCCAGTTCACCAGAGTGCTGGTGGATGAGATAAGCGACTGTTGCAGCAGATCGGCGGGCGTGCTGATGGGATGTTCTTCTGCATAGCCCGGCGAGGCCAATACCACCAGCGTGTCGTTTTTAATGGTCATCACCCGGTAGGCGTCCCAGTCCGGAATACCGTGACGGATATCAATGTCGATATTATCTCTGGCGAACTGCAGGTTCTCATAGGAGCAGGTGAGGTTGATGGTGATATCAGGATATTCGGCGCGGAATCTGCCCAGACGGCGCAGCAGCCATGACAGCCCGAAGGTGGGGGAAGAGTGCACGCGAAGCACGGCATTGTCTTTTTCTTTCACGATCTGATCGGTGGCGCGCCCGATGGCGCTCATCGCCGCCGAGACCTCCCGCAGATATTTTTCTCCCGTCGGGGTGAGTTGAACCCCTTTGCCGCTGCGGATGAATAATTTCTTGCCCAGCCACGATTCCAGCGACGCGATCTGGTGGCTTACCGCCGACGGCGTGACGTTGAGCTGTTCCGCCGCCTGATGGATGCTCAGGGCGTTGGCAACGGCGATAAACGCCTGCAAATTTCTGAGCGAGGGCAGAGATAACGTCTGGCGATCCTGCGCGGGCATGGCCTACTCCTTACACGATAATTGATAAAAAACATAACATTGAGACTGCGAGCGGGCAATTTTATCCCGATGTTATTTTTTTGAGCTGTATCGCGAATCAAATTTATCTCAGCAATAAATGAGCTTTATTGAATGGCGTTTCATGGGTGAGCCGATATATTGACGTTGAACGCAATAATAAAACGACTCACGGTGTTCGAATAATGAGGTAAGTTATGTCTCGTATAGAACAAGCTGTCCCCTACATAAAGACTAAAAAAACCAATTACCGTTTCGTTGTGCTGGCATTAATTTTTATTGTTTATGCCATTAACTATGCTGACCGAACAAATATTGGTGCGGTACTGCCGTTTATCATTGACGAATTTCATATCAATAATTTCGAAGCCGGTGCCATCGCCAGCATGTTTTTTTTGGGATACGCCCTGAGCCAAATTCCTGCGGGCTTTTTTATTGCCAAAAAGGGAATTCGCGGCATGGTGGCGCTGTCGATATTCGGCTTCTCTGCCTTTACCTGGCTGATGGGCACCGCAACCTCGGTTCTGGGCCTGAAGTGTATCCGCCTGGGGCTGGGGTTAACAGAGGGGCCGTGCCCGGTCGGGCTGGCCTCCACCATCAACAACTGGTTTCCGCCAAAGGAGAAGGCCACGGCCACGGGCGTCTACATCGCCGCCACCATGTTCGCGCCCATCCTCGTGCCGCCGCTGGCCGTGTGGATCGCCATGACCTGGGGCTGGCGCTGGGTCTTCTTCTCCTTTGCGATCCCAGGCCTGGTCATTGCCGTCCTGTGGTATCTGCTGGTACGTACGAAGCCGTCCGAGAGCGCATTCGTCTCTAAAGCGGAGCTGGAGACCATTACCGCCGGTCAGGAGACGCCGGACGCCAGACGGGAAAACATCGTGATTTCACCGGGCTTTGCACGCCTCGATCGGCTAATCCGCGTGCGGGAGTTAGCCCCGGTAAGCACGGTGAAAGGGCTGTTTACCTCGAAGAATATTCTCGGCGACTGCCTGGCCTATTTTATGATGGTCAGCGTGCTGTACGGACTGTTGACGTGGATCCCGCTCTATCTGGTGAAAGAGAAAGGCTTTACGTTTATGAGCATGGGGCTGGTCGCCAGCATGCCGTGCATCGGCGGGTTTATCGGTGCGATTTTTGGCGGCTACGTCTCCGACAGGCTGCTCGGCCGCCGACGTAAACCGACCATGATGTTTACCGCCATCAGCACCGTTTTAATGATGGTCATTATGCTGAATATTCCGCAAAGCACCGTGGCGGTTTGCGTCGGGCTATTTTTTGTCGGCCTCTGTCTGAATATTGGCTGGCCCGCTTTTACGGCTTATGGCATGGCTGTTGCGGACAGTAAAACCTATCCCATTGCCGCGTCCATCATCAATAGCGGCGGTAATCTCGGCGGATTTGTTTCCCCAATGCTGGCAGGTTATCTGCTGGATAAAACAGGCAGTTTTAATTCCGTGTTTATTTATTTCGGTATTTGCGCAGCCATTGGCTTAATTATGATTACGCTACTGGAAGAGCCGAAATAAAACATTAAATCCCTCTTGTCCGAATGGAGTAAATATATGCTACTGAAAAATAAAGTCGCCGTTATTACCGGCGCGGCTTCCGTACGCGGTTTGGGTTTCGCCACGGCGAAATTATATGCCGAACAGGGCGCGAAAGTGGTCATTATTGATTTAGATGCCGAAGCCAGCCGGGCTGCCGCCGCGAGCCTGGGCGACGAACATCTGGGCCTTGCGGCGAACGTCAGCAATGAATTACAGGTTAATGCCGCCATTGAGCAGGTGCTGGGGAAATACGGGCGCATCGATATTCTGGTGAATAACGCCGGCATTACTCAGCCGATCAGGCTGATGGATATCAAACGCGAAAATTACGATGCGGTGCTGGACGTCAGCCTGCGCGGCACGCTGCTAATGTCCCAGGCGGTTATTCCCACTATGCGCGCGCAAAAGTCGGGCAGCATCGTCTGCATTTCATCGGTCTCCGCCCAGCGCGGCGGCGGCATCTTCGGTGGCCCACACTACAGCGCTGCAAAAGCGGGTGTGCTGGGGCTGGCAAAAGCCATGGCGCGCGAGCTCGGGCCAGACAACGTGCGCGTAAACTGCATCACGCCGGGGCTTATCCAGACGGACATCACCGCAGGCAAGCTGAGCGATGAGATGAAAACGTCCATTCTGGCGGGCATTCCGCTTAACCGCCTCGGAGACGCGCAGGATATTGCCCGCGCCGCGCTGTTCCTCGGCAGCGACCTCTCTTCTTACTCCACCGGTATCACGCTCGACGTGAACGGCGGGATGCTGATCCATTAAGGAGATACGACGATGACGGATACCACAGTTCAACAGGTTGCCGCCGCGGCCTGGCGCATTCGCCGCTACGCGCTGCGCATGGGCGAAGTGCAGGGGCAGGGCTACATCGGGCAGGCGCTGGGCTATGCCGACGTGCTGGCCACCGCGTTTACCCACGGGATGAACCTTAAGCCGGGCGAGCCGGAGTGGGAAGGGCGCGACCGTTTTCTGCTCTCCCACGGCCATTACGCCATTGCCTGCTACGCGGCCCTGATTGAAGCCGGGATCGTTCCTGAAGAGGAGCTGGAGACCTACGGCGCGGACGACAGCCGCCTGCCGATGTCCGGTATGGCAACCTACACGCCGGGCATGGAGATCTCCGGCGGTTCGCTGGGGCAGGGCTTAAGCATTGGCGTTGGCATGGCGCTGGGGCTGAAGCATAAGCAGAGCGCGGCGTGGGTCGTTAACTCCATGTCGGACGGCGAGCTGGACGAAGGGTCAACCTGGGAAGCGGCGATGTCGGCGGCACATCACGGCCTGTCGAACCTGATCGTGCTGGTGGACATTAACCGCCAGCAGGCGGATGGCAACTCGCACGCGATCCTCGGCTTTGAGCCGCTGGAGGATAAATGGACCTCCTTCGGCTGGTACGTGCAGCGCGTAAACGGCAACGATGTTCCTGCGCTGGTGACGGCCTTTGATAACGCCAAACGCTACCCGGAAAACCAGCCGCGCGTCATTTTGTGCGACACGCTGATGGGCAAGGGCGTGCCGTTCCTCGAAAAGCGTGACAAGAACCATTTTATTCGCGTAGATGCTGACGAGTGGCAAAAGGCACTCGCCGTGCTGGATGCCAACAAACCTGAAGGAGTGCTGTAATGAGCCAGACCACGGAGAAAAAGCCGCGTTTAACCACGTCGGCGATGATTGCCTCTATCGCGGAAGAGGGCCAGGAGACGCGCGCCGCGCCGTTCGGCCACGCGCTGGTGAAGCTGGCGGAACAGCGACCGGAGGTCGTCGGCATGACGGCGGATCTGTCGAAGTACACCGATCTACACATTTTTGCCCAGGCCTACCCGGAACGCTTCTTCCAGATGGGCATGGCTGAACAGCTTTTAATGGGGGCGGCGGGCGGCATGGCGAAAGAGGGTTTTATTCCTTTCGCCACCACCTATGCCGTCTTCGCCACCCGCCGCGCCTACGATTTTATCCATCAGGTGATTGCTGAAGAGCACCTGAACGTGAAGATCTGCGCGGCGCTGCCGGGGCTAACCACCGGTTACGGGCCGAGCCACCAGGCGACGGAAGATATTGCGATTATGCGCGGTATTCCGGGCATGACGATTATCGATCCCTGTGACGCAATTGACACGGAACAGGCGGTGCCGGCGATGGCAGCGCACGACGGCCCGGTCTATATGCGCCTGCTGCGCGGCAAGGTGCCGGTGGTGCTGGACCAGTACAACTACCAGTTTAAGATTGGCAAAGCCGTGCTGCTTGAAGAGGGGAGCGATGTCCTGATCGTCGCCTCAGGCCTGATGACCATGCGCGCGCTGGAGGCGGCGAAGCAGCTGCGTAAGGATAACGTCAGCGTGGCGGTGCTGCACTCGCCCACCATTAAGCCGCTGGACGAAGAGACGATCCTGGCCCAGGCCGCAAAGCCGGGACGGCTGGTCATTGTGGCGGAAAACCACAGCAGCGTGGGCGGGCTGTGCGAAGCCGTCGCGTCGCTGCTGATGCGCAACCGCGTTAACGTGGATTTCGATACCGTCGCGCTGCCGGACGCGTTCCTTGATGCGGGCGCGCTGCCCACCCTGCACGACCGCTACGGGATTTCGACCGCCGCCATGGTAGAGAAGATCCGGCGCAGGCTCTGATTTATCAGACGGATACGTTGCCAACGGGCGAGGGGTATTTTACCCTCGCCTCTGTTGCGATAACAGGAGTCCGTCATGGCACAAAACATCTACGACAACCCGGCGTTTTTTGAAGGCTACGCACAGCTTCCCCGCTCGGTGCAGGGCCTGGACGGCGCGCCGGAGTGGCCTGCCTTGAAAAAAATGCTGCCGGATCTAACCGGCAAATCGGTTATCGATCTCGGCTGCGGCTACGGCTGGTTCTGCCGCGCGGCGCGCGAGCAGGGCGCGTCTGACGTCACGGGTGTCGATATCTCAGAAAAGATGCTCGCCCGCGCGGCTGAACTGACTGATGACAATCGGATTCACTATCAGCGTAGCGATCTGGAGTCTCTTACGCTCAACGAGAATAGCCTCGATCTGGTCTACAGCTCGCTGGCGCTGCACTACCTGCCGGAACTGGACACGCTATTCGCCAACGTTCAGCGCGCGCTAAAACCGGGCGGTAGCCTGGTCTTCTCGATGGAACACCCGATTTACACCTGCGCCTCCCGTCAGGGCTGGCTGACCGACGACAGCGGCGAGCGGTTCTGGGGCGTGAACCGTTATCAGGACGAAAGCCAGCGCGTCAGCAACTGGCTGGCGGACGGGGTGATTAAATACCACCGCACGCTGGGCACCACGCTTAACGCGCTGATCGGGGCCGGGTTAACGATAAGTGAAGTCAATGAGTGGGGGCCAACGCAGGCGCAGATTGACGCCTGGCCTGCACTGGCCGAAGAGGCGGAGCGCCCGATGCTGGTGCTGATTTCCGCCCGTAAGGCTCAGTAACCGACCTTATACACCCGCCCGCTCTGCACCCCTTCCACGCTGCGACGGTAGGCCTGCGCCACGGTCGCGGCGGGAACGCTTTCAAAGCCGGGGAAGAACCCGTCATACGCTTCGGCGGATTCGGTCAGCACCGTCGGGCTTATCAGGTTAATGCGGATCCCGCGCGGCAGTTCGCAGGCGGCAGCGCGAACAAACCCTTCCAGCGCGGCATTCACCGTGGTGGCATTGACGCCCTGCGCGATGGGCTCGTGCGCCACAATCCCGCTTATCAGCGTAATTGAGCCGCCTTCGTTCAGATAATGCTGGCCGGTCAGCGCCAGGCGCACCTGCCCCAGCAGCTTGTCCTGCAGGCCCTGGTTGAAGTCGCTGTCCTTCATGGTCGCGAGCGGGCCAAAGTAGAGGCCACCGCTGGCGGAGACAATCGCATCCACATGGCCGATTTTCTCAAACAGCGCCTGTACGCTCGCCTGCGAGGTGATATCCACCTGGTAGTCGCCCTGCGTGCGACCGACACGGATGACCTCGTGACGACGGCTTAACTCTTCGGTTACGGCACGACCGACCGTACCGCTGGCACCAATAATGACGATTTTCATAGCAGACTCCTTATGTTGTGAGCCCTCATTCTTTAATAAATAAAAAATCAGATAAACTGGGCTAAAGTTAGATGATTGCTAACCAGGGGTTTGGAATATGGATAAGCTTCGCGGCATGGAGACGTTTATCGCGGTGGTTGAGAGCGGCAGCTTTACCGGCGCGGCGGCACGGCTGGAGATGTCGGCGGTCATGGTCGGGAAATATATTGCGCTGCTGGAATCGCAGCTCGGAACGCGGCTGCTGGAGCGCAATACCCGTCGCCAGAGCCTGACCGATGCAGGACGCGTTTATTTCGAAGAGGCCAGGCGGGTGCTGGAGCAGGTCTCGATTGCCGAAAGCGCGGTTGAGCGGCTGCGCGCGGCGCCCGCCGGCACCCTGCGCGTCACGGCCCCTACGTCGTTTGGCGGCTGCGCGATCGCTCCTCTGACGGCCTCATTTTTGCAGCGCTATCCGGAAGTGCGTATCGAACTGGATCTCACCAATCGAATGGTCGATCTGGTGGAAGAGGGGGTCGATCTGGCCATTCGCATTGGCGATATCCGCAATGACGATCTGGTGGCGAAATATCTGTGTCCCTACAACATGGCGATCTGCGCCGCGCCGGATTATCTGGCGCGACACGGCACGCCGCAGACGCCCGCCGATCTGGTGGATCATCTGTGCCTGTCGCACACGGTGTGGACCGCGCGCAACGAGTGGCGGCTGCCGGGTGCGGAAGGGGAGGTGCGCTGGAAGCGGGATGCGATCTTAAGATGCAACGACGGCTACGGTTTACGCATGGCGGCGCGAGCCGGAGCAGGGCTGCTGCTGCAGCCGGAGGTGCTGGTGGCGGAAGAGCTGGCAAGCGGCAGGCTGGTGCGGGTGCTGGAGCCGTTCACGCCCGCGCCGAGGCCGGTGCATTTACTGTGGCGACAGGATTTACGTCCCCTCCCTAAGCTAACGGAATTTATTGCTCATATTCTGCTAAGATTGGGCACAATATAAAAAAAGAAGGTAATCAAAGAATGTCTGCAAACAAACTCGCCAGCAGCGCGCAGGGCCTGCAATCATCTGCCATCCGAGAATTATTAAAACATAGCAAAATGGCGGGCGTGATTTCGCTGGGCGGCGGTATTCCCAATCCGGACCTGTTCGATCGCGAAGGGCTTAAAATTGCCGCCGATGCCGTGTTGTCACAGCATTTTGGCGAGGCGTTCCAGTATGGTCTGACGGAAGGCGTACCGGGGCTGCGCGAGGAAATTAAACGCATTTGCGAGGGGCGCGGCATCGCCTGTAAGGCCGATGACGTGGTCATTACTTCCGGCTCTCAACAATCTCTGGACGTGCTGGCGCGCGCGTTAATCAATCCTGGCGATACGGTTGTCGTTGAACGTCCAACCTATCTCGCCGCGCTGCAGGTCTTTGGCCTGGCGCAGGCGAATTTTGAATCCGTCGGCACCGACGGCGACGGCATGAAGGTCGATGAGCTTGAAGCGCTGGTGGCAAAGAAAACCATCAAGGCGGTTTATATCGTTCCAACCTTTGGTAACCCCGGCGGCGTAACGCTTTCCGAAGCGCGCCGTAAACAGCTGGTGGAATTATCAAAGCGCTATGATTTCGTGATTATCGAAGACGATCCGTACAGCGAAATTAACTACACCGACGACGTGTTCCGCCCGCTGATTGCCCATGCGAAAGATATCGGCAATGAAGATAACGTGGTGTATACCTCTACCTTCTCCAAAATCCTCGCGCCGGGCACCCGCGTGGGCTGGGTGCTGGTGCCGGAGTGGCTGAAGCGCGCGGTGGTGAACCTCAAGCAAACCACCGATCTGCACACCAGCACGCTGTCCCAGCTGATGACCTACGAGTATCTGAAAACCGGGCGTCTGGCGAACCAGATTAAAACGATCCGCGAGGCCTATCGCCAGAAATACCAGACGTTTGCAACGGAACTGGAAGCCGAGCTGGGCGATGTGATGTCGTTCCACAAGCCGAAGGGCGGCATGTTCCTGTGGGCAAAAATGAACAACGGCATGAACACGACGAAATGGCTGGAAAAAACCTTAAGCAACGGCGTGGTGTTTGTACCGGGCGAGTTCTTCTACTGCAACGAACCGGACCAGACAACGCTGCGCATGTCATTCGTCACTCCAACGGATGAGCAGCTGAAAGAAGCGGTTCGACGTTTGAAGATCTCGCTGTAATTACGAGTGAAACCCGGTGCGGTCAATATCGTACCGGGGAAAACGACCTCTATTAACGTCCTGTTTATAAATTTAAAATGAGTACGGTTTGATGCCCTCACCCCGGCCCTCTCCCACAGGGAGAGGGAGAAAACCACGTCAACCCAACAACGCTACGCCAGCCTCCGTTCTTAGCCAGCGAGGGGCTTTTAACTGGTCGGCAAAATATCCCGTCAGTTCAAAGAGTAAATCTCCCATCACACGAGCGGATTCAGGGGCGAGCGCGCCCCCCATCAACAGTTGCGTAATTTCCTCGCAGTAGCGACAGAGCTGATCGGATTCAGCGTTGAATGCAGGTTCATGTTCGGGGAACACATCGACGGTAAGACGTTCCTGTAAGTGCTCAGAGAGCGGCTCCAGCAGCATCGGGCGGAGCAGGGCGAGGGTCGATGCAAGACGACCGCAGAGCGCTATTTTTCTTGCAGGATCGGTCTCTTCCACCAATGCTTCGCAATAGCGTTGGCAGTTGTCGGCAAGTTCAGTGAAGTCGGTATTGTGGTCGAAGGGGGTAGTGAAAAGTGCGTTACTGGTGGTCATATGACAGTTTCCATTAAGTGATTAAGACACTGCCAGAGAAATGCCAATTTCCCGGGTGGCAGGACTGAACGGAGTTGGCATTACCGGCCTTAATGGACACCGGCGCGTCTTGCGACGCCCCCGCCCAGCCCACCATTGAAATGTAGCCAGACGCACGGCGCAACAAGAGCTTACGCCGCCATTAAGTTTAACCGGGATGCCAATCCCGACGCCAGATTTTGCTGGCGTGGAAGGACCATACGCCCGATTACCCCTAATAAAAAGCAGGTTACCCAGGAGAAGTTAAATCCTGCGAGGCGGCTTCAGAAAATGATGTAAGGCGTTTCATCATCGCTCCCTCAGCGCCTCCTTCGCCCGGTTAAACGGCTTGATCAGATAATCCAGCACCGTTTTCTCACCGGTCTTGATGTCCACAGTGGCAATCATCCCCGGCACGATCGAGAAATGCCTGCCCGCCTTATTCACCAGGTAATCCTGGCTGGTGCGGATAAACACCCGGTAATAGAACACCTCCGGCTTGGCTTCGTCCTGAATGGTGTCCGGCGAAATGGTCTCCACCACCCCGTGCAGCCCGCCGTAGATGGCGTAATCGTAGGCGGTGATCTTCACCAGCGCCTCCTGGTTCGGGTGGATAAAGGCGATATCGCGCGGGGAGAGGCGGGTTTCAATCAGCAAATGATCGTCAACCGGCACAATCTCCATCAGCTCGCCGTTGGGCGGGATCACGCCGCCGATGGTGGTGACCTTGATGTTTTTCACGATCCCGCGCACCGGGGATTTTACCGTCAGGCGGGTGACGGAATCCTCGCGGCCTTTCAGGATCGCTGAGACCATATCCACCTCGGCGTTGGCTTTGGATAACGCCTCGCGCGCCTGAACGTAATACTGGGAACGCACGTCGGTGAGCTTCAGCTCCAGGTCGCTTTTCTGCCGCTGCAGGCGCAGCACTTCCACGTGGCTGGCGGCGCCGGTTTTTACCAGCCGCTGGGTGATCGCCAGCTCTTTGTTTGCGAGATCCAGCGCTGCACGCAGTTCACGCTGCGTGTCCTCAAGCTGCGCGCGGCGGGAATTGTAGAGCCGCGTTTCGGCGGCGGTCAGTTCGGTCCATTTCTCCAGCGAAGGCGGGAACTTCAGCGGCAGATCGTTGACCTCGGCGTACAGACGCGCGCTGGAGGCCAGCGACGCACGGTAGCGCGCCGCGCTTTCGCCGACGTTCGATTCGGAACGCGTCGGATCCAGCCGCGCCAGCACCTGTCCGGCCTGCACCTGATCGCCCTCGTGAACGTTCAGCTCGGTGAGGATCCCCCCGTCCAGCGACTGCAATACCTGCTCGCGCGAGCTGGGGATCACTTTTCCGGTTCCCGTTGAGACTTCATCCAGCATCCCAAACCACGCCCAGACGCCCAGCGCCACAAACATCAGCAACGAGAAGATCACGATCCGCCGCGCGCCGGTATAGCCGCTTTCGGAGTCGAGCGCATTGTCCAGATCGTCCATCGCGGCCACGTCACGCTGACTGATTTTCATTTTTCCACTCCCGTCCGGTTGCTGCCTGCTGCTGTTGCTGCATGCGGCTGTTGTTCAGCGCCTGCGCCTTTGGCGCGTCCATGACCAGCATCCCATCTTTCAGCACGACCACGCGCTCCACCAGCTCCAGCACCGGCACGCGGTGGGTGGCGACAACCAGCGTCCGGTTGCCGAGCCACGCCCCCAGGCGCTGGATAAATTCCCGCTCGGTGTGCTCATCAAGGGAGGCTGTTGGCTCGTCCATCAGCACGATATTCGGATCGCGCAGCAGCATCCGCGCCAGCAGGATTGACTGCCGCTGCCCGCCGGACAATCCCACGCCGTTCTCCATAATCGGGTAGTCCAGCCCCTTCGGCAGCTTCTGCACAAAGCTGGCCGCACCGCACATCTCCAGCACCTCGAAAATCTCTTCATCGGTGGCGCGCGGCATGCCGAGGGTGATGTTCTCGCGCAGGGTGCCGTAAAACAGCCGCGCGTTCTGGGTCATAAAGCCGACGTTGCGCCGCACGTCCGCCACGTCGAGATGCGGCAGGCTGAGGTTGTCGAGCCGCAGCTCGCCGCCCGCCAGATCCATTCCGCCCGCCATCGCCTGCAGCAGGGTGGATTTGCCCGCGCCGTTGCGCCCGAGGATCGCCACTTTCTCGCCCGGCCTGATCTCCAGACGGTTAATGCGCAGCGCCATGCGCGGATCTTCCGGGTGGTAGCGGAACTGCGCCTGCTCGAAAAGATAGTGTCCGCGCAGCACGTCCTGGCGGATCGGCGTCTCTTCGCGCTGGTTCTCGGTCGGCAGCTGCATAATGCTGTCCAGCCCCTCTTTGGCGGCCTTTACCTGCTGCCAGCGGGCCAGCACCCCACACAGCGTCGCCATTGGCGCGATCATCCGCGAGGCCAGCATTGAGGCGGCCACTACCGAACCGGTGGTCAGCGTGCCGTCAATCACCATCGGCGCGCCGACCACGATCACGGCGGCGTAGACCAGGCTCTGGACGGTCATCCCCCAGCTGATCAGGTTCTGCGTGAGCTCGCGGGTGCGCAGGCCGGATTCCGCGGTGATCTGGATATAGCTGTTCCACTGCTGCAAAAAGCGGTTCTCCGCCTGCATCAGCTTGATGTCCTCCAGCCCCTGCACGCTCTCCACCAGCACCGCGTTGCGCAGGGTTGATTCATGGGCCGACTGCTTCGCCAGCTCCGCCAGCTTCTTTTGCAGCAGCAGGCCGGGCAGGACCATGATCGCCGCCGCCACCGGGGCGATCCATGCCAGCTGCGGCGCGATGATCGCCAGCACCACCACAAACAGGAAGAAGAAGGGCAGATCGACAATCGTCGAGATGGTGGAGGAGGTGACCATCTCGCGGATCTGCTCCAGCTCGCGCAGCTGGGAGATAAAGCTGCCGGTGGAGCGCGGAATGGCGCTGTGGCGCAGCCGCAACGCGTGCCCAAACACGCGATCCGAGACGCGCAGATCCGAGCGTTTGCCCAGCAGATCCATAATGTGCCCGCGCGCGACGCGCAGCACAAAGCCAAACAGGGTGGCGATCAGCACCCCGATGGTCAGCACGTAGAGCGTCGGGTAGGACTGGGCGGGGATCACCCGGTCATACACCTGCATGGAAAAGACAATGCCGGAGAGGGAGAGCACGTTGATAAACAGCGCCGCCAGCATCACCCAGCTGTAGGGGCGCAGGTCGCGCATCACCAGCCGGTAGAGCCAGTCCGGACGGTACTTTGAGATGTAGGCGTCCACGCGGCTGTCCTTGAGCGCCGCCAGCGGACGCAGGGCGATAACGTGGTGGATGGCGGGCAACATCGCGCTCATCGACAGGCGGTTGGTGTACGTCTTGTCGTCGAAAAAGCTGACCTCAAGCGTGTCCTCTCCGTCGAAATTTTCAATCACGCCGATTTTTCCATCGTTCAGCGCCACCACCACCGGCAGACGCCAGCTGTTGATCGACTGCTGATCGGCCGTCAGCAGCTGGAACGTCAGCCCGGCTTCACGGGCAAGCTGAGTCAGGGCGGGGACCATCGGTTTGCCTTTCAGCCACGGCGCGCCCGCGACGAGCGAGCCTGGCGAACAGGCAACGCGGTAGCGCGTGGCAACAAAGCCAAACGCCTGAGCCCACTGCTCCAGCGCCTCATCCGTCATCGTTTCCCCCTGCGGGATGTCGCGTTGCTTCATGGCTGGATCTCCACGGTCTGGATGGTGCGGTTATCAAGATCGAACGCATGACGCAATTGCCCGGTGTTATAGAGGCAGTTGAGCTGCAGCTGGTGCAGCTGACCGAGGGTCTGCTGCTGGGTAAAGCGTGCCTGATAGACCTCCTGCTCGGCGTTAAGCACGTCAAGCAGCGGGCGCGAGCCGAGATCGAGATACTGTTGCTGATAGAGCTCGCGGGTGCGGGCGCTGAGCGCCTCCTGGCGGCCCTGAATTTGCAGCGTGCTTTGCAGGCTCATCACCTGACTGCGGGCCTCCAGCAGCTTCTGGCGGACATCGAGGCGCGTGCGCTGAATGGTCGACTGCGCCGCTTCCACCGCGTGCCCGGCGGCGTTGCGTCGGGCGGTGAGCCCACCGCCCTGGTAGAGCGGCATCTGGACTTTCACCCAGGCGGAATACTGGGTGCGATCCCGCGTTTCGTTGCCCGCGTAGCTATCGTTCAGGTAGTGACGGACTTCCGGCTCCAGCGAGACGGTTGGCGTCATCTGCGCGTCGGCGTAGTCGAGGTTGGCCTGCGCGACGTTCGCCTGTGCCCAGGCGGCGAGGACCGCAGGCACCAGACGATCGTCCGGCTCGGCGATATCGCAGCTGCGGGCCAGCTTCTGCGGAAAATCATTGCTGATTTCGTTCAGGCTGTTCCAGCCGAGAAAGCTCATCAGCGTGGCGCGGGCGCTGTCGAGGCTGGCCTGATACTGCATCAGCTGGGCGCGCGCGCCTTCAATGCGCGCGTCGGTCTGCACCACGTCAGAGAGCGAGGTGGCCCCTTCGTCGTTACGCAGGCGGGTCAGCTTGCCAATTGAGGAGAGGGCGTCGAGCTGCTCTTTGGCGGTGTCGACCATCTGCTGAAGGGTTTGCACCTGCACCATAGCGATGGCGGTATCGTGGGCGATGGTGTCGATGCTGACCAGCACGTTGGCCTGCTGCTGGGCGACCCCGGCGTTTTCGGCCCGCACCTGGCTTGCCACTTTGCCGAAGTCGTAGAGCATCTGTGAAAGAGAGAGCACCAGCGACGGCGTGAAGCCGTTCTGATCGCCATCGTGGGAATACCCGTTGTCCATGCCGGCGTTAATTTGCGGATAGTATTTCGATTTTGCGACGTCGACCTCTTCGTTCTGTTCGTAGAGTTTGCCCACGGCTTCCGCGATCGCCGGGTGCCAGGTGACGGCGCGGTTGACGGCCTCGCCAAGCTGTAGTGAACCGGGAGCGGCTTTGCCTGTCAGCGGGGCGACGCGGCCATTCAGTGAGGGGAGTTCCTGCGTTTCGCGGAGCTGTCCGGTATTGATGGTTGCCGCCGGGTTTGCCGCGATGGCGGGTACAGATATCAGGCAGCACGAGAGCCACCAGTAAGGCATCTTTATTCCCATGTCTTGTCCCTAATAAAAAAGTACAGCTTTATTATTTATGCCCGGGCGCTGTGCGCGCCCGGGTCATCTCGTGCAGGTGCTATCAGGTAATGATGTGTTGCTGGTTCACAAGCTCGTCGTAGGTGGTCTGCACGTTATCAAGCGTAACGAGTGCAGTATTAGTGTAGGTGCTCCCTGCACCGTCACGGTCGATGGAGATCACAGTGTTGCTACCGCTTTGCGTGACATTGATATAATTCCCCAGCGAGGCGGTATTTCCGTCCCAGCCCACCAGCAGATCGCCAATGTCGATCTTGTCTCCCTGCGCCAGGGAGAAGTTCGTCCAGTGGTCGCCGCCGGCGGTGGTGATGTTGCCCCCCGTCGCGTTGCCCGCCGTGCTGTTCAGCACCTGATAAATCAGCGTGTCGCCGTAGGCCGTACCGCTAACCACATCGTTATGCTCCGAACTGATAAATTTCGGCGCCATGTTGATGGTCAGCGACGCGGTGTCCGTGGTGCCGTTGGCATCGGTCAGGGTGTAGTTAAAGACCTCCTTGCTGGTAATGGTCGAGAGCGATATCCCCGGGTTGAGCGTGTAGGTGTAGCTGCCGTCTGCGGCAATCGCCAGCGTGCCGTAGTGGCCCGTAATATTCACCTGCGTGCTGCCGGTGTACGGATCCAGCGTGGTGGTGACGCCGTCGTAGCCGGTAATGCTCACGCGGGTATCGACCGAGTGCAGCTGATCCAGTGTCCCTGCGGAACCGGTGCCGTCGAAAATGTTGCCGTCAACGGTGTGGGTGCCCGTGGCGTCGAACTGCGACAGCGAGTAGCTGGTGCCGGTGACGCTTGGGGTAATGGTGATATTTCCTGCAGCCAGCGGCCCCATTCTGCCGGTATAGTTCAGGGTGTAGGTCCCCGCCTCCAGATCGAGACCCGTCAGGTTGATCGTCGCCGTGCCGCCCAGCAGCAGCCCGCCGTTGAACGAGCCGGTTCTCACGGTGGTGGCGCCATTGGTCAGCGTCCAGTCCACCGTTAACCCGCCGAGTGAGAGCAGCGAGGCGACGTTAAACGTCAGCACCACGTTGTGCAGCGCGGTATTGGCATCCACCACGAAGGTACCGGTGCCGGAGCCCTGGGTTGAAGTGAGCAGCGCGGCGTTCCAGCTCGCCGACCCGACGGTAGTATCCGAGTACGCGGCGGTGTGGTGTACCGACGTCACGTCCATCACGGTACTGACATCATTCACCGCATCCATCGGCTTCGCGGTTGGGGTGATGTTGAGCGAAGCCGTGTCTTTCGTGCCGTCCGGCGCGGTAATGGTGTAGACGAAGGTATCCGGCGTGCTGATGTGGTCAACGCCGACGCCGCTGTTCAGGGTGTAGGTGTACTCCCCGGCCGCGTTGATGCTCAGCGTACCGTACTCGCCGGTAATGTTCGTCAGACCGCTGCTGTTCACCGCTACGCCGTTAACTTCCGTCACCAGCGTGCCGACTGGCGCAATATCATCCGTCAGAACATCCCCGGAGGTGCTCGCGCTGACGCTCGCCACGCTGTAGACATGATCCTGCAGCACGTCCAGCGTGTAGGCCGTCAGGGCGGTGATCCCCGCTGCCGTATTCAGCAGGAACAGGTACTCACCGGCCGGCAGCTGCAGCGTCAGCTGAGGCGAGGTGCCGCCCAGCAGCGGCGCGCGCAGCCAGCCTGGTTCAACGCGCATCTGCTCGAAGGTCTGCGTCGCGTTGTTGAACTTGTAGATGTACAGGTCGAACACCGATGCCAGGGCCACGCCGCCAACGGAAGCCTGGATGGTCATGGTGCGGGTGGTGCCTTCCTCCACGTTATAGATGATGGGGTTGGTCATATCGTCCAGCAGGTTCAGCCCCAGCGTGTTGCCGAGATTGATTCCCACCAGGGTAAAGCCGCCCTGGGAGGACGTACCGTTGTTAATCGCGTTGACGGTGGTATCGAAGGTCAGCGAGTTCGTGTCGTCAACCGCGACAATACCGCTGGTGGCGGTACCGGTGCCCAGCGCCAGCACCAGGTTTGCCGACGCGCTGACGCCGTTATGGGTGATGGTGTAGCTGAAGCTCTCCGTCCGGCCAATCACCGCTGCGCTGGTGTTGGTCAGATCGTAGGTGTAACTGCCGTCGCGGTTAATGGTCAGCGTACCGTACTGACCCTGGATCACCGTGCCGTCGGCGGTGACGCTGGTGGTGACACCCTGCGCGTTAGTGACGGCCGTGACCGTTGCCCCGGCCGGAGCGTTGTCGCTGCCCGCGGTTGGGTCAACGTCGGTGATCACGTTACCGTCAAGGCTGGTGTCGCCCGTGACGGTGCCCGGTCCGGTCTCTTTCACCGCCACGTCGAGGCTGGTGTAGGAGCCGGTCGCCAGCAGGTTGGTGTTATAGCTCAGCACGCGGTAGTTGCCGTCCGCCAGCCCGGTCAGGTTCAGCGAAACGCCTGTCGCCCCCAGGGTCAGCAGGTCGGCAAACTGCGGTTGCCCGGTATCGACTACGGTAGTCCAGGTGTTGTTCACGGTGTCAAAGCGCTGTACCACCAGCTCAAGGGTGTTTAGCAGAGAGAGCACGGCCCCCGTGGCGTTGGCGTTCACGACGATATCCGCGCTGCCGCCGCTGCCCACGGTGAAGTTCACCTGAGCGGTGTCATTACCGAGCAGCGTCAGGACGTTGCCCACGGCGCCGACCAGCAGGAAGCCGTAGTCGCTGTACTGGCTGTTGGTGACGGTGGCCGTGGTGCCGAGTTCCAGCTCTTCGACGTTATTGCTGGCGGAGAGCGGCACCACCGGCGCGAGCGCCGAGCCGGGCAGCGAGACGTTGCCCGCCGCGTCGGTGGCGGTGATTTGCAGCGTCTGGCCTTCGGTCTGCTTGTTGACGAAGGTGTAGCTGTACGTGCCGTTGCTGCCCGCTGTGGTGGTCACCGTCGAGCCGTCCGCGAGGCGGATAGTGACGGTGCTGCCAGCTTCAGCATTGCCGGTTAATACGCTACCGTCGGCGTTAAAGGTCCCGGTCGGGGCCGTTGGGGCGGTAAGATCGACGATAATCGTCGTCACGGCCGATGCCGGGCTGGTATTGCCTGCGGCATCGGTGGCCGTGGCGGTGAAGTTGTGTGTGCCCTGCGTCAGCGTGGTGGTTTCTGGCAGCGTCCAGTTGCCGTTGGCATCGGCGGTGACGGTGCCCACCAGCGTGATGCCATCGTAGATCCGTACCGTCGCATTCGCTTCGGCGGTTCCGCTCAGCGCTGGACGCGTGTCGTTGGTCGGGTTGGCGCCGGTTACCGGGCCGATGACGCTGCCGACATCATCAATTACCGAGCTGATGACTGGCGCTGCCGGGGCAAGGGTATCGACGTTAATCGTGTACCCGGCGGTTGGCGCGCTGGCATTGCCTGCGGTATCGGTGGCGGTAAAGGTCAACGTGTGCGGGCCGTTGCCCAGCGCCGGAGAAGGCGTAAAGCTCCATGCCCCACCGGTGGCCGTCACGCTGCCGATCTGCACGCCGTTATCGAAGATTTTCACCGTCGAACCGGCTTCTGCCGTACCGCTGAGGGTTGGCTGCGCGTCGTTGGTTGTTCCACCGTCGGCGACTGGCGTTGCCGCGTTGCCGACGTCATCCAGGATGCTGGTGAGCACCGGCAGCGCTGGCGGCGCGGTGTCAATCGTCAGGCTGAAGCTTGCGGACGACGTGCTGATGTTGCCTGCGGCATCCGTGGCCTGCGCGGTGAAGCTGTGCGCCCCCTCTGTCAGCGTGGTATTGAGTAAGATATTCCAGCTGCCGCTGCCGTCAGCGGTGCCCGTTCCGACCAGCGTGGTTCCCTCATAGATATTCACGGTGGCAAACGGTTCGCTGGTGCCGACCAGCCGCGGTACGGTGTCGTCGGTCGTCTGCCCGGACGTGAGCGGCCCGGTAAGGGTTCCCACATCGTCAATCGCCTGGCTGATAACCGGCGCGGTAGGGGCCGTGGTATCGACAACCAGCGTAAAGCCGGGCGAGGCGGGGCTGATGTTCCCTGCCTCATCGGTCACCGTGGCGGTCCAGGTGTGGCTGCCCGCGGCCAGCGGCGTGGACGGCGTAAAGCTCCATGCGCCGGTACCGTCCGCCAGCGCGGTGCCGACCGGCTGACCGTTTTCATAGATAGTGACCGTGGCGTTGGCCGTCGCGGTGCCGCTCAGCGTTGGCGTGGTGTCGTCGGTGCTCTGCCCGGAAGTGAGCGGGGTCTGGATACTGCCCACGTTATCTGCCGCGGCTGAAATGACCGGCGCAGACGGCACGCCCGTATCCACCGTCAGGTTAAACGGTGCCGTTGCGGTGCCCGCGTTGCCCGCCGCGTCGGTGGCGTTGAAGGTGATGGCGTGCGGTCCGTCGGGCAGATCGGTACCCGGCGTGAAGGTCCAGATGCCCTGGGCATTGACCACGGCGGTGCCAATTTCGTTGCCATCAACAATCACGTGCACCGTAGAGCCCACGTCGCCCGTGCCGTTGAAGGTCGGACGCGCGTCGTTGGTGCTGTTACCCGACGCGAGCGTTCCCGTGGTCGGTGCGACATCGTCAATCACGCTGGTCACCACCGGCACGCCGGGGCCTGCGGTATCGACGGTGAAGGCGAAGACCGACGAGTTAGCCGAGGCATTGCCCGCGGCATCCGTTGCGTACGCGCGCAGGGAGTAGCTGCCGTCGTCCAGCGGCGTGGTCGGGGTGAAGGACCAGTTGCCGGTTCCGTCGACGATCGCCGTACCCAACTGCGTACCGTTATTCATGATGTAGATGGTGCTGCCTGCCTGTCCGGTGCCGCTAATCGTTGGGGTGGTGTCGTTGGTCGCCTGCCCGCTGGTGAGGTTGCCCGTGGCGCCGCCAGGGACGTTATCACTCACCGTATCCAGCGTTGGAACCGTCGGCGCCGTCAGGTCAACCACCACGCTCCACGGGGCTGAGACCAGGCTCAGGTTACCCTGCGGATCGGTTGCCTGAACCGTGAACGCGTGTGGCCCTTCGACAAGAGCGGTCTCTGGCGTAAAGCTCCACGCGCCGGTGCCATCAGCCGTAACCACGCCAATCTGGGTAGCGCCATCGAAAATGGTCACCACGCTGTTCGCGTCCGCCGTCCCCGAAAGGGTTGGCGTGGCGTCGTTCGTTTCGCTGCCGCTGGCTACCGGGGTCGCAGCATTGCCTACATTATCCGTTACGCTGGTGATGACCGGCGTGGTGGAAACGGAATCCACCACGAGGGTGAAGTCCGCCGAAAGACCGCTCTGGTTCCCGGCCGGATCGGTCTCGCGGATGGTCAGAACGTTATTGCCTTCTGGCAGGACGGGCGTGGTGTAGCTCCAGGTGCCGGTATTGCCGACCACCACGCTGTCCAGCAGCACGCCGTTGTTGTAGATGGAGATGGTATCCCCCACCGCGCCGGTGCCGGAGAGGGTCGGCTGGCTGTCGTTGGTGGTCTGGCCGCTGGTCAGCGGCCCGGTGACAGGACCAACGTCGTCAATGACCGAGCCAATGGTTGGCGTACCCGGGGCGGTAAGGTCGACGGTGACGCTGGCCGCCGGAGAGCGGCCGCTGGTGGCACCGTTGAGGGTCGCGGTCACCTCGAAGGTGTGCAGCCCTTCGCCAAGCGCGGCTGGCGTATAGCTCCAGCTGCCGCTGCCGTCGGCGGTCACCGTTGTCAATGGCGTCGTGCTACCGTCCTGATAGATAGTAATCACGCTGCCCGCTTCGGCCGTACCGGTAAGCGTTGGCGTGGTGTCGTTGGTGGTTTTGCCTTTCACATCGCCAATGACCGGGTCCACGTCATCGACGATGGCCGTAATGACGGGCACCTGCGGCAGCTCAAGCGGCGAGTCGGTGACGATAAAAGGCACATCGGCGCTTGGATTGCCTGCGGCGTCCGTGGCGGTCACGGTCAGCGTGGTTGGATCCAGCTGCGCCGGGCTCAGCGCAATGGAGAAGCTGCCGTCGCTGCCGACAACGCCGGTACCAATGACCGTGCCACCGCTGTCTTTCACGGTGATGGTACTTCCCTCTTCGCCGGTACCGGTCAGCGGTGTTCCTGTTTCAGGCAGGCTCATGTTGCCCGGATCGGCCGGTGCAACGGTATCGACCGTCACGCTCAGCGGCGCTGAATCCCCGGAGGAATTACCCGCCGGATCGCTGGAGGAGACGGTGAAGCTATGCGGACCCTCCGCCAGCGTCGCGTCGGCAGTCCAGCTCCAGGTGCCATCTGACTGCACCGTTACCGGCACGGCAGATGGCGTGCCGTCTACGGAGACGATAACGGTAGTGCCCGGTTCACCGGTGCCGGTAAGGGTCGGCGTGCCGTCCTTCGTATACAGCACGTTGTTGGACAGCAGGCTGTCAGCAACGGCGTTAATGACGGGGATTTCAGGCGCAACGGTATCGAGCGTGACGCTAATGACCGGGCTCGGCGCGCTGACGTTACCCGCCGCGTCTACGCCCGCAACGGTGATGTTCAGCAGGCCATCCGTTTGTTGTGGCAGAACAAAACTCCATTCTCCGTTAACGACATCGACACGGCCCAACTCAACGCCGTTGTTGTAGACGATGACCGTGTCGCCAGTCGTGCCGGTTCCTCCGACAGTTGGCGTCGCATCGGTGATAACGCCACCGTTTGGCTGACCTCCGACGGCGTCAAATACTGGCGTAACCGGTGCAACGGTATCCACATTGATCGTAATCGCCGGCGAAGCGTCAGAGACGTTGCCCGCTTCATCGGTGGCGGTGGCGGTATAGACGTGGCTGCCATCGCCAATATTACTGTCAGGACGCCAGCTCCAGTTGCCGTTGCTGTCTACCGTGACGGTGCCCACGATGGTCGGGGTGCCGTTAACGGTATCAGTGATGTTGATAACGTCATTCGCCGTACCGGTGCCGCTGAGGACCGGGCGCGGATCGTTGGTGGTTCCGCCGTCGGGAACGGGGCCGGTTATCTGGCTGACGCTGTCGGTAATCACCGGTGCTGCAGGTGCGACTGGCGCATCGGTATCAATGGTGATGGTGACCGGCTGGGACGGGGCGCTTTCGTTGCCCGTGCCGTCCATGTTGGTGACGGTCAGGGTAATGTCATAGGTGCCGTTAGGCAGCGGGGTGGCGGGCGTCCAGGTCCAGTTGCCGGTGCCGTCCACGAGCACATCATCAAGCTTGGTGCCGCCGTTGTAGATGGTCACGGTATCGCCCGGATTGCCGGTGCCGCTCAGGGTTGGCGTGGTGTCGCGGGTGGTTTCTCCCGGGTTCAGCGGCGTTTCTGTGCCGTCAGGATTGACGGTGATTGCCGGAATATCCGGCGTGGCTGGCGGAACGGTATCTACCGTCAGTTCAAACGGCGTTGAGATGGTGGTATTGCCTGCGGCATCCGTGGCATGCACCGTCAGCGTGTGCTGCCCGTCGGTGAGCGGAATAACGGGGGTAAAGCTCCAGCCGCCGCTGCCGTCGAGGGTCGCGGTGCCGAGCAGGGTGGTGCCGTCATAGACGGTGATCACCGTATCTGCCGGCGCGGTGCCCTGCAGCAGCGGCTGGGTGTCGTCGGTGGTGTCGCCGCTGGTGAGCGGCCCGTTAACGCCGCCGACGTCATCGGTTACGGTGGCGATAGTGGCCGCCGCTGGCGGCGTGGTATCGACGGTAAGGGTAAAGCTGCCTGATGCCTGGCTGGTATTACCCGCTCCGTCGGTGGTGACGGCGGTAAAGGTATAGGTCCCGTTGCCAAGCGGCGTGGCGGGGGTAAAGGTCCACGTGCCGTTGCTGTCGACCGGAACCGTGATGAGATCGACGCCGTCCTGGCGGATGGTGACGGTTGAGCCCGGCTCAGCGGTGCCGTTGATCGTCGGCGTGGTGTCGTTGGTGCTGTCGCCAGGATTGAGCGCGCCGAGGCGCTCTGGCACATCATCCACTACCTGGGTAATGACCGGCGCATCCGGGGCAACGCTGTCAATGATGATGCCCCAGCTGTTGGAGACGCCGCTGATGTTGCCCGCCGCGTCAGTCGCGACGGCGGTCAGAGTATGCGGGCCCTCGGCGATGGGGGTATCCGGAGTAAAGCTCCACGCGCCGAGGCCATCGGCGACGGTCGTACCAATATCAACGCCGTCCACGCGGATGGTCACCGTGGCATTTGCGGCGGCGGTGCCGCTGAGCGTCGGGGTTGAATCATTGGTGGTCTCATTGAGGTCGAGGGAGCCGGTACGTCCGGGAACATCGTCAACGACCTGCGTAATGACCGGGGCTTCCGGCGCAGTCCCGTCGACGATAATGGTCCACGCGTTCGATTGTCCGCTCGGGTTACCGGCGGCATCCGTTGCCGTCGCCGTCAGCACGTACGTACCATCGGCCAGCGGTGAGGGCGGCGTAAAGCTCCACAGGCCGGATGAGGGGACGGCCACCGTGCCGATAATATCGCTGCCGTTGAAAATCGTGATGGTCGAACCGGGTTCGCCCGTGCCGTTCAGGGTTGGCGCCCGGTCGTTGGTCAGCCCATTCTGGTCCACGGGACCGGTTGTGTTCAGCACGTCGTCAATCACCGACACGATAACCGGAGCCTGCGGCGGGGTGACATCCGGCGCCGCCGCGGAGGTTGCTGGCCCCGTGTTGCCCGCCGCGTCGGTGGCGACTGCGGTCAGGACTTCGCCGTTGAGCTTAGGCGGGGTCAGCGTCAGGCTAAAGTTGCCCTCGCTGTCGGCCACCGGGGTGCCCAGGATAGCGTCGCCTTCACGGATGGTTACCGTGCTGCCAGGCTCGGCGGTGCCGGTGATGGTGCCGCCATCGTTCGACACGACGAGGTCGCCGGGGGCCAGCGGCGGCGTGGTGTCCACGGTGAAGATGATCGGCTCTGAGGCCGCACTCTGGTTTCCGGCGGCATCGGTTTCAACGACGGTTATCGAGTGCGTCCCGTCCGGGAGCGGGCCGTTCGGCGTGACGCTCCAGGTGCCGTTCGGCAGCACCGTCGTGGTGCCAACCACCACACCGTTATCGTAGATAGTGATTGTGCCACCTGGCTCGCCCGTTCCCGCCAGGATTGGCTTTGAAGCGTCGGTAGGCGTGCCTGCGGTTATGGTCCCTCTGATCGCACCCGTGTCGTCGGTCAGCACAATCGCGGTTGGCGTGGTCGGCGGGGTCAGATCCACGGTGAGGGTAAATACCGGCGAGGCCGGTCCGAGATTGCCGGCGGCGTCGGTTGCCCGCACGGTAATCTGGTGGGTGCTTTCAGTCAGGTCAGCTGACGGCGTGAATGTCCAGGTGCCGTTGCTGGCGACGAGCGCCGTACCGATTGCGACTCCGCCGTCATAGATGGTCACGGTGGACCCCGCCTCCGCGGTGCCGCTGAGCTGCGGGCGTGGATCGTTGGTGCTGCCGCCGTTAGTGACCGACCCCGTTAGTGGGGCGACATCGTCCGTCACGCTGCCGATTGTCGGAGCATCGGGTGCGGTGAGATCCGGCGCCGTAATCGTTGTGCCCTGGCTGGTATTCCCGGCCGCATCCGTCGCGGTGGCGGTCACCTGTTCGCCGTTGGTCAGCGGAGTGCCGAGAGACACGGTAAAGTTGCCGTCACTGCCGGTTTTCCCGGTGCCAATGACGTTGCCGTTCGCGTCTTTCAGCGTGATGGTACTGCCGGGCTCGGCGGTACCGGTGACGCTTTTACCGTCCGACGAGAACTGAAGGCTGGATGGTGCATTCGGCGGTGTTGTATCCGGGTTGGACGGATCGACCGGCGTGCCGGGAGGAGGGCTGCTGTTATCTCCATCGTCGTCGTCATCCCCACCGCCGCCGCCACTGGAGCTCGCCACCGCCGCGATGGCGCCAGCCGCGACAATGCCGCCCAGCGCCCATGGCCAGATGGCGGCACCACCGGCATCACTCCCGGATGCGGCCAGCAACGCGTCCGTAGACGCGATGGACTCGTACGTGGCGGCCCCGGTTGGATCTTCAATCCACCATAACGCACCGTCACTCTCCTGGAGCACCAGCTGGCTCACGCCCTGCGCATCGGTGACGTAGAAATTTTTAAGAGTGATCACTTCCCCTGAGTGCAGGGTCACCACCAGATCGTTACCGCTTCGCGCGAAGTGGGAGACATCGGCTCGCTCTACATGAAGCTCAACGATAGAGGAATGGCTCAGCGTAACCTGTGTGCCTTCCGTGGTCGTTTCCACGCCAGTGAGTTTTGATATAACAGAGATTTGGCTCATTTAGGTATTACTCCAGCAGAGTTATCGTGAACGACGAGCAAGACGAGCCATCTCTGGAGAAGGTAAAGGGCGCCCCCGGCGGAGTTGCTGTTTATTAAACAGTACTCACCGTCTTTTTTAGAGCGAACGATGCCCGCCAGGATTCAGAGTGGCAACATCAGAGCGAATGTAATTACTTATCAAAAAGAATGTTTGCTATGCGTATTTTGTGCCTTATAAAACCCTGTAATTAATAGAGGATTTGGTTTTGAGGATATAAAAATGATATAGCCAGAAAACGGTGAATGTGCAAATTAAGCTTTCGTAAATAAAGGGGTAAGTCGTAAAGAGGGCATTAATTTATTGATGGGAATTATGTGTTGCTTTTATTATATTATTGTTTTTATTGCCTTTTCTGTTTTAGATTTACGTTTTTTATTTATGCTTTAGATGTAATTCAATAATTGGTAGTGACGTTTATTGACGTAATTAAAAATGTTATTATTTAAATCTGCTTAAACGTCGTTTAAGTTAGGGTAACATTTTTGATGTAGGATATATTATATTAATAGTAATTTAAAATATATTCTTATAGGGCGTTGGAATTCTGCTACTGCGAACGGAAATATAATAACCTGCTTTATTTTCAATGCGGTTCATTCATTAACCTGATGCTGAGGTCGAAAAAATATGACCACGGGGATGGGCAACCGGACGTTTGCAATAAGACCCTTTGTTCGAAGCAATAAAAAGGGCCGCTAGCGCGGCCCTGAGGTGAGTGTGTCGGTTATTCAGTGACTTTCTTTTCCAGCTCGCTGGCACCTTCTTTGGTTTTGTTCCAGCCTTTCTCAGCGCCTTCTTTAGTGGCATCCCACCCTTTCTCGGTGCCTTCTTTGGTTTTATGCCAGGCTTTCTGGGAATCTTCGCTGACTTTGCTGCCAAAGCTTTCGCTCTTGCCTTCCGCAGCATGCTGCTGTTTCAGCTTCAGCTCTTCGCCTTTGTTCTGCTCTTCGTGCAGTTTTTGCTTCGCTTCGTTGGCGTTTGCGTTCGCCGCAGCGACGGTATCGTCAGTTGCATGTGTGGTCGCAGCAAATACTGGGGAAGCCAGCAGAACGGCAGATAATGCGATAATTGTTTTTTTCATAATATCCTCATTTAACGTTATCGGTTATGAGCGTGATTCAGCATGGCACAGACGAAGCGGGGTGGCTTTAGGAAAAAACTGTAATGAGATCAAAGTATCTTGTGTCCGTTTTTACTTTTCCATGGGAGGAGGGCGGTGTCGTTGATGTTTATCAAACGGCGGTGGCAGGGTAAGGAAAATCTGCACGGAAGGGTCTGCGCCCTGTTAGCTTTGAACAGTTTGCGCTGCCGCTGGCTGTCGCCACTGACGGACGTGCTCGATCAGGGCTCTTAGCTTGGGTGCCATATTGTGACGCTGGGGAAAATAGAGATAAAAGCCGGGAAAAGAGGGAAGAAACGTATCCAGCAGGGCAACAAGCTGCCCCGTTTCAATATACGGTGTGAATGTATCCTCCGTGGCCAGGGTTATGCCACCGCCGGCCAGTGCCAGGCTGAGCATGAGGCGCAGATCGTTGGTGGTGATCTGCGGTTCAATCGCCACATCGAAGGGAACGCCCGCCTCCACAAATTCCCAACGATAGGGGGCAACGTCCGGGGCAGGGCGCCAGCCGATACACCGGTGAGTAACCAGCTCCCGGGGGTGCTCAGGTATGCCGTGAGCCGCCAGATAGGACGGCGAAGCCACCACCCTCTCACGCTGCTGGCCCGTAAGGGGAACGGCGATCATGTCTTTTTCGATAACTTCACCCAGCCTTACCCCAGCGTCATAGCCCGCCGCCACGATATCGAACTCCTCATCCGACACGAAGATATCAAGCGATACTGCAGGATGCGCAGCCGCAAACGACGCGAGCAGCGGGCCAGAGAGAAACGCTTCCGCAATTGAGGTGACCGCGATTCTGAGCTGGCCGCGCGGTGTGGTGTCCGACGCGACGTCTTCAAAGGCCGCTTCAATATTGGCGACGGGGCCCTGCAACGATTTACGCAGCCGTTCACCTGCTTCAGTGAGGCTTACCGAGCGCGTGGTGCGCATCACCAGCAGGGTTTGAAAACCATCTTCAAGGCGCCTAATCCCCTGACTGACAGCGGAGCGGGTTATGCCCAGCCGCACGGCGGCAGCGCTGAAGCTGCGCTCCTCGGCGACCGCCAGAAAAACGGGTAACAGATTGAGATCGATTTTCATTGTTTAACATGGCTAACCAGTGAGTCCAGTAAAGGCAGGATACAAGAAACAATGATGAGTATCTATTATCTCGTTGAACTCAACTGAAGGAGCAAAACATGAACAAAGTCATCTTAATTACCGGTGCATCAAGCGGTATCGGAGAAGGTATTGCCAGAGAGCTGGGCAAGGCAGGCGCGAAGGTTTTCCTGGGCGCTCGCAGGCTGGATCGCATCAACGCCCTGGCTGCTGAAATCCGCAGTGCAGGGGGGGAAGCAGAGGCCGCAGTCTTAGACGTTACCAGCCGCCAGTCGATGGCTGACTTCGTGCAGGCAGCGCGTGAAAAATGGGGCCGCATTGACGTGCTGATTAACAACGCGGGCATCATGCCCCTTTCTCCGCTTTCGGCAGGCAAGCAGGATGAGTGGGAGCGCACCATTGACGTCAATATCAAGGGCGTGCTGTGGGGAATAGGCGCCGTTCTGCCGATTATGGAAGCCCAGGGCTCGGGACAAATCATTAATATCGGCTCGATTGGTGCCTTGTCCGTTGTGCCCACGGCTGCCGTCTACTGTGCGACCAAATTCGCCGTACGGGCGATTTCGGATGGTTTACGTCAGGAAAGTTCGAATATCCGCGTGACCTGCGTTAACCCTGGAGTAGTGGAAAGCGAACTGGCCTCGACCATTACGCACCCGGAAACCATGGCGGCGATGGACGCGTATCGTGCTATTGCCCTCAAACCTGCTGATATCGCCCGCGCCGTGCGCCACATCATCGAGGCGCCTGAGAGTGTCGATACAACAGAAATCACGATCAGACCGACGGCATCTGCGAACTAACGTCGCGGATGAAAATTAGCGGGTCAGGCATTGCCTGACCCGCTTTACTTTCTTACCAGGGCTGCTCGGTCGGCATAATAAACAGCTCTGCCATGTCCACATGTTCCGGTGCCTGCAGCACGTAAACAATCGAGTCGGCGATATCGTCGGCTTTCAGGAACGTCATCTTCTCCTTCAGCTGTTCCATCTGCGCGCGATAATTGTCGTCACTGATATGCTCGAATAATTCACTTTCTACGGCTCCCGGCTGGAGCGAGGTGACGCGAATGTTGAACTGCGGCGCCAGCTCCATACGCAAAATATCCGAGAAGGCGGCAACGGCGTGCTTCGTTGCACAGTACACCCCAAGCCCGGGGAACGTTTTGCGCCCGGCGATCGACGAGGTATTGATGATGTGACCAGACCGCTGCGACTGCATAATCGGCAGCACGGCCGCTACGGTGTTAAACAGGCCTTTTACGTTCACGTCTACCATTCGGTGCCATTCATCGACTTTGAGGCTGGCAATATCCGAGATCGGCATCAGCCCGGCGTTATTGAAGGCTATATCAATATGGCCATAGCGTTTGTGCAGTGTCGCGACCCCTTCATTAACCGAGGCCGGGTCAGTGACGTCCATAACCAGCGCCATGGCTTCACCGCCGTCAGCCTCAATTTCAGAGACCAGCGCCTGCAGGCGATCCAGGCGGCGAGCGGCGAGACCGACCCTGACGCCCTGTTCCGCTAATTTTTTTGCCGTGGCGGCACCAATCCCGCTTGAAGCACCGGTGATGAGAGCGACTTTATCTTTAAGTTCCATAACTGATCCTCGTGAGAGTTAATTTCAACGCTTCAGAAAGAACGTCTGAAGTACGGGTCAATAATGGATGTTTCAGGCGGTGGCTTCGCGCGGGCTTTTGCTCAAACTGTCGGACTTTTGCTGCGAACGATATCGCTGCGATAGTGCGAGGGCGTCACGCCGTTATGCCTGAGGAAGACGGCAGCAAAGTGGCTGGGGCTGGTGTATCCCACGTTCAGGGCAATATTGATAATGGAATCATTGGTTTCCGACAGCATGCGGCGCGCTTCCTCCATGCGTAGCCGGATAAAATAGTGGGAGGGCGAAAGCCCGGTCGACTGTTTGAAGGCACGGCTAAAATGGTATTCGCTGAGATCGGTCAGCTTAGCCAGCCGTGCCAGGTCAAACGGCTGGGCCAACCCTTCTCGCATTGCCGTGAAGACCCGGTGCAGTTTAAATGCCTGTAGCCCACCACGGTGTCGTTTCGTGTGCGTGCCGTAGGTGCGAACCAGGTGTACCGCCAGCGCCTGGGCAATCCCCTGGATAAAGGGGCCGCTTGGGGGAGTATGCAGATACAGCTCCTGGCGTATCTGTTCCAGCAGGGCGGATAGCGTTTCGTCGCGCGCGCCGGAGACCTCCCGCAGTTCACACTCCTGCATCATGGCCACGCCGATATACACATGCATGACGATGAACGGTATATCTGGCTCGGCTTGCCACCGCATTTCAGTGGGAGAGGGCGCCGTCGTGAGAAAGAAATCGCCTGCGGTAACGCGGTTTGCTAACCACGCCTCGCCGGGGGAACGCTCCTCAACAACGGCTTGACCAGAGAGGATCCAGACGATAAAGGGCTCCGGAACCGCCGGAATAATGACGTTTTCCTGGACTTGTCTGCGGGCCAGAATTTGAACGAATACATCCCGGGAAGATTGTGCCCGATGCTCCCGGAGCAGCTTGCCGGGAAGGTATTCTTCAAACGTCTCTGCGGAAGTTCGCTGAGTCATCGTTATCGTTGCCTTTTGCTATGCCAGTTGCACCAGATTAACCGCCGGAAGAGGCCCTCCAGGGAATTGTTGGAGCGTCCCGCCGATCTCAAGACTGCCTAAATCAATGCTTGCGAAGCCCAGCTGCCCGGCTAACGCTTTCACTTCCGCCTTCGCATCTGCATCGTCTCCGGAGATAAAGACGACACGACGGCCACCCGCTTGCGCCGGATCCTGAGCCAGCACCCCTGCAAGAAGGGTATTGAAGGCTTTGACGACGCGAGCCCCCGGCGCCCACTGGGTCACCACCTGGCTTGAGTTTTTTCCGCCCAGTTCTGCCAGCTTATAGCCTGGCAAAAGTACCGGGTTTGTGGCGTCAATCAGGATGCGTCCATTCCAGGTAATTCCGCTTAACGCGGCTTCGGTTTTGTCCCAGTTAGTGCTGACAAAAACGATGTCGGCTTCAGCGGCCTGCTGTGCGGTGCCGGCGCGAGCCCCGCGGCCCAATCCTTCAACCACGTCAGACAGGCTTTCCGGCCCGCGGCTGTTGCTCAGAATAACGTTCATGCCCGCATTTACCAGCTGTTTCGCAAAGGCTTGCCCGATTGCACCAGCGCCGATAATACCTACAGTTTTTGTTTTCATGCTTAATTTCCTTCTGGAAGAGTAGTGAACATGCGTAGAGAGTAGTAATCTTCGACCTATCTGAATAGCCTATATAATTAGATGGGTTCCATCTGCCGGAGCGATACATGCTGGACGGTATGTCTGTTGATCAACTGCGCACATTCATTGCCGCCGTTGATGAGGGAAGTTTTTCGGCCGCCGGTCGTAAACTGCGGCGCGCGCAGTCGGTTGTCAGCGCGACGCTGGCCAATCTTGAGGCGCAGGTCGGATTTCCATTATTCGATCGCTCCGGGCGATATCCGAAACTGACGGAGGCGGGCGTCGCGATGCTGGAAGCGGCGCGCCTTGCCGCTGCCGGAATGGACGCCTTTAAGGCTAAGGCGCGCACCTTAGCCGAAGGCCTTGAGCCTGAACTGGCGGTCTCCGTCGATGTGATGTTTCCCGTTGCGCAGCTCACCGCTGCGGTGCAGGCGTTTCATCAGGTATTTCCCGACACGCCGCTGCGTTTGTATGTGGAAGCGTTAGGGGCGGTGCTCCAGCCTCTGCTGGACGGCCACTGTCGGGTGGCGATTATCGGCTCGCTGCCGCATATTCCGGCTGGATGCACCTCAGAATTTCTTCTCAGCGTGCCGGCCGTGGCCGTTGTCTCACCTGAACATCCGCTGGCTAACCTGCCAGGGCCGATCCTCCGCTCGCTTTTAGCGGAACACGTTCAGCTGGTGCTGGCCGATCGTTCGTCGCTTACCGTGGGCCGGAGCTTTGGCGTGATGTCGTCAAAAACCTGGCATTTGGCCGATATGGGCGCGAAGCACGCCTTCCTGCGCGCCGGGCTTGGTTGGGGCTATATGCCGCTGCAGTGGTGGAGGAGGACCTTGCGACGGGTAAGCTGGTCGCGTTGAATTTGCAGATACAGCCTGACGTCGGACCGGGTTTTGCCATGCAGGCCGTGCATTTAGAAGAACATCCTCCGGGTCCGGCCGGACGCTGGTTCATTAATAAGCTCAAAATGCAGGCTGGCGCGTCTGGTTTACAACAGATCTGACCGGTCTGCGAATCCAGACTACGCTTGCTAAAAAATGGTCGTCTGAATTTCGGTTGTGACGTTTTTACTGAATGCTTAGATTCATTTTCAATCTGTTGAGAGGAAATGAATATGAATTTTGCAGAACTCCACAACCAGCATGAGCCCCTGCTGATCGCCAACGTTTGGGACGCCGCCAGCGCTGTCGCAGCGCAAGAAGCAGGCTATCAGGCACTGGGAACGTCCAGCGCGGCAATAGCGTCCACGCTGGGATATGAAGACGGGCAGGGAATGCCGTTTAACGAATTATTTTATGTGGTCACCCGTATCCGGGCTGTCAGCAGCCTGCCATTGAGCGTTGATATGGAAGCAGGATATGGCGATTCAGCCGAAGAGATAGTCGCCCATCTCAGACGCCTTGCTCAGACAGGCGTATCAGGCGTCAACCTCGAAGACAGCAGAGTCATTAACGGGGGGCGTCAGCTTGACGATGTCTCTGATTTTTCCCGTAATCTGAGAACAGTAAGCAATGCGCTGAGAAGAGAAAACTGCAGCCTGTTTCTGAACATCCGGACTGACGCTTACCTGCTCGGGCATGAAGATGCATTGCAGCAGACGATATTGCGGGGTCAGCGCTATAAAGCTGCAGGTGCCGATGGCCTTTTTGTTCCCTGTCTGACGTCAGAGAAAGACATCAGCCTCATTGCAGAGGCAACGGGTCTGCCCCTGAACGTCATGTGTATGCCCGATCTTCCGTCGTTCGACAGGCTGAAACGGGCCGGGGTAAACCGCATTTCAATGGGCAATTTTGTTCATTCAGCCATGCAGTCAACGCTGAGTGATGTAATGCATGCGATTCGAACTCGTCAGACGTTTGCAGGACTTTTTAGCGATGAAAATAACCGATAAGAATTTGTGTGATATCTGGTATCAGGCATTACTCGAACGAGATTCAGAATATACCGGCGTATTTTTTGTTGGCGTCAAAACCACTGGCGTATTCTGCATTTCGGTATGCCGGGCGCGAAAGCCCAGACGCGAAAATGTTGAATTTTATAAAGATGCCAAATCTGCCCTGGCGGACGGCTTTCGTCCCTGTAAGGTCTGCAGACCCGCTGAAAATGCGCACAGCGCGCCATTATTTGTTGAACAGGCGCTTGCGCTTGTCAGGCGCGATATAAAATCCCGCGTAACAGACGCGGAACTTCGTCAGCAGGGGATCGGTCCGGAGCGGGTAAGGCGTTGGTTCCTGCAACATCACGGCATCACTTTTCAGGCTTTCCAGCGAATGCAGCGGGTGAACGTAGCCTTGCAGGAGCTGAAAAGCGGGCGAGCGGCTACTGACGTTGCGCTGGACAATGGCTATGAATCCCTGAGCGGGTTTGGTTACACCTACAAGCGGATTACTGGCGCAGCGCCAACTCAGGCAACCGAGGTGATTGTCATTCATCGGTTTACCACTACGCTTGGGCCTATGTTTGTCTGTGCGACAGAGCGGGGAGTCTGTCTGCTGGAGTTTACCGATCGCCGGATGTTAGAAACAGAATTCCGCGATATCCAGCGTTTGTTTAACGCCAGAATTGTCACCGGTGAAAACAGCCATACCCGACAAGCAGTAAAAGAAATCAGCGAGTATTTTGCTGGAACTCGCCGACAGTTTGATCTCTCTGTGGATGCCCCGGGCAGTGATTTTCAGCAATCCGTCTGGCATGAGTTGCGTGCAGTTCCCTATGGACAGACTTCGCACTATCAGGCCATTTCGCTAGGGATGAATAAGCCCAATGCTGTGCGCGCCGTCGCTGCTGCAAATGGCGCAAACCGGATTGCCATTGTGATCCCTTGCCACAGGATAATTGGCAAAGATGGAAAGATGACGGGTTACGGCGGCGGTATTTCGCGCAAAGAATGGCTCATTGAGCATGAGCGAAACAATGTTTGATGGCGTAATGTTCCAGTGTAGCCGGAATATTTTACGAACTTCGCGGGGGAAATTGCAGGCACAAAAAAGCCCGCAGGGCTTTCAGGACTTCATCGGATGACTCTAGTAATCACTGATGGAGAATTTTGGGTTGGCGGAGTCTGTCTTTTTTTAATCTATTGATTTTTATTGTTAATTTTTATTTTCGTTGTTGGGCGTATACCAATTGCTGATGTTAATCCCCAAAAACTAGAACATGAATTAACAACAACTGTCAGGTTATCTCATAAAGCCCAGAAAATACTTTTATTTGGATTATGGTTCACAGTGGTCGCTCACGGTTTATTTAATAAAATCAGTATGTTGTTAAGTTATCTCTTTGTGAAGAGTAAATAGTAAAGTCTACATTGCTGTACTAAATGAAAAAAAACCGGCGAAGGCCGGGCTGATTGCATCTACTTATCTCCAATATCCCCACATTTGGGAAGCCAGTCAGAATTGCTTTCCTCACTGAGGGCTAGGTTAATCTGCATTCCCTGATTAGTCCGCTGCTTCTCGTACTGCTGGCGTGCGGAATAGCTAGAAACAAAGATTGCAAAAGATGTAGACAGGTATTAATAATGAGAAAAGTCCTGTTGAGTTTTAGTAGTTATTAAATTGGATTGATTTTTTCTGTATATAAATACAGTAC